>CAMWSK010000010.1 GCA_947176895.1 uncultured Prevotellaceae bacterium | reverse complement strand
CAAACCAAACGCAAACCAAACGCAAACCAAACGCAAACCAAACACAAACCAAAGTGTAACCTTCACGCGTGCGCGCGGGAATATCCTTTTTATGGATTAGGACGTAAGGACTAATCCATAGTCCTTACTACGGATGTAGAAGAATAATTTTAAATCAAAAATTATTCTATGGAGTCGGATGTCGAAACGCGCACGCGCGCGACGTTCGCTCCGCTCCGACGCCGCCGACATAAAAAATTTTTTTTGAACGATTTTTTTTGTAAATTAGAGCGGATAAGGAAAAGAAAACCTGCAAAGAAAAAATCCCTGCAGGTTTCAAGGGTAAAAAGATAAACGCCGCCAATGCAACGGTTGGGTTATCTTTGCCAAAAAATAATCACATGAGGAAATCTGCAGACAATATCAAGGCTCTTTTGCGAAAAGGCGTTTTTGTAACATTGCGTTCTGATGATTACCGTTTCTCGGAATTGATGGACTTCGCACGCATTGCGGCATCCTCCGAAACAGAGATGGTGCTTGTCATCGGAGATAACCTTACATTCCCGGAAGTTGATTCGTTGGCAAGTGCCGCCCGCGGGCACCTTCGTGTCGACCTCAGCAAGGATTAACACCCTTTTCCTTTCTGCCGCTGGTACACCACGGTCTGCTCCTTGTCAAGGTTGACGATTTTGAACATCACCGTCGCGCGGTTTGGAATGTCATCGGGAAGCATCGTTGCGAGCTTGTCGATTACTTCATCCACATTGTTGAAACCTACATCAGTCAGTTCTGCCACCTTTTGGCCGTTGTGATAAGCTGCCGCATTCACCATGAACCGGTATGACAACCGGAAATGCGTGTCCTCCGGCTTCTGTTCCCTTACAGATGCTTTGCCGGAGAAGAAAATGAAATCAACCACCTTCTCGTTCAGTTCCCATGCAGGGGAAAAGTCAATCTTGATATATCCGCGTGTTACCTTGTACCCGTTGCTGTGGTTCATGCCAAATGCAACTTCGTCAATCGATGCCCCGCAATCGTTCTGCGCAACGGTACCCCATGTGTGGCGGAACGTGTAAACCGAATACCATTCCTCCTTGGGCATCCCCATGGCCTTACATAACTGCTTAATGCCGCTGTTTGCATTTGCGCAGAAACTATCCGCAGTCGTCATGCGCTGGTAGAAACTGAACAGACGTTCGTCATCATCCCTTGTGTTGAGGTACTTTTCAAACAGCGGTTGAATAATGGCCGGGACCCTCATCTCCATGTAAGCGCCATCAGCACGGAATTTCTTTGTCTTTGCCCGTTGGTACCGGATAATGCCATCCTTAAAGTCCTGCTTCCTCAGCTGAAACAGGTCAACGGTATTCATGCCTGCAAGGCAAAGGACCAACATGGCCACGTCCCTTCCGAACTCCGTCAAAGGAAATTTCATCTTGCTTTCCGGAAGAGGGTAGGAGAAGAACTCCCTGCAAGCTTCCGGTGTAATGGCAAGTTTCTCCGTCCTGTCTGCCGACGGTATCTCCACCTTTATCCACGGGTTGGTCTTGATGCGTATGATGCCGTTGTCATGGTCGTTGTATTCCAGGATGGCGGCCTTGAATACTTGTCGTATGCAGATGGGGTACATCTCCTTTGCTCTGTGGGTTTGTTCCAGAGACTTGATCCATTTGTTCACCTGTGTGGAAGTCAGAGCCGAGAACATCACTCTGTTTGTACCGCAGAACCGTTCCAGGTGCTGCAATGCAAGTTTATAGTTCTTGGCGTTGCGTTCCTGCCCGTTGTCGATCATACGGTCGATATGCCTTCTCGCATATTCAGAGAAACAGATGTCATCATTTCCGTTCACCAGAAAGTCGGCCACTTCCTTTGCCGTCCAGTGTTCGATATCCTTTTTGTTCAGTCTCTCGTTGTACTCCATTATCCGCTGTATGCAGAATTGAAGCACGTAAGGGTCCTCGATTTCTTTCGTCCGGGAAAGTTCGTTCTTGGTGACCATCTTGTCAGTCTTGATGAACTGCGTACCTCTGTGGTGGGTAACCCTGATGTAAACCGGGTAAAAACCGTCTTTGCGTACTTTTTGAACGCATGCTTTAAATGTTGCCATATCGTTCTATGTTCCTATTTGTTTTTATTTAAAATCATTCCAATTAGCCAAAAATGCCTTAACTCACTATCGTTTCATCGGTTACAACTCTAAACACGCTCTAAACATCTGCCAAAAAGTATCGCAACATTTTCTAAACATTTGCGTTCATCCTGCCCACAAAGTGTGCAAAATGCACGTGTTTTCATTAAAAACATTAGGCGGCAAGTCTTTGAATTTCATTGACTCGCCGCCTAATTTACTGATAATTAGCTAAATCTTACTCGTTTTCTATGGCAGCCTGGGCCGCAGCAAGGCGGGCGATGGGTACGCGGAAGGGAGAGCAGCTGGCGTAGTTCATACCAAGGCTGGCGCAGAACTTAACGCTGGTGGGCTCACCTCCATGCTCACCGCAGATGCCCGTACGCATGCCGGGACGCACGGTGCGACCTTTCTCCACGGCCATCTTGATGAGCTGGCCTACACCATTCTCGTCCAGCACCTGGAAGGGATCAACTTTCAGAATCTTCTTCTCCAAATACATGGGCAGGAAGCTGGCGATGTCGTCGCGGCTGTAGCCGAAGGTCATCTGAGTCAGGTCGTTGGTACCGAAGCTGAAGTACTGGGCCTCAGTAGCAATCTTGTCGGCGGTGAGGGCTGCACGAGGAGTCTCAATCATCGTGCCAATCTCAAAGTCAAGTCTGATACCTTCCTGGGCAAATACCTCTTCAGCGGTCTTCATGATGACCTCCTTTTGCTGCTTCAACTCATACAGGATACCTACGAGGGGAACCATGATTTCGGGATGGGGGTCGTAGCCTTCCTTCTTCAGCTGGCAGGCGGCACCCAGGATGGCGCGGGTCTGCATGGCTGTGATCTCGGGGAAGGTGATGCCCAGACGGCAACCGCGGTGACCCAGCATGGGGTTGTTCTCGCTCAGAGAGTTCACACGCTGCTGAATCTTTTCTACACTCACACCCATCTGCTCGGCCATGGTCTTCTGACCCTCCAAATCGTGGGGAACGAACTCGTGCAAGGGGGGGTCAAGCAGACGGATGTTCACATGCAGACCGTCCATAGCCTTCATGATGCCGTAGAAGTCCTCCTTCTGATAGGGCAACAACTTGGCCAAGGCTTTCTCGCGACCTTCAACGGTCTCGCTCAGAATCATCTCGCGCATGGCAACAATCTTCTGGTTCTCGAAGAACATGTGCTCGGTACGGGTCAAACCGATTCCCTTGGCACCGAACTGGCGTGCAATCTCTGCATCCTTGGGTGTGTCGGCGTTGGTGCGAATCTCCATCTTGGTGTACTTGTCGCAGAGGTCCATCAAGGCCTTGAAGTCGCCGCTCAACTCAGCTGCCTTGGTGGCAACCTCGCCGGCATAAACCTGACCGGTGGTACCGTTCAGTGACAGGTAGTCACCTTCCTTATATACTACGCCCTCGATTTCTACGGTCTTGGTCTTGTAGTTCACGTTGATGGCACCTGCACCGCTCACGCAGCACTTACCCATACCGCGAGCCACAACGGCAGCGTGAGAGGTCATACCGCCACGGGCTGTGAGCACACCCTCGGCACTGGCCATACCGGCCAAATCCTCGGGGCTGGTCTCGATACGTACCAACACCACCTTGTGCCCGTTCTCATGCCACTCCTGTGCATCATCGGCATGGAACACAATCTGTCCGCATGCAGCACCGGGAGAAGCGGGCAAACCCTGAGTGATGACCTTGGCCTTCTTCAGGGCGTCCTTGTCGAATACGGGATGAAGCAGCTCGTCCAGCTTCAAAGGCTCGCAACGCAGGATGGCAGTCTTCTCGTCAATCATGCCCTCGCGCACCAAATCCATGGCAATCTTAACCATTGCGGTGCCGGTACGCTTACCGTTGCGGGTCTGCAGGAACCACAGTTTGCCTTCCTGGACGGTGAACTCCATGTCCTGCATATCCTTATAGTGATTCTCCAGTTTCTCCTGCAGGGCATTCAACTCGGCATACAAGGCGGGCATGGCCTCTTCCATGGAGGGATACTTGGCTGCACGCTCTTCCTCGCTGATACCTGCACGCTCGGCCCAATGCTGGCTACCGATTTTGGTAATCTGCTGGGGAGTGCGGATACCGGCAACCACGTCCTCGCCCTGGGCGTTAATCAGATACTCTCCGTTGAAGATGTTCTCGCCATTGCCGGCATCGCGGCTGAAGCATACGCCGGTGGCACTGGTGTCACCCATGTTACCGAACACCATGGCCATCACACTCACAGCCGTACCCCACTCATCGGGTATACCTTCCATCTTTCTGTAGAGGATGGCGCGTTCGTTCATCCAGCTGCGGAACACGGCGCAGATGGCACCCCACAACTGCTCCATGGGGTCCGTGGGGAAGTCGTGGCCGGTCTGCTCTTTGATAGCCTTTTTGAAGAGTTCTACCAAGGTCTTCAGGCTTTCTACGCTGAGATCCTTGTCCAGCACAACACCCTGCTCTTCCTTCACCTTTTCGATGATGGCCTCGAAGGGATCGATGTCCTCCTTATTCACAGGCTTCATGCCCAACACCACATCGCCATACATCTGCACGAAACGACGATAGCTGTCGTATACGAAGTGGGGATTGCCCGTCTTGGCAACCATGCCTTCTGCCACTTCGTCGTTCAAACCCAGGTTCAGGATGGTGTCCATCATACCGGGCATAGACGCGCGGGCACCGGATCGAACGCTCATCAGCAGGGGGTTCTTCACATCGCCGAACTTGCTGTTCATCAGCTTCTCCGTGTGGGCCACAGCAGCCTTCACTTCGTCTTGCAACAGCTCAACCAGCTTCTCCTGGCCGATTTCATAATACTCGTTACACGTGTCTGTGGTGATGGTGAAACCGGGAGGCACAGGCACTCCAATCAAGTTCATCTCGGCAAGGTTGGCACCCTTGCCACCCAACACTTCACGCATACTGGCATTGCCCTCGGCTTGCCCGTTACCAAAAGTGTAAACTCTTTTTTTGTCCATTGTTAAATAATATTATATATTTAATGTGGTATTAGATATATGTTATTTACAAAATTAAGTTCTTTTTTTGAAATATCACCTACAGCCAAGGCATTATTTTCTTCTCTTTTGCTTAATTTTGTGCAAATTTTAAAGAGATGAGTAGAAAACGTAAGCCCTTACCCTTATTGGAAAAGGTAGAAATTACCCAACTTGCAGCCGAAGGCAAGTCTTTGGCACGTGTGGACGACCTGGTGGTCTTTGTGCCTTATGTGGTTCCCGGAGATGTGGTCGACCTGCAGTTGACCAAGAAGAAGCATAACTATGCCGAGGCCGAGGCGGTCAGGTTCCATCAATTCAGTCCACATCGCGTGGAGCCTGTGTGCCAACATTTCGGCGTTTGTGGCGGATGTAAGTGGCAGTGTCTGGACTATGAGCAGCAACTTTATTGGAAACAGCGTCAGGTGATGGATGCTTTGCAGCGTATTGGCAAGGTTGAACTTCCCGAATGCCAACCCATTATGGGTAGTAAACAAACGCTGGAGTATCGCAACAAAATGGAGTTCGGCTGTGCCAACAAACGTTGGCTCACCAGGGAGCAGATACAAAGTGGCGAGACCTTTGAACACAACGACAGCATCGGATTCCATGCCGGTGGTGCTTTCGACAAGATTCTGCCCATTGAGAAATGCCACTTGATGCCCGAGGTGAACAACAGCATCCGCCTGTGCATCCGCGATTATGCGTGGGCCAACGGCCTTACTTTCTACGATGCCCGTGAGCATGTGGGGCTGTTGCGCGGAGTGATGATTCGCTTGAGCAACACCGGGGAACTGATGATTTTGCTACAGTTCTGTATCAACTCCGATGAAGAGCAGCATCTGGCCGATGGCCTCATGGCCCACCTTCATGCCTGTCATCCCGAGATATCCTCGTTGCTGTGGGTGAACAACACCAAATGTAATGACACCTTTGGTGATTTGCCTGTCCATAACTTCTATGGCACCGATGCCATCTTCTTGGAGATGGAGGACCTGCGTTTCAAGGTCGGCCCCAAGAGCTTCTATCAGACCAACACCAACCAAGCTTATGAGTTGTATAAAGTGGCGCGTGACTTTGCCCAATTGACAGGAAACGAGCTGGTTTATGACCTGTATACAGGCACGGGCACCATTGCCAATTTCCTGGCCCGCCGCGCACGTCAGGTGGTGGGCATCGAGTATGTGCCCGATGCCATCGAGGATGCCAAAATCAACAGCCTCATCAACGGTATCGAGAACACGTTGTTCTATGCCGGCGATATGAAGGATGTGTTGAACAAGGAGTTCATCGCCCGGCACGGTCGTCCCGATGTTATCGTTACCGATCCGCCTCGTGCGGGCATGCATCAGGATGTGGTGGACGTCATTCTTTTTGCCCATCCCAAGCGCATAGTGTATGTTAGCTGTAACCCTGCCACCCAGGCACGCGATCTGCAGCTGTTGGATGCTGAATACAAGGTGACACGTATCCAGCCCGTGGATATGTTCCCCCACACGCAGCACGTGGAGAATGTCGTGTTGCTGGAGTTGCGGTCGGGAGACTGACACCCGGAAGAACGGGGAAAAATAAAAAAAACATCAACGCGTCCGAGGTTGGACGTGTTGATGTTTTTTTGTTGATGTCTCTCTGCCGGTTGCGCGGCGAGATGACTCAGCGCACCTGTATTTTATGGCTCTTTCCGTTGATTCTTAACAAATATGGGCCGGGACGCAGACCGTTGGCGGCGTGTTGACGCCCCGTCATGTCGTAGACCCGGGCGGAAGAAGGGTTGCCCGTGATGATGATGCGGCCGCTTTCCACGCGATATGCCACGCCGGCCTGTTCGATGCCGGAAATGGAAGTGGCAATCAGGCCGTCGTAATTGATGGCTGCCACTTGCCCGGGCGTCAGTACGCCGGGGAAGAATTGAACAGAGTGGATGGTTCCGCGCATGGGGTATTTGTTGGCGTTGTCCGAGCAGACCAGACCGCCGAGGTAAAGGCCGTCCACTCCGGAGACATTGCCCAAGGTGGGCACCACGGCTGCCACATCACGCATCTTGGTTTCGTCAAGATAGTAGGAGCATGAGGGGTTGACGGGTTGCATCGTGACGACAATCCGGTGGCGGTTTGTCCCTATCGAGGCGGTTTGCGTGTATTTGCCTCCACCGTTGTTATAGCGCACACCGAAATTGTTGGCCGAAGCCACAGAGACGCACACAAAATTTTCTGCTGCCGATGAGTTGGAACTGCCCACGAGAGCCATCTCTGCCGAGTTGTCGGCCAGCGTGAAGTCGATGGCTACGGTTGCGCTTTCTGCGGCGAGCACCGGAGCCGCCATCTCTTCGGGCACTTTGTATGGTGATGTTCCGTCGAGGGATATGTTGGTCAGCGTGAGCAGGGCGTCGGGGGCGACTTCGGGTTCGGGGTCAGGGTCCGGTTCTGTGGTCACCGTGGTCACCCGAAACTGGCAACCGTCATCGGTCGTGTTGGTTCCGCCTCCCCAATTGATGATTTTATAGCCTAAGGAGGCATTGGTCTGATGCAGTTGTGCCGTTCCGCAAACAGCGATGAAGTAGCCTAAAGTGGAGGCCGGTTGCAGGGTCCATCCTTTTGCCGGTTCGTTCTTGACGGTCTGCAATTGTGCGCTGCCGGCAGCTTCGGGGCTGAGATATCCCCCGTCTGCCCGGCTTATGATGTTCCATGTGTTGTCTGTCCTGAGCGTAAATTTCCATTGCTGGTTGCTGTTGTTGTTCTCTGTCTTGCCCATGGCTCCGCTACCCAAGCCTTCGTTTTCCGTAAACAGGTTGTTGCGCAAGGGTGTGGAGAGTTTGTACCACACCTCGTTCTCGTCGGTTGAGAGGTGCGGCAGGACGATATGCTCGTTGATGCGTGCGGCTGCAGCCTCCAGCAGCGATGCCTGTTCGGCGGCTTGCTTGTCGGTGAGTTCGTCCGGGTCGCTCAGCAATGTTTCTGCCGTAGCGATGGCTTCGCGCAACGGAGCAGATGCTTCTTCGTCATAGTGCCCCGGCTCATCGCCCACAATGAGGTTAAAAGCCTTGCGACGGGCGGCAGACAGGGCTTCGTTCAGGGCAAAGGCAGCATCGCTCAACTCGGGCACGGGCCGTATGTCCTCGCCCATGAAGGGAGCCAGTGTGGCGGCCCAGCGCAGATATCCCCGGCCGTTGATGCCGCGGCTTTGTGCGGTGTTGGCTCCGACGAATTTGGTGTTGAGCACTCCGTTCTCGGACAATGCCGTGTAGACGTCTACGAACTGAACCTTGTCCCGGTTGTCCGCTTCGGCATAAGCCTTGATTTTCTCGTTGAAGGGCACCACCTTTTCTGTGTTGAGCGTGGCATCCGTGAACGGGATGATGCTTTGCAGGTAAATATCAGCTTCGGGCATAAGGTTCTTGATGTCTTCCACGGCTGCTATATACTTGGTGTAAGCGTCGTCGGCCGATGTGCCGCCGCCCAGGTCGCGTGCACCGCATTGCAAGAAAATCTTGGATGGGTTCCCCTTGATGATGTAGGGGATGACGCGCTTGAGCTTGTCAAGCGTCAGCGAGTAGCCCCAACCGATGCCGATACCGCGGTTCTTCACTTTGGGAGACTGCATCAATTCCGCCCACTCGCCCGTCTGCACGTTGTAGTCGCCAAGCATCAGTATGTCGCCATCGTTGACCGGCAACATGCAGAACTCGGAAATCATGATGTTCTCGAAAGGAACGAAACCGCTGGGCAGCACCACGTCGTCCTGAGACCACGACGGTGCTATGCCTGTATATTGCTCATAGTCTTTGGTCCATTCGCGATAGCCTGCCGCGGTCACGTGCAGGTTGTCGTTGGTGTAGGCGCCGGCAATGCCGGGATTGGCGGCGTTGTCGTCCACCAAGCGCGGGTAGAGGTTGATGAATGTGATGCCTTCCTTCTCGCAAAGTTCCTTCAGCTGTTTGTTGATAGGCTCCACCATACCTTTTCTGTCTGCGCGGTTGCAGGGTAACAGGCTTTGGATGTAGAGGGTGGTCTCGGGTGATTCGCGGCGCACCACATCAATGATGCGCTTGGTGTTGGGTATCACGACTTCGGGCGACTGATAGTCGTTGATGCCGATCATCAGGAAAATCTTTTGGGGACGCCCGCTCACAATCAGGTCGAGGTGTTCCAGCACTTCGCCCGAATAGTTACCGCTGATGCCACGGTTCACCACACCGGCCGTGCTGCCGAAAGCCTCGGGCCATGTATTGAAATTCGTAATACTGTTGCCCAGGAAGACAATACTTTCTTCGTTGATGGGCAATACACGGAAAATTTCACGTCGTTGTTCACGAAAGGGAATGTCCTCGGCAGACACTTGCATGTTGCGGAACAATCCCAGCAGGAACAAAAGCAAAAGAAAAGGCTTTTTCATAGATTAGGATGAAAGATAAGTAATGATTTGCAGACAAATATATTAAAAAAAACGTTGGATTCTGCAAAAATGGCAAATAAAAAGTGGCTCTTTGGACAACATCTTATTTGCCGGTTTGTCCGGACAAATATGCGCTTTTCCCTTTATGGTTTTAATGAAGCGATGAATTTGTATGTGTTGCGCATACAATATAGTGGGGACAGATTTTTGCCCGAATGTTCCACCATGTCGGCAAAAGCCTTGATTTCGGGCAGGAATCCTTGAGTGTGAAGTTGGTTGTTGGTTATGAGCGGATTGAAGTTGTCCCGTTCTATAAGCGCCTGCCCGGAGGCAGTGAACAGGCCGAGCTTCTCGAGCGGTATTCCGGCAACTCTTTTCGGGTGAGGGATGTGGTATAATCGTTCCATTTGTTCCAGTCGGTACTCTCCTTCCCGGGTATTGATGTGGAGCGATTCCTTCGGTGTAGTCCACGAATAGGCGGTGGACAATTCCATGATGCCTGTCACTTCGCCATGAGAGACCAATGCCTGAACGGTTGTTGTTCCGTCCGTATCCACCTGCCGGACGGCCTTTATCTCGGCTTCTCCGAACAGATATGACACCAAATCCACCGGATGGATGAACAGTTCTGTGAAGGGATTGCCTTCGGGGTACGTTCCGGTGTGAAACGACAGGGTATAGCTTATAGGTTTGTTCTTTAATAGTCTTTTCTGCAACATCCGGATTAAGGGCGAATACCGTTTCTGCATACCGACCATCGTCATTTGCCCTTTGTCTTGGGCAATCAACTGCTCAAGTTGGTCGGGTGTCTGACACGGCGGTTTCTCTATGAATAAGTATTTACCGGATGCAATCACACGGGAGCATATCTCATAATGCGATTGCGGTGATGTGCATACAAGGACTCCCGCCACTTCGTCATCATCCAATATCGTGTCTAACGATGTGGTGGCGGTCACGCCGAAGCGCCTCTCTATCAGAGGCAGTTTTTCCGGACTTTGGCAGCAAATGTATTTAAGCCGGATGCCGAGGAACTGCAGAACCGGGTACAGGTTTTGCAAGGCATGGCTTCCTACGCCCACAAAGGCGTAGCAGGCGGAGTAGGGCGGTTGCAGTATCCTCAGGTTACGCTGCGAGCGCCAATGCTGTATGAGGCGGATTATGGGACTTCTCATTTCTTTATGCTTTTTAGATAATTGCGATAGGTCATGTCACTCTTGGCACACCACTGATAGCTGCCATAGAACGTTTCAATCATCCTCTTCGGAAAAAACCTTTCCAGATTGCGAAGCAGGATGATGTCATATTTCCTGTGAAAATTAATCCAACACCTGTTGCACTCTTTTGAGTAGCGGCATTGCGTGGCAATGCTTTCCGCGGAATTGAAGATTTCGTCAAGCGACTTTTCCTTGACATTACCCATCACGATGTCAAGGTTCTGACAAAGGGGCACATTCCCGTCAGGGTGGATTACGAGCGAATTGGTGATTGAATGGCAGCGCAGCCGCAGGTTGCCGTTGTGCCACGGGGCGTAGAGGGCCACAAAATCGAAATTCTCCCGTGTGTCGTGTATGTTGCCCGGTATTTGGGAGGTGTAGTCCCCGCCGCCCCGTGTCTGCAGCATTTTTGCTTTGGTGTCGAAATACGCCATTGTGCCGTATATGCCTATGCGTATGTCAATCCCGTGTTTTTTTGCAATTTCTATGGTATATTCCATGTCTGTGAAACCGTTGAACGGTGACAGGCAAAACATAAGTGAGATGGGGACGTCGTCCTTGAGCTCTTCGATGATTCTTATCACTTTGTCATAACCGTCAACGCCGCGCATCTTTTTATATGTGTCGCGATTGCCGTCGAGGGAAAGATAAAGGCGTTTGGGGCGGTAACGTCTTGTCAGGTCTATCACCTTTTGCGGCAGGAGACCGTTGGAAAGCAATGTGTAGTTGGGATGATGCTGCCGGAACCACTCCAGTATCTCGGCAGCTTGCGGGTGCAACACAAGCTCGCCTCCCTCAAGCCCTACGGTCGTATGGCGGCTTATGCACTTGGCGGCCATGATGGACACGATTTCATCTTTTGAAAGCGTGTCGTGAGGCTTCTGCCATATCGAGCAGTGACGGCAACGCGACTGGCAGCGGTTGGTGGTGTAAATCATAAGTTGTGCCAGCCTTTTGTCTTGGGGGAAGAGGCTGTTGTGCACAAACAGCAGCCCGCTTCGGAGGTAGTCGGATAAGTTATACATGTCTTTGATGTTGATAATCTCACCGTATAGATGACATTACCACTCAAAGACTGCATACCGCTGATGTTTTTCTTTTTGTTTACCATGTCAGTCTCACTCCGATAGGTATGGTAAATTCAAACGGTTTCTCCTGCCGTATCGTCTTGATGCCGGAACCGGGATTGAGATAGTAGCGGAACGACGGTTCGGCATATATGCTGAGTGACGGGGTGAAACGGTATTGGATTCCCAGACCGCCCTCTGCAGACCATTGCGGGGGGGGCTGAATCTGGACAATTTCTGTCTTCGGACCTCCGGATTCCGATGAGTGTTCTCTTATCTGTTGGCTGCCATTGATTGGAATATCCAGCGCACCGCCTCCTTGGCCATACAACGAGAATCCGTTGGTGGCAAGAATGCGATAGTTGAACTTCAGGGGCAGGCCTAAATAGTGAACGCGCTGTACCGTCTCTCTGCTCATCTGTGTGCTTTCCGAAAGGAAGTCTGATCGCAGGAATGTATAACGTAAGCCCGTTTCCACACCCCATCGGGAAGTGATTGATTTGCTGATTGACAAACCGATGACCACGGGTATGTGGTGATGTGTTTTTTCCGTTACTTCAATCTCGTCCGTGGGACCCTCGACATCCGGGATACCCGGATTCGGAATACGATGACGGCTCAATTCTTGCAGTCCGGGATTGCCGGAGCAAGCCAAAGAGAGTGTCCAATCGGAAGTCTTTGTACTCAAGGTGCGTGGTGAGTCTTCTCGGACGAGGCGTTCGTTTCTGTCTGTAATCTTTGGTATTTGCCTTATGGTATCATGGGGAACACTGTCATTCTTAAGTACCGGTATGCTATCCTTGGATAGGGTTAATTCGGCCATATTCTTTTGTGTCTGCGGATATAGAGTCTTGTGTATGGCTTTCCGTTTAAGAATCGTGTTATCGAAATTTTTGTTTTTCCGCTCTGATACGGTATCTGTCACGGCCGGCGTCTCTTGGTCTGTGTTCTTGCTTGTCACGGGATGTGGCAATGTGTCTTCACGATGCCTGAACAGCCCATGCCAAACAAGTATTGCTATGGCCACAAGGGAAAGCGTGCCCATCCGGTATCTGCTTATCATGCTTCGCATCATGGCTTTGGCACGTGCAAGTTGTGAAGAAGATGAATGGGGTGCGATGCCCAACAGTTCTCCAATCTCCTTGTGCGACAAACCGTCGAGAACGGCCAGACGGAAGACCTTGCCATAGCCTTCGGGTAGCCGGTTGATTATCATGTCGAGTTCTTCCCACGTCAGTCCCGGGGGCTGATAGCCGTCTTCTTCATGGGAAATGGCAACGTCTGATAGGGGAGCAGAACGATATTTGGTTTCTTCTTTGAGATATTGAAGGGCAAGATTCTTCATGATTGACGTAAGCCACGCTTCCACTTTTTGAGCGTTTTTCAGGGAGTCTATCGAAACAAAGGCTATAAGAAACCCGTCATGCAGAATGTCCCACACGGTTTCAGAGTCGTGTATGAAATATGTCACGACCTTACGCATCGGGATGAGATAGGTTTGATAAAGAGTCCCGAAAGCCTCTCTGTCGCCGTTTTGGCATTGTGTTATGAGGTGTTCTAAATCCATTGATGTAGATTTGTCATCAACAGAATAGATGGGACGGACCTCAAAAGACTGCATGCACCAATGGTGTTTTTTGTTAACGTTCGATGGTTTTTCATTGTCTGTAAAAATCCCGCTCCCAAAGCCCCGGGAAAAACATCTTGATGTTTTACCCAAAACATGAACACGTTTTTGAAAAACATCCTCATGTTTTTCCCGAAACATTCACATGCTTTTCCCGGGGCTTCACAAACGGAGTTGAACACAGGCAGACTACTTTATTCTGATTTCATCGGACTCATGTTTTGTTATAGTCTTTTCATCTCGGCTTCGGCTGCGGATGAACCTTTGTATTTGCTTTTGCGCGGCTGGAAACTGTAGGTGACATTTAACGAGATACCCCGATGGTCGTAGCTCTGATGCTTGTCAACGAAGATGCCGCAGGTGTTCATCGTCCAGTTGTTGTTGGCGGTGTTGAGGATGTCGTTGGCCGACAGCTTCACGGTCAGCGACTTGTTCAGGAACGTCTTGCCAACGGAAGCGTCTATCATGAACCATGTGGCACCGAAACGGTTGGTGTGCATGTCGCCCGACGAGCAACCGTTCATGTTGGCGGTAATCGTCCATCCGCGGGGCAACGAGAGTGTGTTGTTGAAGTAATAAGAGAACATGGGTTTGTTGTGTGCGGTGCTTTCAAGGTCAAGCCATTGACGATACATTCCGAGTGTGACATTCGGGGTCCACCGGTGTATGGGACGGTTCCATATAAGATAGAGGCTGACAGCGGAAACATCGATGTTGACGGGGTGCGTCAGGAGCTGAAGATTGTCGGCGGGATGGAGCTGCTTGACAAAGGCATAGGTGTCGAGCGAACGAGTGTAGTCCGCCTGAAGCATGAAGCCTTTCCACATGCCGAATAGTTGGACGTCGTGCATCCTCTCGTCATGCAGGCTCGGGTTTCCTCCCTCGATTTCATGCAGCCCGACGTAGCTGAGCGAACCGGTAAGTTGCGAATAGGGCGGTTTGACCCTTGCCGTCTTATAGCTGAGGCTTATCTGGGATTCATCGTTGAAGGAGTAGCCGAGTGACACGTCAGGCGTCAGCAGATGGTCGCGGCGGCTCAGGTTCCCGTCGCGTTTGCCGTCGACCTTGAAATCATAATCGACATACTCGTATCTTGCTCCGGCAGAGAGGGAGAGCTTGCCAAGCATACGGGACCAGGATGCGAACAATGCCGCCGAGGTCTGTCTTGCATCGGTCAGGGAGGAGGGGATGTATTCGCCGACACGGTCGTTGAGCATGCGGTAGTCAAGTGAGGTGTGGGTGTGGCTGTCTTGTGTCCCGACGGTGAAGTCTCCGTTCCATAGCGGAAATCTCAGATATAGTTTTCCTGCCCAAAGGGTCGATTTGCGTTCATCCGTTGAGTTGACATCGGGATTTGTCGATTCGGAATATGTGGTCGCAACGCTGTTATCCGCTTCCGCTTGGCGAAAGTCGCCGTCGAAATGGAGCAAATAGTTGTCGGCAAGGGTGTTTTCGTAGTAGAGCGATGTGAGGTGGCTGTGTGCCCTGATTTGCTTGTCAATCTCACGCCTCAGAGCCGGATTGTTGTCAAGCCACTCTGTGCCGCAGTTGTTGAAATCGCCGCGTTCCGGGTTATAGCGGTAAAGGGCCCCGAAGGATTGCGAACCTTTGGCGTAGTTGAATCCGGCTTTGGCGCTGCCGGTCAGGGTGGGAAAGGTGTTGTGTTGGCTGCCTCCTACAATGGTTTCCTTGCCATCGTATATAAGGGTGTTGGTGGTGGTTCCTTTAATCCGGAAATTATTGTGGTTTATCACTCCGTTGGTAAAGAACTCCCAATTGCCGGTCCTGTAGCTGAGTCCGAGGTGATCCATGACAGACCACTTGCTGCATCGCTGCAGTTGAAGTTGGTCGGTGAACGACAAACCTTGTATGAAATTCCGGAGAGTCGTGATTCTGAGCACGGCTCCCGTGGTGCTTGCGTAGGCTGCTCCGGGAGCCATGAGCAATTCCACTTTTTTCAGATTGGTAGAGAGTATCTGCCGTAGTTCCAGATTGTCGCGCATCGGTCGTCCGTCAATATAGATTTCGATATTGTTTTTCCCGATGACGCTTACCGCATCGTCTTGCACCCTGAGCATCGGTAGTTGTGCAAGGACATCGAGGGCATTGCCAAGATGGGAGAGATTTGAGCCGGGAATTGTTGTTACAAGTGTTGAACCGACAAGTTTTGTGGCCGGCTGCTGTGCTGTCACTACCACTTCCTGCAATTCGTGTGTGAGGCTGTCGGTTGTTTCTTGATTCTGTGCGTGACCCGTTCCGATGATGAAAATCGTGGCCAGGATGGTTGTAAATGCTTTTGCGTTCATGTGAGTGTTTTTTATTGCAAAGTTACTCACAAAAGCCCTTAAACTCCAAAATAAAAGTCTGACAGCTCAATTTGTAATACTCGTATAATCAGGTATATACAAAGTGATGCTCCGGAAAATTCTGACTGCACGAAAAGTAGTGTCAAAAAACGGTCATAATCTCGGGACAGATGGGTTCCACAGACACCTTGAGACGGGATTTAAGTCTTGATTTGCGTTTGTAAATCACATCAACCGACTCACCGAGAAGCAGACTTATGGTG
Organism: uncultured Prevotellaceae bacterium; assembly: GCA_947176895.1. Lineage (GTDB taxonomy): Bacteria > Bacteroidota > Bacteroidia > Bacteroidales > Bacteroidaceae > Physcousia. The sequence goes on along the minus strand of CAMWSK010000010.1, from coordinate 65,377 downwards.
CGTGTCGAAAGTCTGCTTGCAAGATAGACTAAAAGCTGATAGTCTTCGGCCTTAATGTCGGGATAATTCTCTTTGACCGTTGTAAGAATATTGCCGAGACAATCGTTGACGGCCTGCTCCATCTCAGGAAAAGAGTCGGTGCGCACGGAATCGATTTCACTTTTCACCTTGTCGATGATGGCTTTTCGTTCAGTCTTCGTGCCTTGTGATTCATAGTATGTCTGACAAAGAGAGTCAATGAGCGCGAAACGTTTTTCGAGCAGTCCGTGTAGCTTCATCTCCAACCGGCTGACATCGCTACGGCTTGCATCCATTTGGTTTTTGAACCCGGAGGCTTCAGCCATCAGCGTTTCATTCTTCAAAGATTGTATCTTCATCCGCTGGCGCATCCAGACAATAATTCCAATAGCGATAAGTAAGACGACGAGACCGACGAACATATACAGTTCGCGTCTGGCCCGCTCTTTATAAAGAAGAAATTCCTTTTCCTTCTGAAGATACAGGGCTGTTGCAAGGGTGTTCGTTTCTCCGGAAGACTGAATCAGTGCTTTCAGGTGTGAGGCTTTCTTAAATTCATCGGTCAGCTTATGCCGTCCGTAGTAATCAATGGCGATGTTTACGATGGTATCAGTGGGTGCGGAAAGTCTGTTGACCACCAATGCCTCGCTATATAAGAGCGCCCAGCGGGCCATAGTAGCGGAATCGTGAAATTCCGACACATCCACATCATTAAGTTTTGATAAAGCGGCGGAAGGGTCACTTTGCATCAGGCGTTGAGCCTCATCAAGCACCTTCAGTTGGGGACTTGAATAACCGCAACAGGTAATCACCAGTGTGATGAATATGTAAAACAGGCTACGCATAATGCCAGATATTTGTGTGGAATCCTTTTCAACCGCAAAAATACAAATAATTCGGCTTATGGTATTGTAATCAGTCTAAAAAGATGTTTTTGATTAACCTGTTCTTGTCATTCCGACACATCCGGTGACCTTAAAAGTGGGTCCCGGGATAATCCGGACGTCTGTTGCTGAAGCACAAAAAAGATAGCCGCCCTATGTCCGGACGGCTATCTTTTTTGGGTCTACATGCGATGTGTTTATATAGACATCAAATTTGTTTTTAACACCTCAGAAAGGCCACCATTTCCGCTTGCGTTTAGTTTCGGAATCCAAAATCTCACGTCGGAGAGCCTCCTCTAAGGTGGTTCTTTCGTGGATTAAGGAATAAATCGTCGCCCAACTGAGCATACCTCCGATATTGCGGTCGTCAATAAACACATCAGCCTTTAACTTCACACTATGCCGGCCATTGGGGTCGTACTCTTCGTGAGGATGGTTTTTGTTCACGGCATAGAACTCCACACCGCGTTTTCTGCACCATTCCACTGCCTCATCCAATCGATGGCCATTGCGCACCGTCCAAAGAATCAGCCTGTGTCCCTCAGAAATGAGCATCTTAAGGGTAGGGGTGGCGAAAGGCATTTCACTGCCAATCTCGGGGTAACGGTTTTGCACAATAGTGCCGTCAAAGTCTACAGCGATAATCATTTTGCGTAACTCACACTGCGGGTTTCACGGATTACGGTAATCTTAACCTGGCCGGGATAGGTCATCTCGTTCTGAATGCGGGTGGCAATCTCTGTGCTCAGTTCCTCGGTTTTCTTGTCGTCAATCTTATCGGCACCCACAATCACGCGCAACTCTCTACCAGCCTGAATGGCATAAGTTTTTTGTACTCCGGGGTAGCTCATGGCGATGTTCTCCAAATCTTTCAGACGCTTGATGTATGCTTCCACGATTTCGCGGCGTGCACCGGGACGTGCTCCACTGATGGCATCACACACCTGCACGATGGGAGCGATGAGGCTCTCCATCTCCATCTCGTCATGGTGGGCGCCGATGGCGTTGCAGATGTCGGGCTTTTCTTTATATTTCTCGGCCAACTTGGCTCCATAGAGAGCATGAGGCATCTCCGGCTCTTCATCGGGAACCTTACCGATGTCGTGCAACAGACCGGCACGTTTGGCTTTCTTGGGATTCAATCCCAGTTCGCTGGCCATCACGGCGGCCAAATTGGCTGTCTCGCGTGCGTGTTGAAGCAAGTTTTGTCCGTAACTGCTTCTGTATTTCATCTTACCTATCAGACGAACCAGTTCGGGGTGCAGGCCGTGTATGCCCAAATCGATGGTGGTGCGTTTACCGGTTTCCAGAATCTCTTCGTCTATTTGTTTCTTCACTTTGGCTACGACTTCCTCGATACGTGCAGGGTGGATGCGGCCATCGGCTACCAGCTGGTGCAGGCTCAATCGGCAAATCTCTCGGCGCACGGGGTCGAAGCCGCTAATCACAATGGCTTCGGGTGTGTCGTCTACCACAATCTCTGTGCCTGTGGCGGCCTCGAGGGCGCGGATGTTTCGTCCCTCGCGGCCAATAACGCGACCCTTGACATCATCGTTGTCAATATGGAATACAGTGACGCTGTTTTCTACGGCTGTCTCTGTTGCTACGCGTTGAATGCTTTGGATGACAATCTTCTTGGCCTCTTTCGTGGCGGTCATGCGGGCGTCGTCCATGATATCGTTGATGTAGCCCTGTGCCATGCTTCGGGCTTCGTCTTTCAGGCCTTCAATCAAACGCTCTCGTGCCTCTTCTGCGCTAAGGCCGCTGATTTGTTCCAGTTGTGTGCGCTCTTTCTCCAGAATGCTGTCCTCGCGTTGTTGCAAATCAACTTCGCGCTGCTGCAGAGTGGCTTGTTGTCCATCCATGCGCTGACGCAGGGCTTCCATTTCTTGCTTGCGGCGGTTCAACTCATCCTGACGCTGGTTCAGGCTCTGCTCACGTTGTTTGATACGATTTTCGCTTTGCTGAATCTGCTGATTGCGCTGTTGCACCTCTTTCTCAAGCTCGGCTTTCTTGTTCAAGAATTTCTCTTTCACTTCCAACAACTTCTGCTGCTTGATGACTTCTGCCTCTTGTGTGGCCTCTTCTTTCACTCGCTTGCGCTGCGAGGGCAGAACGATGCGGTAGAAGATTCCCGCCCATACGGCCACCACGGCAAGTGCTACGAGTACTGAAATAATAATTTCCGTATACATGTTTTTTTATTTAATAATAGAAAAACGCCCCGTTCCCACTCGTGTATTTAAGCGCCCGACGTGTCGATGCGCTGAACCGAGTGTTGGCGGTGCGTCGCAAATAGTTCTTTTCTTAATCCGTGGAAACAACCTTCTCCAAGTCGTTTAACATAGACTGGAGGGTGGTTGCCAAGGATGATGAATCCTGCATCAGTTCCGACTGTTTTAACTTCAAGGCGATGTCCAGCAAAGCCATCATCAGATAGGTCTCCGTACCTTGGGTAGGGTAGCGGTCTGCGTAAAAGCGCAGCCGTTCGTTGATGAGCTTTTCTGCCTCGCGATAGGCGTATTCGTCTTCGCGTGCCACAGTCATAGGAAACTGTCGTGTTCCTATCTTAAGTGTGATATTCAGTCGGTCACTTGTTGTCATCTCACATTTTCTTGTTATGATTTCAACAGAGCGATACATTCATCTACTTGTCGCACCAAATTGGTCAGACGCCGATGAGCCGCACGTGTGTCTTCTTCGGTCAACTCCATCGTCTTCGCAATCTTAAGATTGGCATATGAGACCTTGACTTGCTTCAATTCGCTTTCCAAGTTGCAGATGCGCTCGTCGCGCTGCTGAAGTTGCTGCTGCAGGGAAGCGTTACGGCTCTTTAGCCGCTGGTCCTGTAACACCAGTTGCTGTATGCGCGTTCTTACTTGTTCCAGCAGTTCTTTTTCTTCTTGGGTCATCTTCGGTCTCTCTTTGATGCCGATAATCTGTCTTACAAATGTAGTGATTTATTTGGTCTCTACAAAATATTTTTCGTGAAAACCCCTGCCATGTGTTATTTTTGCTCGTCAATCCGATTGCGAGGCTCTTTCTTGGCCAGCATCAGCAATCGATAGCTGTATTCCACCATCCATTGTTCTGTGTAGCCCAGGCGCTGTTGAGCCTTACGCACCGCCACCACAGACATGCGCATGCCGGCATCGCTGTAGTCGTTTTTTGTCAGTATGTCGTGCACGGCCTTCTCGGTCATTCCGTAGAGTGCCTTGTGCATGAACGAGGGCAGGCGCAGTTTCCACTGCATCAACTGTCCCATGCCCATCATCAGATTCTGACTGAAATCCTGGAAAACGAGGAAGTAGGGTTGCACCTCCTGCATGTTGCGACAACGCTTTTTGATGCTTTGATCTATCTCGTTGAAGAAGGAATCGCTCATTCCATACATCTCTTGCATCATCTGACGGCATTTTTTCCTTTCCCCCAACCCCAAGCGGTTGCTAACGGTTGCCACTTTCAGTGATTGCTTAAAGACACGCAAATCAGGTAATGCGGCAAGATTGCTGATTCCTAATTGATTGGCCATTACGGCTTGATAGTATACACGGATGAGGGTCATGAAGTCTTCCATGCCTCCCACGCGTATCTGTTCGGCCTGCTTGCGGCCAAAAAGTTTGCTAAAAATACTCATTTATATTTCTGTGTTATTATTTGTTTCTCTTGAATAATAAAGTACATAGGCCTTTAAGGATGATGAATATATCCAATCCCAGGCTCCAGTTTCTGATGTACCATTTGTCAAGTGTCTTCTCTTCCTCGTGGCTTTGGAAACCCTCCACTGTAGCCCATCCTGTCAGACCGGGTTTGCCCATGTATGCATGATGGCTGTCGCTAATTGATTCCTCGTCTTGTTTGAAGTCGGAAGGGGGGTATGCTCTTGTGCCCACAATACTCATGCTCCCTGTAAGTACGCAAAAAAGTTGAGGTAGGGAGTTGATGATGTTGTCTTCACCTAACGCGCTGAACTTTATACATGTAAATTCTATACCATTCAAACCGGTGAGCCGTAGGGTGGAGTAGACGGCACCATGATGTTTTATTTTGCTGTATATGAAGATTACGATGTATGCTATCGGGTAAACGGTAAGCAGGAGTAGAATTGAAAGAAGAATATCGAGGATTCTTTTTGCGATTCTGTTTCCCGCATGATACAATCCTCCGGGGATTTCCATTGCGTTTGTTTCATCGGGGGAGATTGTGCTGAAGTGGCGTTTGAAGTATGCGTGTTCTGCCATGCGTGTGAACAGCAGAACAATAAAAAAGACAAGCAGGAATGTTGCCGTCAATGCACGTAAGATGACAGCGTCTTTGTTAAAGAAGAGACATGCTGTGGTCAGCAATCCGGTCAAAAGAACTTTGTGAAAGGTCCGCTCCATGATGCGGTAGAAACGGGTTTCCGGCAAATTCACCAAAGGCTTTACCCAGACGCTGCTGACAATATAGCAGAAAACGATTGTTCCGAAGTAAAGGGAAGTGCTGTCACCGACAGGAATGCCCGGCTTTACTATTGCGTTGGAAACCGCCAGGCACATAACTGCGATGATTGTGTCAAAAAAAATAATCGCCCAATTTGTTATTATCGGGTTGACAAACTTGTGTCCTTCCATTCTTATTTCTCCGGGTATGATATACGACACAAAAATAAGAAAAAATAGGTACATAAATGGTTGTGAGGCACTACAAAATTCCCTTTATATCGGAAAAATGTCATATTTTCGCCTTGCTATAAAGTGTAATACCGTAAATTACAATATATTTGTGATTGCAGGGGGCACAAGAAAGCTTCTCTGTCGTTTTCAGATGAAGAAACAGACAACTATCAGACACACTTTGGCCGCGGTCTTTCCTGTGACCGCTATCTTACTTTTTTCTTTTTCCCGTTCCATGGCTCAAGTGGCCCGGTTGGGAGAAGATATCCAATATCAGGGAGTCATGTCTTTCACGGCTTCTTCCGGTGACAATGCCCCTTTCTGGTTTACGAATAATCGCTTCGGCCTGGGTACGACAAAAGGTGAAAGTGCCTTGTTCAGGCTGAGTGTCCGGCGAGACGCCGAAGCCGACAGCCTGCGGAAATGGAGGATAGGTTACGGAGCGGATATGGCAGCACTGGTCAATTTCGACAGCCCTTTTATTCTTCAACAATTTTATGTTGATGCGCAATGGAAAGCCTTGCGTCTGAGCGTGGGACAGAAGGAGCGTCCGATGGCGTTAAAAAATCAAAAGTTGAGTAGCGGGGCTTTGACCGAGGGAATCAATGCCCGGCCGATTCCCCAGGTTCGACTGGAACTTCCGCATTTCTGGAGTATACCGGGAACCCGCGGGTGGCTGGCGTTGAAGGCTCATGTCGCTTATGGGGCGTTCACTGATAATGCCTGGCAACGAGAACATGTGGGAGACAATGGCCATCGGGCAGCTAACATCCTTTATCATAGTAAGGCCGGTTTCCTGCGAATCGGTAACACGCAAAAGTTCCCTTTGAGCCTCACGGGCGGATTAGAGATGAGTGCCCAATTCGGCGGTGAGGCGTGGAATGTAAACCGACGACCTGATGACACATCGGATTTTGATGACACGTATGTGAAAATGGGACACGGTTTCCGTGACTTCCTCGATGCTTTTTTCATGGGAGGCAGTGATGCCTCTGATGGTGCGTATAGTAACGTTGCCGGAAATCAGTTAGGCAGTTGGCATTTACGGCTTGACTATGCGGGAAAAGGGTGGAGCGCTTCGGCCTATGCCGAGCATTTCTTCGAGGACCACAGCCAGCTCTTTTGGCAGTATGCCTGGAAAGACATGCTCTATGGTGTGGAGGTGAATCTGCCCGGCAACCCTTTCCTCAGCACGATTGTCTACGAACATTTGGGAACAAAGGACCAAAGCGGAAGCATTTACCACGATGGAACCGCCAACATTCCCGATCAAATCAGCGCGACGGACAACTATTATAACCATGGCACTTACACGGGATGGCATCATGCGGGCTTTGCCATGGGCTCGCCTTTATTGCTGAGTCCTATATATAGTAAGAACAATATCTACTTCTTCCATAACCGGGTTGTGGCTCACCATGTGGGCTTGAGCGGACAACCTTGCAAGGCCGTGGAGTGGCGGCTGCTTTACACCCACCAGAAAAGCTGGGGAACGTATGACATGCCGTTGCTCGACCCCCGGAAGGCAAATTATCTGCTGGCGGAGGCAAGCTATTCTCCCCCGCAGGTTCCGGGTTTGTGTGTGCGTGCATCCTATGGAATGAATCAGGGAAAGTTGTTGGGAAACAGCCATGGCGCCATGCTCACGGTTGCTTATTCGGGCTGGATAAACAGTAAGAAAGGAGGTAAAAAATGAAGCACTTCGTTGTATACATGGCCATTATTTGCTTTGGAGCCTTGGCTTCTGCCTGTGACAACAAACGGGATGATAACGGGGACTTGGGAGGAATGTGGCAACTGACCTTATGGACAGGCGCAGATGGCGACACGGTTGCCACGAAGGGTGAGATGTACTTTCACTTTCAACTGGACTTGATGAAGGTTCAGCGCAAAGGAGAGAAAGAATATCTGGCCCGTTTCTCGCATCAGGGCGACAGCCTGTTCGTGGCGGCTGCCTATGCGATGCCTTTCGACAGTCTTGTGGGTCGCGACCAACTCAAGCCTTTCGGCATTCCCGCCGACGGACGCATGCATGTCGACGGGTTGAGCGATAGCCGTATGCAACTGTCAAGTCCCTTAGGCATCCTTCGTTTCAGGAAATATTAGATGAGAGCTTTGCGCAGGCCGCTTATGGCATAATTGCAAAAGTAGTAGATGGAACGGAGAATGCCGATGTTTTCCACTTGGCGATAGATGTGCCATTGCCATGCCATTACCCTCAATTTGTTGGCGCTGACACTTAACTTTCTCACACGGTAGAGTGCGGTGACGGTGCTGGTGCTGCGGGCGATATAGCCGCTTTTCAGGACGGAAAGCCAGAAAGCATAGTCCTCGTGATGCACGTTGGTGAAATAGTACTTCCCCACTTTCCGCACGTCATAGATACCCGTCAGGTTCCCGATGACGTTGCCATACAGCATTTGCTGATAGTTGGTCTTGCGCGGAGCCGTTACGATACGGGCGCTTCGCACTCCGTTCTCCTCAATCTTCTCATAGTCGCTATACACCACGGCCGTCCGCTCATCGCGATGAAAGACGACAAGCTGCTGACGTAGCTTCTCGCGCAACCAAATGTCATCGGAGTCCAGGAACGCGATGTAGTCGCCCTTGGCTTGCATGATGCCATAGTTGCGGGGAGCATAGGGCATACCCACGGGGGTGTCGTTGATCAAAAGCTTTATCCGCGAGTCACGCACGGCATAGGCACGCACCACCTCGCACGAATTGTCTGTGCTTCCATCGTCCACCACCAGCAATTCCCAATGAGGATAAGTCTGTCCGATTACAGACTCAATAGCTTTGCCCACATACTTTTCGCTGTTGTACATAGGCATGACTACGGAGATTAGCGGGTGTTCGTGCTTGGCCATGCAATTTTAAGAGTTTACTTGAAAAGATATTTTTTCAATTGCCCGAAAGCCTTCAGCGAGCGTTTCATGTCCTTGGGGTCTTTCAATCCCATCCACAAGCGATGGATGAGGTAGCGGGGACGCAGATAGTAGCGTCTGCGTGCGCGGTTACAGAAATCCACCATCTGTTGGGCGCTGAGTCCCGGCAAATTGAGCACGGTGTTGTGGCTTCCATCCTCTTGCACATATTTGTCATAGTCCTTTTCCACATAGCCATGCTTCATGTTCCAGTCATAGGCCTTGGTGCCGGGGTAGGGGATGAGGGGGAAGAATTGCGCTGTGTCGGTGTTCAGTTTCAGAGCCAACTTCAACGTCTGTTCCATGGTCTCGGGCGTCTCCCCTTGGTTGCCGACCATATAGCAGGCGTGTATCAGCAGCCCTGCCTTTTTGGCATTGGCCACGTAGCTGTAGAATTGCTCAACGCGTGTGCCTTTCCGGATGTTGTCTAAGATTTCCTGACTCCCGCTTTCTATGCCGGGAATAATCAACCGGCATCCCGCAGCCTTCATGGCCTTCATGGTCTCCAGGTCCAGGTCTACGCGGGCATTGCATAACCACTGCAGGCGCTTGTTCAGTTTGCGCTCCACCAGCAGCCGGCAAACCTCGAGCACGCGTTTTTTGATGGCCGTGAACGTGTCGTCCTCAATCACCACTTCGTGCACATCGGGGAAGTTGTCGGCAATGTATTGAAATTCATTCACGATGTTTTCCGCCGAACGTGAGCGGAACGCGTGCCCGTGCATCGTTTGTGGGTAGACGCAGAAGTTGCAACGGAAAGGACAACCCCGCCCCGTGAATATCTGTATGCTGGGATAAGTGGCAGCCGCGAAGAAATAGTCACGCGGGTCCAGGTTTTCTTTGATGAATTGTGCGGCCATGGGGATTTCGTCCAGCTGTTTCATCGGGGGCTGGGCCGGAGTACGCAGCAACCCGCCGTCTGCCAGACGTATGCACAGCCCCCTGACCTCTTTCACGTCTTTACCTTGCTCCAAAGCCTCGGCCAGATCGGCCACCGTCTGGTCAAACTCGGCAATTGCGACGGCATCCACTGATGCGGACAATCCTAATGTTTCTTCAGGTAAAGCCGAGGGATGGGTGCCTACCAACAGGATGAAAGCCTCGGGATACCGGCGTTTCAGGCTTTCGGCAAAACTGATGTCGCTGTGAATGGAGGGTGTGCTTGTCCCTAACACGAACAGGCGTGTGCCTATGCCTTGTTCTTTTATTCTCTCCAGGCTTTGTATTTCATCCAAGGGCTTGGCCGGAGCGTCCAGAAACGCCACTTGGTGACCCTGCTTTTGACAATAAGCCGCGGCGTATATCAGCCACAGGGGATAGTATAGGGCACCACTCTTCGTTACGGCCGGGCTGCGGCTTTCACGTGAGAACTTGCCGTATTGAGCCTTAAAAGGTGGGTTTATGACGAATACCTTCATTTTATTCTACTTTCTTATAATGCAGTCTTTTTAACTTATCTTGACCAAAGATACAAATAAATATCCGTTTGGCAAAGTCGAAAAGCCAAAAATACCAGTAACAGATTTTGGCCAGAAAGCGCGATCCGCCTTGGTTGAGCACGATATGTTCCAGGTCGTATCTTTTGGCGGGAATGCCTGCTACACTTACACCGCCCAGACGGAATTCCGCCACATCCACGGGCACATATTTCATCTTCGCTCCGCCCTGATAGCATCGGGCCAGGAAATCGTGGTCCATCATGTAGCGGAAGTTCAGGTCATAGTAGCCCCATTTCCGGTGGGCGGCGGGTGTGGTGAAGGTGCCTTGGTGGTCTACATTCACCTGAAGGGGGAGCAGGGGGAACTTCATCGAGGGGATGTCGCGCCCCGTGAAGCCCGTTTCCTTGTTTCGGATGATGACGTTGCAGCGATAAATATCCCACTTGCCCTCCTCGTAATGTTGGGCCACTTGGCGCAGGGCACCGGGTAGCAGGATGTCGTCGCTGTTGATAATCACAATCATATCTCCTTTGGCCGCCTTCACCCCCTTGTTGAAAGCATCGGAAATCCCTTTGTCGGGTTCCGAGATGAAGTAACCCAGGCGGGAGCGGTATTTGCCAATGATGTCCAGGGTGCCGTCGGTGCTGCCCCCGTCGATAATCACGTAATCTATCGGGGCATAGTCTTGCCCCAGCACGCTTTGTATGGTTTCTTCCAGTGTGGCGGCGCTGTTGCGGCAGATGGTGACCACGGATATTATCGGCATTTTCTTTTCGCTCATGACTTCTTCTTATAGTTGATTAAACAGGATGGCAAGTCGGCCGGTCAGTCCTATCAGCGGGCGGGCGGGGGTCAGTCTGCAGTCGAAGACCAGCCGCAGGCGCCGGCTCAGACTGCGGTTACAGTGAGCCACACGCTCGGTCAGCTCCCGGTTCTCGGGTGTCATCATGGGGCCGAACCCGCGCAACAGCTCCTCTGCCGTGCGACGGCGGATGTGTTCGCCTTGGCGCAGATGCCGCCATCGGTCGCGCCATTGAATCCACCGGCTTCCGCTTTGGCCCACGTTGTTGTGGCCGTGTTGGCGATACAGGATGTGGGGGGTGGGGTCAAACACCACCTTGGCTCCGATGGCCAGGGCAATGTCGTAAATCCAGATGTCGTGCATACGCAGATACCGGGGGCTGTAAGTGGCCACCACCCGGCGCAGAGCCTCGTTCATCACCATGGTACATCCGCCGATGAACTGATAGACCAGGGCCTCGCCGTAAGTGAGGCGGGGATGGATAGGCACTTGTGGCAGGGGGCGAAGCTCTGCATCCACTAATTTCGTCTGACAGAAATACAGGGCCGGTCCCCGGACGTCGTGCAAGGCTTCCGTCGCCACGCGGAGCTTCTCGGGAAGCCATACATCATCGTGGTCGCTGAAAGCATAGAAGGCGGCTCCGCCGGCATGGGCCAGCAGATTCAGAAAACTGCGTCCCGGCCCCATGTTTTCCCCTTGATACCAGCTCAGCCGACCGGCTTCCTGCTCTTGCTGCAAAACAGAGATGGTGGAGTCCGAGCTGCCGTCGTCGCGCACCAGCAAATCCACATCCACGCCCTCCTGGGCATGTATGCTTTCCAGTTGTTCTTTCCAGTAAGGATTGCCGGCGCTGTTCCACACCGACATCAATACTTTCACTCTTTCCATATCTGTTATTCTCCGGAAACGGGTTCCTTGGGGGGACTAATATTCTTTCTACGAAGATAAACAAAATATTGAATGAAAAGAGGAATGACGTATTAAAAATGCTGTTGTGGGTGTTCAGCAAAAAGTTTTTCCTTAACGTTGCTTATGATGCACATATTTTACATCCTCATGTTTCAGACAAAACATGAGGATGTTTTTCAAAAACGTGTTCATGTTTCGGGCAAAACATGTTCATGTTTTTATCTAAACAAGCTGTTTCCGCAATAATGCTTTGGCTTTTAGCAACAAAAGAGCCAGTCGCGGCATGGACTTGCACATAAGATGGGAAATCCGTTTTTTGAGAGGAAGGTAGTTGCGAATCGCGTGCTTGTCCAGTGCTTCCAATATCTTGGGATTAAGCTTTTGAAGCAGGTCTTTCCCGCCATATAAATATAGAATGTTTAAATCCGGCAGGACAAAGCCCAAGACCTCTGATTCGGGAAGACCATTCTTGACGAGAAAACCGTATTGGAAATTGAACACATATATCATTTGGTTCAGCACGTTTCGGGAAATGGCTGTGTGCGTGGTGCTTCCGGGGTTCTGATAGTAGTTGTACACGGCCTTCCGGATAACCGAAACCCTCTTTGACGCGCCAACCAACTCATAAAACAGAATCATGTCTTCGCAATTGGCTTGGTTCTCCAGCGTGTAGAAATCCCCGTTGAAAAGGGACTTCGCAAAGATGCAAAAGGCGAGGTTGTGGCGAATCTTCCGTTCCACCAGCGAATGAAAGATTTCCAGAGGCGTGTACACCCCATCCTGAAGAAGGGGAAAATCCTCTTTTGTCTTGTTGCCATCCTTGTCAACAACGTTATGCCCGGCAACGACAACCTCCGAGGCATCCTTTCGGGCGGCGGCGATCAGGCTTTCCATCGTGTCCACGGGGAGCGTGTCATCGCTGTCCACGAACATGTAGAAATCACCCGACGCGTTCTGGATGCCTGTCTGGCGGGCGACCATCGGACCCCGGTTCCTGTCATGACCGAGCATCTTGATTCTCGGGTCTCTTCTTGCATACCGGCCTACGACATCCATGGCATGGTCCGGAGAGCAGTCGTTGACACAGAGGACCTCAAAATCCCGGTGGGTCTGACGGAGAATGCTGTCCAGGCATCTGCCGATATACTTTTCGGTATTGTAAACGGGTATGATGACAGAAACTTTCATAGTATCAGGGTAGTTAAGTGTTTAGATAGGATTTCTCAAAAGCGGCGAACTGGTTGCGGGCTTCACGGCAGTATTCGCTTAGTGGAATGTCTATTCTCCCGGATGCCTTAATCTCTTTTGCCAAATCGATGTTTCCGAGTTCTGAAACCGATGCGGAGAAGCCCCCGTAATGAATGTCGGAAAGAAGGTTGCTCACCTTGTTGCTATATATCAGCGGACAAATCTTCTGCCCCATTATCAGGCTCAGCACAAGCGAATGAAAGCGAAGGGTTACCATCGTTTCCATTTCTCCGTACCGTTGAAGGAATTCTTTTATATTCCCATGGTAATAAACATAGTCGATGTCCACACCCCGGGGTAATCTTTTCATGATTTCTTTTGCGGTATCCTCGTCACCTTCAAATTTGCAGAAAGAGAAGAGTGTGATTTTGTAACCCTCCTCATGCAGGCCGGTGATGGCATCGCTCATTTTTGTGACATAGCCGGGCCATGCGGTGTGCAGGCCTTTACGTTTGCTAAAGTCCATCACAGAGATTCCGATGTGCTTGGGTTTTATTTCTGTGGCTTCCGGTGTGTATTGGAAAACCGCATCCGGGGCATAGTGCACATTATCCAAACTACTGAAAAGTTGGTAAGAGGCCAGGTCCCTGAAGCATATCCCTTTGTATAAAGGAAACACTTTTGAGGTATAGTATTTCAGATACGCATCGTCCAGACACGGACCCCAGTTGCACCCGATGATAAAGGAGTTGGAGAAATGTCGTGGGATAATCGCGTTTGTGAGGTCGTAGGTTCCTATGCCCGGGGCTTGCTGGATAAACAGGGAACCGCCGATGTGTATAAACCCGTCAAATCCCTCGGCCAGCCTGTTCTCGAAATAATCATGGCGGTTGCGCAGAATGATTCCCCGGGAAAACAGGGACACATGGGCGAGCGATTCCAATTTGTGGATAACACGACACAAAGGGTTCAACTTGGGTGCGGAAACCAAGTCCACATTTCCATAACTTGCCACGAAATCCCGGTAAGATTCCGGTGCCATCAGGCCAAAGCGAACGTTGGGGTAGCGGGAAAACAGGATGTGAAGGAACAAGTCGTCTCCCACATTCTTCCTGGCATAGACGACAACGAATACTTTTTTATCCTTGTGCATCATCTTCGGTCGTTTGTCTTTCAATCCTTACACAACGTTTTGTCTCATCTCCGGTTATTTTCCCCTCCTGTTTCATCTTCAGGTAAATCTTCCCCTGTTCTTTTAACCTGTCGTACTTCTCTTTGTCTCTGTACTTGATGATTCTTGCAGGATTGCCTCCCACCAAGGCCAGGGGGGGGACATCTTTGGTTACGCATGAGCATGCGGCCACAACGGCTCCCTCGCCGATTCTCACTCCGGCCATAATCGAAACATCCGCGCCAATCCACACATTGTCTCCAATCTCTACGTCTTTTACTTCGTAAACATCATCATAGGGAAGCATCTCTCCCTGCCAATGGTGGTTCGACGTGTGGACTTTTAATCTTGGTCCGATGATGACCCCTTCGCCGACAACCATCTTCCCTCTGAGGATGAGCCATGCTCCGGGTCCGATATAGGCCGGAGATTTGACCGTCAAATGGTTCGGGTTATGAATTTGGAAGGGACGTTCCAATTCCACTCCCCTTTTCCTCAGTTGCTTTTGAAAGCGTCTTTGAGCTATTTTCTGCTTTAACGCGTTGATAATATTGCCTGACATATTGGGAATACATTTGCTTGATGAACGTGTCATCTTATTTTGTTGAGGTATTGGTTGACTTTCTGCAAAAGGAATTGTCGTTCGTTGCGGGTTAAACCCAGATAGAAGCAACATCCTCCTGTCCACAGGACACCGACAATGGTGTTCACAAAGAAACGTACGATACTTTGTTCCATTTGCCAAGAGATTACAGCCGGAAGAACAAAAGAGCAAACGGAAACCAGAACGCAGGGATACAGGCAATCTTTGATAAACAGAAGACCCGAAAATGCCGTCAGCCGCTTGATGTCGTAGATACGAACGATGTTCAGCAAGATATAGCTTGCAATAAATATTGCGTAAGCCGACCATACAGGGGCTCCACAAGCATAGGCTATCCATGTCAGCGGAAACACCAGGCCTGCGATAATACCCGCATGAATCGTGTTCCTTTTGATACGCCCGTCAGCTTGAATCAGTTTGAAAAGGTTGGTGCCGGAAGCCACGGCAAGCGATTCGAACATGGCAAAACGAAGGAAAAGAGGAGCCATGTAAGGCACCTTGCCCAGCCACAAGCGTAAAAGCATCTCCGATTCCATAAACACAGGGACAATGAAAACCAGCATCAGGAACCAGGTAAACTTCGTGCCCTTGTTTACCAACTGAATGGCATAATCATAATCGCCGGCTGCGTATCTTTTTGTGATTTGTGGCGTGAAAGCTATTGTGAAATTGCTCACAAATGCCTGAATGGCACTGTTTACCTGCATGGCAACGGCGCGGGACGTATTGAACACTACACCGAAAAAAACGTTTACAAGCATATTGACACCTTGTGTGGCAAAGGTGTAGGAACTGCCGTTCAGCAGGTTCCATCCGCTGAACACACTAAGTTCCTTTAGCAATCTCTTGTCAAATGTGTGTAGACTATAGCTTGCTTCCTTGAAATGTCGATGGCAATAACCACCATAGATGGAGTTCACCACAAGGGCAACCATAATCTGCAACAGGGCAAACAGGATGAGACGGTCTCCCCCGTATGTGGCAATTAAAAAACAGATACCCAGTTTCAATGTAACGTCCACAATGCTCATATAAGCGTATACCGTCATACGCTCATGGGCAATAATCAGGGCATTGAACGGCAGACTCACCAGATTGATCACCAGTGTTGCAATACCACAATGCAACGCCCAATTGGCTGCCTCCATCCGTCCGAAAGGAATGCTGGCCTTTTCGTTCAGGAACCAGACGCCTAACACTTCGAAAACCACGACAATCAACAGCGATATCGCGATTTGTGCATTGATGGTGGTGGAGAACAAACTCTTGAGCTGGTTCTCGTCTCCTTTGCCCAACGCATAGGTGATATAACGACTGATGGCGGCGGACATCGTTTGTGTAATCAAAGCACTCATGCTGACGATGCCGCCTACAACGGCGTAAATGCCAAAATCGTTCACACCAAGAGCGTCCAGCATCACACGACCTGTGTACAGCCCCACAATCATGGTGACGAATGTGCGGACGTACAGGGCCAGTGTGTTCTTGGCGATGCGCTTGTTGTTATCTGAAGTGGTTGTGCTCAATTCCTGATTTGTCTAAAAGTTTGTTCTTCGTCTCTTCCCGGCAAACAACGCTATAGGCAACAAGCACAATCTGCATACCCGTGCTGCTTATGAGCAGCGGGTTGGTGCCGGCAATGGCAAGACAGGCAAAATAGGCACCTATGATGCCCAGAATGAATCCTTGCCTGCGATACTTCCAAAGGGCAAAGATGGGGTAGAGTATGGTGAAAAGTATCAGCATACCGGCCAAACCGTATTGGCGGATGATTTCAATGTAAGTCCATTCGGTTGTCTCCGTCAACTTATGAAATCCCTGTGAGAAGAAACGTGTACCGGGGCCTTGTCCCAAAAGCAGATACAGAGGGTGTTGGTCAAAAAGGTCCTTGTAGCTGATCAGATGACCGTATTTGACGATATTGGAGGTCTCGGATTTTTCGGAGGCCAAAACAAGCACCATCAACAGGAAACAAATGAAAAAAACTGCCAGCACGGGGTAGAGGAAGTATTTTCCTGTGCGCATTGCCGCAAAACGTTTATAACTTACCAATGCTATCGTGAAGAATGGAAGCAGCATGGTGGCACGTGTGCCGCTCACCAAAAAGGCAAAGGTCATGATAATAGCCGGCAGCATTGCGGCCCATCGTTTCCATGAACGACCGTTATATAAGGTATAATAGAACCAAAAGAGCGGTAACCCCACGCAGATAAAGCTCTTGTAATAGATACCGAAAATCCGTATGCCCAGAATGTATCGGTTGCTCATCATGACAGGTTTGTTGTGCTTCGACATAAACAGATAGATGGCTCCCTCGAAAGATTCATCATATGAGCATAAGGCGAAAATCAGACACACAATCACTGCCACCATCAAGGCTGGAAAAAGAGAAAGGTGCAAAAGGTTGTAGTGGTGAACCCAAAGCAGCAAAATCAAGGGGCTGAAGGCAAAAAAGGTAGATGTCACACTGCCAAAATCAGGCTGGTTCCCCTGGAGTATACTGAACATATAGGCAATGGTGATAGCCAAATACACAGCGATGATATGGGGAAGAAAGCGAAAACTCGGCCTGTAGAAAACCATATTGAATGCCACAAGCAACACGAAGACTTTGCTCTTCATCCCCAAAACGGTATCGGTGGGGTCGGTCATGACCACGAGGAAGAACAGCGTAAACAGGAGGCACCCCACCCAATGACGCAGTCTGTTCCATGTGAAAAGGCCTTGCCATTCCATAGAATTACTGTTCTTTGCCCAGCAGTAAGCGCACGTAATACCAGCCCGTGATGCCCACAAATGCGATGAACATCCAGCTGATAGCCATCAAGGATTTTCTTGGCGAGAAGTGCCGGGCGGGTACACCTGCTACTTCCAATACGGTGAAAGCGGGTGTTTTCTCCTGCACCTTGGCTTCGGCCAACTGCACTTGTTGCTTCATTTTGTTATACGCCGTGAGGGCCAGTTGCATTTCGTTTTCCAATGCATCGCGCTGGCTTTCGTAGGCCTGAAGCAAGTTGTTTCCTTTGTGGCTGTCAGTGTATTCGGCATACGCCTGCAACGTGTTTTCCCAAGTAGCCTTGGTCTCTTGTTCCATCTCTTGGTAATGCTTCAGGTCAACGCGTGCCTTGCTGGTGCGATAGTCTGTGATAAATTCTTGAAGCCGATGGGTAACGGTGTCCACAACCGTTTTGGTGACAAGGGGGTCTTGGCAGCGGAAACTTACGTAGATGACACCGGAAACATCGTTCATCTGACATTCAATAGCATGTTGCAAACCGTCTATCAGGGCTTCCTCTTCTTCGCTCATGCGTTCCGGATCAATACGTTTGTCGGAGCTTCCCTTACTTTTCTTTGCCCCCATCACTCCCTTTATCCCTTGGATGACAGCTAATCTGGCTTTGCTCCACCAAGGTTGGTCAGAATGCTCACACAGATAGGTCTTGAGGTCGCATTGCACTTTACCGTCAAGCGTTTGTACGGGCGTATAGAGCATGTCGACAAGGAATTTCTTGCTTGCCACCACATTGGGGTAAAGTTCCGGTCCGATGGCATCGACCCCGGAACGCAGACTGATTCCTGCCATGTCGGCCAAAGCACTGGCACCGCCAAACGATTCTCCTTCATTGCTTTCGGGGATGATGCTGGCTTCGGAGCGGTATTCCTTGGGAATACACCATCCCAACAGATAACCTGCAAGACCCGCCAATAGGGTGAAGCACAAGATTCGCTTGAGTCTTTTGCGAAGAAGGTTTGTCAGGTCGCTTATCGAGAAACGGTTGATTTCCATATGTCCTAAATTGTTTTTGCTATTGGAGAAAAGCTATTTGAATACACCAAGCAAAGCTACTATTATCGAGGCCAAAGAGGCCGCACCACTGACAATGGCCATCATCTCTGTGGAACTGATACGCTTGCTTTGTTGTTTCGTGGGTACGATAATCTCGCATCCGGGTTCTATCTTGCTCGCAGAACGCCGGTTAAGTCGCTTCACCGCTCCATTCTGATAGATGGCATAGACACCTTTTTGCTTGGCTTTGCTGCTGTATCCGCCGGCACGGTCGATGTAATAGCCAAGGCTTTTTCCTTTTATAAAGTTCATGCTGTTGGAATAAGCCACTTCACCGCTAACTTTCACCGTGTTGTTAAATTGCGGCACGTAAAGAACATCGCCCTCGCGTAATACCACGTCCTCGGCACATCCGGGGTCGTTCAATGCCTTTTCCAGATTTATTGCCACGGGATACTCGTCACTTAGATTTAGTTTCAAATCCATTATCGAGTCAATCTGTGCCGTGTTGAACGTCTTGTCGTTTTGCATGGCCTCTTCGTACATCTGTATTTGAGTGGCACGCATGGCGCTTTCCTGTTGCATCTTTTCACTTTCCGTGAGCTTGCGTATCAGGCGGCCTCCGCGGCTGTAGGCTTCTTTTGTGATGCCTCCGGCGTTTTTTATCAGGTCGCTCAGGCGGAAATTATTGTCGGTCATGGCATAGTCGCCCTCAAAGTTCACACACCCCTGAACGGTGACCACCTTTTGTTCGGCGTAGTCCGGCGCTTTTCTCACCACAACCTGGTCATAGGGTTCCAGGCTGATGTCACTTTCGCCTGACTGAAGTCCCTCTTTGAGGCTGATGGAGAATTGGCGCGTCACCTCATTCGATTTCTCTGTGGCCGACGGGTTATCGATGCGACGGAAAACATCGACGCGGGCATAAGACGCGGCGGGTGTCAGTCCGCCGGCCATAAGTATCAAATCCTCCACACGTGTGTTTTCGGCATACTGGTAGATACCCGGATACATCACTTCACCTGTGATGGAAAGTGTGCGTTCACCTTTCAGGTCCATGGTGCTGGGCACGAAGAGTACATCACCGTTTCTGAGTGGCACATCGGGAGTTGCTCCGCTCAGAAGATCTTCCAGGTTGATGCTCACCATTTCCAGACTGAGGTCGTCTTTCTGGCGATGCATCACGGCACGTGTGCGGAACGCGTCCTCACGCAGTCCCTCGCAGGCTAACAAGAGTCCCTTGACGGTTTGTATGTCACCGCCCAGCTGGTATTGTCCCGAGTGCATCACTGCGCCTCGCACCTCCACCATGTTGTTGAAGCGGGCGATAACGCTGTCCACATAGATGCTGTCCCCGTCCATGAGCGTGAAGTTGCTCATCTGAAACTCATCCACCGTGTGCATGCTGTATTCCGTCCCGGCCTTGCGGGTCAGGCGGATGTTTTTGGTGAAGGCATCGCCGGTGAAGCCTCCGGCGTTCTTTATCACCTGGCTGACGCTCTCGTTGCTGCGCATTTCATAAAACATCGGGCGTTTCACCTTGCCGGTCACGTTTACCAAAGCGTCGTAGGTGTCAACCATGATGACATCGTTGTCCTGCAGACGTATGTCTCCGCGGGCATTGCCGTTAAGCAGATAGTCGTAAACATCGAGTGTACCCACCAAATGGCCGCTGCGATAGACCTTGATGTTGCGGAGTGTTCCGATGTCGTTGATGCCTCCGGCGCAATAGAGGGCATTGAATGTGGTGGAGAAGCCGGAGAGTGTGTAGGTGCCGGGTATCCTCACTTCGCCCATCACCTGAACCTGTATGCTTCGGTTGTCGCCTAATGACAGGCTTATTTCACAGTCTTGATAGAATTGGCTCAACGTTTGCCGCACGCGTTCCGTGGCTTTGGATACGTTCAGTCCGGCCAATTTGATGGGGCCGACACCCTCGATTACCACTACGCCATCGGGAGAGACGATTCCCTCGAAGCTCTCTTGTGTGGCTCCCCATACGTCAATGATGACGGCATCACCGGCTCCCAGCACATAGTTGGCAGGAGTGGCGATGTTCATGCCCGGCTCAAAAGTGAGCAGTTCGTTGTTAAAAAGATTCCTGCCGAACACCTGGTTGCGGTCTTGCTGGTTCAGAAGGTTTTGGTAGTAAAGCAGAGAGTCGAGATCCAGAAATCCCATTTCCTCTGTCAACTCCCGTGTGCGGTCTTCCCTTGTCTTCAGGCGTTTTTCGTTCAATTCGCGGCGGCTCTTCACCAGATAGCCGTTTCTCTTTCTCCATTCGTCTTCGTTTTTTTCCTTGTTGGTTCGCAAACGGTTTTCCGATGGATTCGATGTCTGTTTCCCGTTGGTGGCGCCCAGTCCCGATTGGCTTGCCTCATATTTTTTGCGCACACGCTGCATCTGTTCGCGTGTCACGCCTTTTTGCAGCAGGTTCTGCACGATGGTCACTTGTTTCGTGCCCTTCTCTTGCTCGCTTTGCACATACTCCAGCACTTTATCGTCCGTCATGCTTTGTGCGATGGCCAACTGGCCCAGGCACAAAAGGAACACCAGCAAAAAAAGTCTTCTCATATCTTTAAATGTTCGTGTAATTTGCGCTAAAAAACATTCATTATCTTGCAAAGATAGGAATTTTTTGTAACTTTGCGTCTGTTAATGCAACAAAAAACCGGGGTCGACATGGATTTGACAGCAGGATGATGTGTTGCGTAAGCATGCAGAGAGTTGTTGGCCGCTCTCTATAATCAATGACTGACAAAGTTTAACTGGCGAAAACAATTACGCTCTCGCTGCTTAATCGAAGTACAGTAGATTCGGCTTAATTCCGACCCAAGGGGTTGGAACGGGATGTCTCTCCAAGCACTCTTGCTCCGAAGCGCTTGGGTACAGAGGCACTGGAAACTCGGAGATAGCCTTGGGCAGCCTCGTGCCTGTGGCGAAAATTTAGAGGATAAGGCGTCGGTTGGTGGTTCGGGTCTTGCCGCCGCACGAAAACGAAGTCCGGAATAAGCATGTAGAAAGCGCAGGATGTCCCTGTATGGACGAGGGTTCAATCCCCTCCGGCTCCACATCAGCAAGCCCTAACTTTAGTAAATCTGAAGTTAGGACTTGCTGTTTTAATGGGAGCATTGCCCTAAAGTCCTAAATAATTACTATGCTCACCGAGGACAAATTTGCAGAACGCATTGTTATCACCGCAATTCGACCATGTCAAAGGCAGAAAAAGTTTGAAATGCCTCTACGCTTCGTCTGATTAAGGAAGGCCGGTTCGGTGGCACGTTGCGTATTACTGCGAAATTCGTCTTCGCTTGTATGTCGCGGTGTCGGACAGTATGGCCAAGAAATCAACACTGTGCTTTTGCCATTGTCGCTTTAGTTCGTCCACGTGTTTCCAATCGATAGGGGGAAGGTCTGTCATCTTTTCCGGATTGCGAATCAAACGGTTGGACAGGTCGAATTTGGACAGCAATGACTCGAAACGACTTGCACCTCTGTTTGGGTTCGGAATGGAAATGAAATCCGTATGATTGATAATCGAGAATACCGTTCCGTGGAAAGAGTCGGTAACTACAAGATTCGCATCGCGAAACAAAGCCAGCCATTCCTCCACTCGTAGACTTATGTCGTTATCCGCAGAAACATAATGCACGGATAACCGGTGCCGAGAAGCGATTTCCTCGACCATTCGCCGTTTCTCCTCGTCCGCATCAAGCAGGTAGGCCGCCAAAAAGGCTTCTTGGGGTTTGGGTATATCAACACACAACGTTGTGTAGTCCTCGGCCGAGAGAAGCAAGGTGGGGTCGAGCACCTCGATTGCTTTGCAGTCCAGATGGGATGCACACAACTCTATCCCGCTGTGTTCACGAACGGAAACCGCATCGAACATACGTATCAACTTCTTGCATCGGGCGGTCTTCCTCTTGGAATACTCCCAGTAATCAACGCCAAAGGAGGCGGCATAGGCCATCCTAAAAATCTTTTTTCCCTTTGCAAATTGCAGATAGCAATCATATAGGCGATGATGATTATACTTCGGACGCCACACTTGATCGCTTCCTGCAATCAAACCGTCCAGCTGATATCTGTCCACCAATTTCCGATTGTATCTTGTCACTTCGTCTGTCAGATGGATATGTGTATCTATAAACGGAGCAATCAGTTTGTTTTTCGGCTTTATCTTCGGCCAGGGTGCAAATTTGCTTTTTATCCCCGGAATACAGAAAAACAATGTGTTTTTGACGGTGCGCAACAGATAAGTCCACAATGGTGTTTTGCTTTGCCAGTCAATCGTAATCGGTTCATGTCCCATGCGCTTAAGCATTTGCTGTAAGGCATAGTTCTGCAGTATTCCGCCGTAGTTCTGCGACAGCGGTTGTGTTACAATTCCAAGTCTCATACTTTTCCTTTTAATTTGATTTGCAACCTATATGACTTCCAACCTTGTTTTTTTGTCGCGGAATGTGATATGCGTGACGGACCTGCTTTCTGGCAATGAAGGTGTTGGAGTCAAGTCCTGTTTGGTATCCCACCGAAACAGCTTACAGATGGAACAGTACTTTTTCAGGCGTTTGATAAAAGTCGGACGGAGACAATCATCAATCAGGCTTACCACACTGCCGGTCCCATCTAAGTGCGTAAAGAATCTATTGCGTTTGGGATGAGCGTTAACAGATTGGTAATAAGATGGATTGTGTTTGAGTGCCAATGCAGCTGACGTCTCTTTACATGAAAGATTGTCCCAGTCCAATGCTTTGCTTCCTCTTTCTGTGTTTATCAGCACCAGGCTCGTACCTTTATCGTCATTCATTTCGGGAATAACCTTTTTGATACCCCGGAAGTCGGCTATGATGCAGTGCTTGGGGCAGATAGATGCACAGGCACTGCAGCCGCAGCAGTTTTTCTTATCTGTGGTCTGTATCATATATCTGAGTGCTTGTGGAAGTCGTTGCCCGTAGGCAAACGTTTGACAAACGGTCTTTGATTTTGATTGGCTCAAAGACAAAGTTACGTTTTTTTATGATATTATTAACGAGAGTTCGATGATTTTTAATTGTTTGTGGAATTTTCAGCCCCCCTCAAAAAAAGTCCTCGAATACATGTTCATCTTTTTGAAAAACATGAGCATGTTTTTCAAAAAGATGAACATGTATTTCCCCAAACATCCACACTGCTTTTGAAGGCTTCACAAACGGCATAGAACATACGCGGCTTGTCTTGTTATATTTCATCGCCCCCACGTTCTTATTGATGCGTTCCGCAAGAATATCGTTTGTGGGTGCGATACAAATTGCTTACCTTTGCTTGCGAATTTCTTTACCATCCGATGTGATTGATTGGCATTTTAAAGACGAAGTTATGGTAACGTCAATGGAGATTTTGGAAGAGTTGACGGCTATGAAGGATGTTTCTCAGGCCGGACATTTGATGCGCTTCTTCAAGTGCGGTGTGGGGGAATATGGCTATGGCGACAGGTTTCTTGGACTTAAGGTGCCTCAGACCCGGATGATTGTGAAGGCTGCCGGGCATGATGTACCGCTGGGGGAGATTGAGAAGTTGCTTTATAGTGAATGGCATGAGGCACGCTTATGCGGATTTCTCCTGCTTGTGGAGGAGATGAAGGCGGCTCTGCCGAGAAGAAACGACATCCCTGTGAGGGGTGCCGAACGGCGCGACGAACTGGCCGCCTTCTATCTCAGACATGCCCGGCAGGCCAATAACTGGGACTTGGTGGACCTCTCCTGCCCGAAAATCCTGGGTGAGTGGCTTCTGCATCCCCAATCCGATGGCGGTCTTCCTTCCCGCGACATCCTTGACCAACTGGCCTGTAGTTCCAATTTGTGGGAACAACGTATCGCCATCGTCACTACGCTTCGTCTGATTAAGGAGGGGCGGTTTGATGACACGTTGCGTATCGCTGCGAAATTCCTGTCTCATCCTCATGACCTGATTCACAAGGCTACGGGCTGGATGCTTCGCGAAGTGGGGAAGAAGGACGAGCGGACGTTAGCGTCTTTCCTTGAAGAAAACTATGCCCGGATGCCGCGCACAACGTTGCGCTATGCCATCGAACGCATGGATGAGGCTGACCGGAGGTATTGGCTTATGCGAAAGAGCTGATGTTATGAATATTGAAGAGTTGCGAGAATATATCCTGTCTTTGCCCAATGTGGCGGAGACGGAACCTTTTGATGACCCGATTGTGGTGTACAGAATCGGGGACAAGTGGTTTGCCGTTTTGAATCTGGACAATCCCGATAATGTGACGGTGAAGTGTGATCCCGACCGTGCGGTGATGCTTCGTGATGCCAGTCCTGCCATCACACCTGCGTGGCATTTCAACAAGCGGCATTGGAACAATCTCTGTTTTCCCATGCTTCCCGATGGAATCGTGATGCGCGAGATACGTCATTCCTATTTGACTGTGATTCGCAAGAATGTCACCCCCAAGGCGCTAAGACTTCAATTGCTGGACGATGCGGAACGCCATGGGGTAAAGGATGTGGAAGAAGAAATATAGTTTTCAGCCGGAATCAGGTCAAAGCCCGATTCCGGCTGAAAAACTATGTGTATAGTGTGCTTCGTGGGGGTTATTGTTTTGTCAGACGTATGACCTTGGAGGCGAACAAGCCGTTCAGGGCTATTTCCACACCCTGTTGCATCAGGAACTTTCCCGTGAATGTATGCCCTTCCCAATGATCGGCATTGCCGTTGCGGCAAAGTTCCGTCAGACGGTATGTGGCATCTGGGTTGAGACCAGCGAAAAGGAAACGCGGGCGTGCCTGGTTGAGATAATGCTCGAACTTGTAGGCAAAGAATACGGCCTCGGACTTGTCGTCGGTGATATATAGTTCCGAGGCATAGCCCGTCTTGTCATAGGGAGACAGTATGCGGTATTGGTTACCCTGTTGGATGATGGGGCGGATTTCCTTGTATGTGGCCACGGCGTTCTTGGCATAGGCCAGTTCCTTTTCCGTGAGGTCTTCGGGTTTCATCTCCATGCCCAGGCGTCCGGTCATGGCCACATCGAAACGGAATTTCAGAGGGATGACGCGCCCGGTCTGGTGGTTGGGTGATGCGCTCACGTGTTGGGCCATGGCGCAGGAGGGGAAGAACATGCTGGTGCCCCATTGTATGAAAAGGCGCTGCTGTGCATCGGTGTTGTCGCTTACCCAGAACTCATCGAAGAACGGCATCAGACCATAGTTTACGCGTCCTCCGCCGGAAGCACAGCATTGGAGAACGAGGTCGGGATACTTGGCGCGTATGCGTTCCAAGGTTTTAGTCAGGCCACGATGGTAGTCGACATACAAATGGCTTTGGTTGTCGGCGGTGAGGTGATGGGAACCGAAATTGGCGATGTCGAAATTGGCATCCCACTTCATGTAGTATGTGTTGGGAGTCTCCTTCATCAGTCTGTCTACCACATCGAATACGAAGTCCTGTACCTTCGGGTTGCTCATGTCCAGTATCAGCTGTGTGCCTCCGCGGCCGGTCACGGGAGTGCGGTTGGGGTGGCAGATAACCCAATCCGGATGCGTCTCGTATAGTTCGCTCTGGGTGTTGGTCATCTCCGGTTCTATCCATATACCCCATTTCAGTCCACGTTCCGTAGCGGCTTTCTCTAAGGCGGGGATGCCGTGGGGCAGTTTAAGGGTGTCGGTCACCCAGTCGCCCAAGGCACAATTGTCGCGGGTTCGGCGGTATTTGTTCCCAAACCAACCGTCGTCCATTACAAAGAGTTCACCTCCCAGGTCACGGATGCCGTCCATCATCTTTTCCATACCGTCTTGGCTGACGTTGAGATAGACTCCCTCCCAGCTGTTCAACAGAATCTTGCGGGTTGCAGTGCCGTTGTGCACCTTGTTGTTGAGGCGTGCCCAGCGGTGGTAGCTGCGGCTCACGCCGCCCATACCCTCGGTGCTGTAGGAGAGGGCCAATGGCGGTGTGGTGAAGGATTCGCCTTTTTTCAGCGTATAGGCAGAATTGGCCTCGTTGATACCTACGGTCAGATGGTGTTCGCTCTGGTCGGGCGTGTCTATGGAGAAACGGTAGGGACCACTCCAACAGAGTACGGCACCTACCACGCGCCCCTCGTTTTCGCGAGGCTTGCCGTCCAGTGATATCATGATGTTGGCACGACTGGAGAAAGCATTGCGGGCACCATTGGACTCGCATACCTCGAACATACCGTTTTGCAAAGGCTCTTCATAGATATATGCCTCCGCACCCCATGTGCCATGCTGGTGGCTTACCCAGGCATTTCCACGGCGCAACGGCAGGAATCCGCTGGCATATTTCAGCAGGGTGACAGGCTTTTTCTCCTGATTATGTATTTCGGTCCAGGTCTCTATCACATCGCTGTTGTTGTAGGCACGGTAACATACGTCCACCAGCAAGTCATAGGCCTTGTCCTTCATACTGATGATGTAAAGTGTGGAGTTTGCCTCTGTTGTCTGTTTGTCTTCGAGATAGATTAGTTCGGTACTCATGTTGCCATCCGCGTGCTTTACGCTGAGGGCATAGGAATTGCTGCCTCCGCCCGCAAAGGCCGGATAGGCCGGTTCCCAAAGGCTGTAGGCCGCGTAGACTTGATTGATGTCATCAATACGTTCGCCATAATAACTGATATGCAGTGGCTGGCCTCCCTCCGCTTTCAGCAACAGGGATGTATTGGGCGTGTTGACAAGAATGTCTTTGGCAGGCACCGTCAACGACGCACACGCGGCTATGGTCGTCAGGAAAAGTCGTTCGGTCATAATATGATTCTTTGTGTTATTTGTAGATGGTTGTAATTTCAGTGCCGCTATAATAATGTTGGAGAATCTCTGTGTAGGAATAGCCTTGTGCACCCATGACGGCCGCACCTATCTGACACATGCCCACACCATGCCCCCAGCCGGCTCCGTGGATGATGAAGCGCCCGGGTACATCGTTTTGTATATCAAGCCTGTCCACGACAAAGGCGCTACTTAGCAGATGGGTGGTGCTGAGTGCACGGCGGATCTCCAGTTCTTTGCCGATGGTGAAGCTTCGTTCGCTGCCCACGATGCGCAGGCGGACGATATGGCTGCTTTGGCTTCGTTCTACAGCTTCCAAGGAAAGGACGTCGCCAAAAGTCATGTCCAGACGTTTCTCCAAGAGGGCACGAAGTTCAGCCTGGGTGTACTCCACGTGCCAGCGATAAAAATCCGTTGTTTCCTGATCGTAGTCATTCAATACGGTGTTTAATATGGTCTTGTCTGTCGTGTTGCAGGCACTCTCGGGCGAAGAGAGAATCCATTTCCGGGCGTCCTCTTCATGGCTGAGGTCGGGACATTGCGTAGCATGTGCGGCGGGTAAATCGCGTATGGGTTGCAGGTAGCTGTGCGGAATGTTCTCCCAGCAATTTCGATAATCGTTGGTAACGCCCCCGCAACACTTAGAAAAGCGTGCGTCGCAGATTTGTCCATCAGTCGTGAGCACCTCGCCCCGTGTCAGGGCAACGGCTTCTGCCACTCGAGGGCTGGCAATGCGCGTGATGCCTTGATAGCGCTGGCAGTGGTCGTCGGCACACACATCGAATATGGAGTGTTCCTCTTGGTCGTGCCATCGGATGCACTCGGTATCAGTCTTCTTGAATTGGAAGAAGCCGTTCTGACCGCCTTGTCTGCGCTTTTGCATCTGTGCCAACAGCCAGCTGCGGCTGATGACGGCACTGGCTTTCAGAAACTCCGGTGACGATGTGGCATTCATCTCGCTGCTGATGACGCTTGTCAGGTATTGTTCTGCGGGCAGGATGTTGATGGCCACAATCTTCTCCTCTTCCACTTCCAACGAAAGAATCCCCTGGAATGTCTGCATCTCCCGCCTTTCCCAATGATACTGCCTGCCGATGGTGACTTCTGGGAGTGAGAAGGTTGACTCGGGCGTGAGCGGACGGAGGGTGAGATGGTTATAGATGTTGCCGTTCCAGTTCAGGGCACCGTCGATCAGGGTCACGGTCTGGTCGCCTGAGATGGTTTCGCCCTTGAGGCGGAAATCTCCGTTGAGGCGGAATTTGATGGTGTCGGCTTTCATGATGCCCACCTTCACCTCCGGCTCAGTGCCGAACAGATCGTTCGTGGCAGACGTTGGTTTGGGAGCTTCTTTTTTCTCCTCGCGTTCACTGATCTTGGCGATGATGCCGGCCAGTTCCTCATGCGAAAGGGTTACTTCTTGCAGGATAGCGCTTGCCAGTTCCGGTGTCATTTTGTTATAGTCTTCTTCCCGGGGGGTGATGACGAGGCCGCCCATGTCTAAGGCACCGGGGCTTACCATTGTATTGGGGTAGCAGTCGGGGCGGTGCTTCTTGCGTGGAAAGACGAGCGTGATAAGTTCGTCTTCCCTGCCGGCGTGTCCTTTCTGCCGCCAACAAATGATATTCATCCGAGGTTCCCATTCGCCTTCAACGGTGGGCAAGGCATCATAAAGACGATGACAGAGCATATCATCGTTTCCTGCGGGAGTGGACCGGATGACGAATACGGGGCAAACCCACGACTCCAGCAAATAGAGGCCTATACCGCTATGTGTTTCGCTTTCTTCCAGTTCCTGCTCCTGCTGCACGGTGAGGGGGTATAGCTTGGTCATCTTGCTCTCATACATTTTCCAGTCGCGTTCAATAGGCAGGTAGCCGCGCAGGCCTGCCTGCAAGTGACAATGGTCGGGGCATGAGGCGCCGCATACGGGACCATTATAGAAAACGATGTGTTTGTCCATATTCCAGGCCAGTTTACGTAGGGTGGGGAAATGGGTGAAAATGGCCTGCGGCTGGTGTTTTCGTGTGATGATGGTCAGGTGTCCCGGCAGAATGGGGTAGGGGTTGACAAGTATCTGGTAATGTTTTTCGGTGGGCAGGTCATGCTGCTCTTTGGGGCGATGGTGGTTGCATAGGAAGCAGGGACGTTCTTCAAGAGTTTTCTTGTCCATCTTGGCCCCTGTACTCACGATGCGTGCAGGATTCCATTGAGCTTCCAACATGATGTCCTGCAGGGGTAGCTTTTTCTTTTCTACGTGTTGCAGTGCCTCATAACGCCGGTTTGCTTCCTGCCATTGCAAAAGCTCACCGGCATGGAAGGCGTTCACCTCTTCTTCGTTCACGGTGTGGCTCCAGCGGGCACAAAGCTGTTGACGGGCACGGATCTCCATGGTGCGAAGGAAGTCCTTGTAATGGTTGTACCGGTTAACGGCATCCACCTCCAAAGCTGCGTCACTGTTACCCTCCCATCGGCGGCAGAGATAAAGTTCGTCATAGATGCGTCCGATACGGAAGTTGCGGCTGAGCATCAACCCCAAGGCATAGTCCTCGCCATAGCTGGTGTTGGGAATCTGAATCTTGCGCAACATGGGTGTGTAGAACGCGCGGGGAGCACCCAGCCCGTTGATGCGCAAAGCGTTGTTTCGCCCGTTGGAGGGTGTCCATTCGCGGTGGTCTATGAGTCCCGGAGGAAGTGTCTCCAACTGGAAGTTGCACATGCGATAGGAACCGATGACCATGGCAGCGTTCTCTTCGTAAAACTTGTCCACGATACGTTGCAAGGTGTCGGGGCCGCTGTAAAGGTCATCAGAGTCCAGTTGTACGGAAAACTTGCCGCACTGCTCGTGGTGGACGGCCAGATTCCAGCAACCTCCGATGCCCAGATCGTTACGTTTGGGCAGGATATGTATCAGGTTGGGAAACTCTTGTGTCAGTCTCTTTAGAATGTTTGTGGTACCATCGGTGCTGCCATTGTCCACCACCAGCACGTTGAAGGGAAATGTGGTCTGCTGTGTGCAGGCACTCCGCACGGCATCCTCTATTGTCCGTTCACGGTTTCTTACAGGTATGACGACAGAGGCTTCGGGGCCGTCCCATTTGTCTTCTAACGTGATGTCGCTGAACTCGCTGGCCGAGAGATAGGCGTTGATGGCACGCAGATGGCGTGTGGCGGCACGCTCCATCTCTATCTGTCGGGCACGATTGCGAGGGTCTACATAGTCAAACTGCTTTTCCCCGCTTTTGCGTAAGTCAGTTTCCACCTCCGTATAAAGATATTCGCAGGCATGCACGGGCAAGGTTTGTCTGCTGAGGAAGAGACGCAGGTCGTAGAGACCGGCATGGCGGTAGTAGTGTAGATGCTCTTGTCGGAAATATTCTTGCAGAAGACCGGTCTTCACGAGCAACAGGCTACCCATGCTGAAGTCATCGCGAATGGACCCCGGCTGATAGTCGATAAGCGGCATGGGCTTGACACCTCTCTCGGTCTGTATGTAGTGGTCGGCATAGAGAAGTGAGGCATCGGTGTCGCTGGCGATGGTCAGCATACGCTCCAAAGCGTGATAGCCCAGCCGGAGCATCCATTCTTTGGTGTAGATAAGTGTATAGGGAGCCTTGGCCTGCCGGGCGATGGCTTGCAGCCGACGTGTGCTTGTAGGAGGTTCGGGGATAGCATATACGGCATTCACCAAAGGTTCCTGCCAAAGCATGTCGATGCTTTCTTGAGCCTGTTCGCTAAGGAAGCAGTCAATTTGTTTGGTCATCATATTTGTAGAGAAGAAGTTCTATCATCTACAAATGTAATGAAAGTTTTTCTAATCTGACAACAAATCGCGTACCAAAGGAAGCACAGTGTGGCTGAGAACCTTCCCGTTCAGGTAATGTTCTCCCTCGAATACCATGAAATGTTGTTTGCCATAGGCTTTCAGGAATTCTTTTTGGAAGTTCACCAGTTTGTCCATTCTGCCAAACAATCCCCACACAAGTTCCTTCTCTTGGGCTGTGATGTCCTTCAGCGAATTTTTTTGTATGGTTCGGAATTGAGCGATCATGTCCTTGTCCACCTTGAAGTCTTTGGCTCCGTCCTCACGTTTGTTCCGGAATTCGCGTCTGCCCATTCCCCCGAAGGTGAGCGTCCTGGCCATGTCAAACGAGGGATTGACCAAGATGCGTTTTACGCCTTTCATCTGCTCGGCATACATCGCCCCCATCGATGTGCCAACAATCAGGTCGGGTTTTTCCTGTTTCACCCATTCTTTAAGGCGCAGCATGGCTTCGAGGGGCATAACGGGAATATCTATGGCTTTCACTTCCACATCTTCCTCGTATAACGAGTTGCGCATTTCAATGGCGTTACCAGAGTTTGCTGATGAGGCAAATCCATGGAAAAACAATATTTTTTTCATCCTTATCGTTGCTTCTTGCTAAAAAACGCCTTGCATCACACGAAGGAGGGATGCAAGGCGTATATTCATGGTGTCAGAAATTGTCTTTATTATTTGAAGCGCTTGTAGCGCAAATCCTTGACTTTGGCATTGCTGCGCAGTGCGTGGAACACCAAGTTGGGGATTCTTCTTACATCGTAACCGGTAATCAAAGCCCATGAGGCAGAGGGAGCCTGTCTTATTCCTTGACTGGCTATGGCTGCCAATTGGCTCATTTCTGCTTTCTCGTCAAAGGGATTGTCCTCGGTATTCTTGGTGGTGTGGTCAATAACCACATAAGCATACACACCATTGTTGCCGCGCAACCCCGTGTGCAACTCGCCTTTCTTGCTACCGGCAACGGCTCCGCTCAGAGCAGGCTCGTAGCCATTGCCCATCTTTTGTACATAGGCAGAAGAAGCAAAGCTTACGTTATACAGGGTGTCCACAACGGCATTCTCCATCTGAGCGATCTGGTCGAGTGTCTTACCCTTGGTCTGAGCAATAAGTTTTTCGGCTTTCTTGTCCTTGATAACTTCGTTACGCAGGGCGTTCTTCAAGTTAACCTCGTCCATGTCCATCTCGCCGGCTTTGTTGATTTTGTTTACCATTACCACCAGCAGGGTGTTGTTATCCTCACCACAATAAGTGATTTCGCTGATACTGCCCTCAGATGCCTGGTCAAAGGTCCAACGCAGAAGTTCATCGGTCTGGCTCAGGCCGGCAATGCCATGGCTGATGGGAAGCATGTTCTCTGTGTTTCTCACCGAGAAACCACCCTTGGCAGCGTTCTTCTCAATGTTGCTGATGTCTTTGTTCTCGGCAAGGAATTGGCTCAACTTGTTGTAAGCGGCATTGCGGGTTTCGGTAGAAGGCTCAATCTTACGCTTGATAATGGCCACATCATACTTTTGCTGATAGCTTGAACGCTTGGTCACGTTCACGATGAAATATGCCATGGGGGTGGTGACAAGCTGATAAGTGCTCTGGGGGGCCGTGTAGAGCGTGTTGATAAAGTTGCGGCTATCGTTCTGAGAGAACTGCTGCATCTTCAGCATTTCATGGAACTGCTCGGGGTTGACGGTTGAGGTATCGCTTATCTGATTGAGATGTTTCGCAATGCTGTCGAGGTGAGTGCCGGTGTTCAGAGCCTGAAGGATGCTGTCAGCCTGTGCCTTTGCAGCTTCCTGCCCGTTTTGGACAGAAATGGCAATGCTTGTGAATGAAATGGAATCGGGCATTTCCTGTTTGGCGAAAAGCTTCACGACGTTGATGGTTGTGTCGCCCACGTTGGTGTAGGGACCCTTCAACTCTCCCACGTTCATGCTGTCGATATCCATTCTCACATCAAAAGGAAGTTTGCTCTTGGGCAGAAGGATGCCGGTATAGGCCTCTTTGGAGCGGGAGTCACGCACAGCAATTCCGGCCTCTTTCGTTGTCTCCATCTCGGTAGTGTACTGCTGCAGTTCGTTGCGCAAAGCCTCTTCGTCTGCTTGGCTGTAGTCAATGGACGAGGTGATGTACTTGATACTGCGAGTCTCTTGATTGGTTACAAGACCGCTACTGCTCTGCTTCTTCAGTTCGTCATACTTAGCCTTAATGTCGGCATCGCTCACCTGGATGTCACCCTCTTTCACTGAGGTGTAGGGAAGGGCAACGATGGCTACAGTGGCCTCGTTCATGCGGGCGTCGTAGTTGGCCTTGGCACTTACAGGGTTGCTGAGTACGCCATTGCCCACCAATGCCATATATTTTCTGTACAAAGCATCGGTACGCACCTGACTTTCCACAAACTTCCAACAATTCATGATGTCCTGCATACCTTCTCTTTGGGTGGCATCAGCCGCATCATATTGCTGTAGGAATTGCTTAATATAAGCGGAATTGAATACGCCTTCGTTGGCAAAGATGCTTTGACGCAAAATGGGATTCTGACCGGTCTCGATAATTTGTTGCAACTCCTCGTCGGTTACTGTGAGCCCCAGCTTGTCGGCTTCACGTTCCAGCATGTACTTTTGATTCAACATACTCCATGCTTGGTCGTGCATGTGGGCCGTTTCCTCTTCGCTGAAGTTGTTTTTCTGCCATGCGAATTTCATGTAAGTCTCATACGCGTTGTAGGCATCATTGAACTCTTTGAAGGTGATGTCGTTGTCATAAATTTCACCCACAGCTTCCGTTTCTGGGTTGTGCGTGCTGCTGAGAGCGCGGACAAGCTCTTCTGCGATGAAGGCAAACAGTGCGATACCCACCACGCCGATGAGCAGAGGACCGTAGCTTCTGATTTTTTGAATAGCCATTTTTGATTTTATGTTTTTTAGTTTTTATTCTTTTTCCTTAATTTACCAAGTAAAATCACGCAAAGATAACGAAAAACTTTTCATTCTGCAAGAAAAAATCCAATTAAGGCAATACTTTCAGCCGTACCAACTCAATCTTTGTGGTGGCGGCTTTGAGTATCTTGAACTCGAAATGCCCGAACTTCACTTCTTCGTTGAGTTTCGGGAAAGACTGGTATTTGTGCAGGATCAGTCCGCCCACGGTCAGATACTCCTCGCTTTCAGGAAGGTCAAGGTCAAGCTGTTCGTTGACCTTTTCTATCTCGAGCCGTGCGCTCAGCAG
Source organism: uncultured Prevotellaceae bacterium (assembly GCA_947176895.1). Lineage (GTDB taxonomy): Bacteria > Bacteroidota > Bacteroidia > Bacteroidales > Bacteroidaceae > Physcousia. The sequence continues at coordinate 31,171 of CAMWSK010000010.1, read as the reverse complement.
GTATTCCCCGTTGCCCAGATTCTTGCATATATAGTTTTCTTTGTCGTGCTCGTCTTGGATTTCTCCGAAGATTTCTTCCACCAGGTCTTCCAGACTCACGATGCCGCTGGTGCCTCCGAATTCATCCACCACCACGGCAATGGAGCGTTTCTCTTGCATGAATTCGTGCATAAGTTTTTGTGCCGACATGGTTTCCGGCACGATGCTCACTTCGCGAATGCGGTCGGTCCAGCGGTCTTCCGGGTTTAGATGAAACATTTCGGAGGAATGGACATACCCCACCACATTATCGATATCGCCATCGAAGACAATGATTTTTGAATGACCGGACTCCACGAAGCGGTCCAGCAGTTGCTGTAGAGGGGCACTTGTGGACACGGCGTCCACTTCGGTGCGGGGGACGATGCAGTCGCGCACTTTCACATTCCCGAATTCCAGTGCGTTTTGAAAGATTTTCACCTCTTCGTGTATATCTTCATCGTCCTTGACATCATCAATGTTTGTCTGGATAAGGTAGTCAAGGTCGGCTTTCTTGAAGCAGTGGTCGTCTCCCCGGTGCTTGATGTTTACGCCGACAAGTCGGAGCAGGAACCTGGACAATCCGCTGGTGAATTTGCTGATGGGCCATAGCAATACGTAGATGAGCATGGTGGGCAGGGCGAAGGCCCGAACCATGCCATTCGGATTCATGCGGAAGAGCGTCTTGGGCAGAAACTCACCGAACACCAGTACCACCAAGGTGCTTAGAAGGGTCTCTACCACCAGCGTGAGCACTTGGCTGGGGATATAGTCGCGGATGATGTAGGTGTCTATCAGTCCGGCCATAAGTATGCCATAGATTACCAACGCGATGTTGTTGCCGATGAGCATTGTGGAGATGAAGTCGTTGGGATGGGCATAAAAAACGCTCAGCAAGCGACTCGTCAGATTGTTGTCAGCCTTATCCATCTCAACTCTGAGTTTGCTGCTTGATACGAACGCAATCTCCATACCCGAGAAGAAGGATGAAAACAAAAGAATGGTAATTGTCAGTATAATTGATGTCATTGGAAACGGGCTTCTTGTTTAGGTGTGAGTGCGACTTGCGGGCGTGCGGCCGATGTCGCTGAGGACTTTTGGACGGCAGTGGTGTCAGTCCTTTGAGTGTCTTTCACAGGCACGTGTCCGGCAGAGTTGGATACGAAGTAGTTGGTCATTTGTTCGTCGCTGCGGAAGGTTGTGCCCTGCAGTTCACGGTCGGGTGTGGTGATTCGCATGAACTGGTTGCTCCAGAACTCGTGTTTCTGAAGATCATAGAAAAGTTCGTTGGTGCGAAATACCGTGCCCTGTATGTTTCTCACTTCCACGCGTCCGCGCAGTTCCCAAAGGTTCTGGCGATGGAAATAGGCGGTGTCGGCCTGCACGTACAGGTCAACATGTTTGTCTTCCCCGAAGCGTTGCATGAGCAGCCCTTGCATGAATTTCCATGTTGCGGGTTGTGTGGTGTTGAAGATGTCCCATTGTTCGGCCACAATCTTATAGCGAAGTACTCCGCTGTCACTGACCAGGCTGCTGATGCCTCTGGACGTCATGAAGGCCAATGAGTCGTTGGGGTTGACGGCGGGTGCGGTGTTTTGTTGCCGCGTGGTGCAAGCCGTGGCTATGCTTATTATAATATATAAGGAGAAAAGTGGGATAATCCGGTGCATTATCTGAACTTCCTTTTCATGAACCAGTATTCGCTGAAGGTGACACCCAGATGGAGCATCAGATAGTTTTCCGTGATTTGTGTGCCGACACTCGGCTTGCGGTGCATCCACTCCATACCAACGTTGACCACCGAGCGTCCCGATTGAGTGACGGGCAATGCCACACCGGCAGTCACACCGTATTCGGTGGGGCCGTCCACTCCGTTTACCCGGGTGTATGGGGTGGTGTATTGCGCACCGATGCGGTACTTGATTTTGTTGGCATATCGCTTGTCCGTTCCCGTGGGGTCTTTGCGGTATTCGGCTCCCACTTTCACTTGATGACGGATGAGGTATTGGTCGGTGCGCACGTCAATCTGTGGCTTGTTTTCGATGGTGGAAGCCACGGGAATGCGACAGCCTTCCCACCGCTGTTGCTGATAGTCGGCAGCCAGCATGAGTCGTCCTTTGTGTTGCCATGCGGCCCCTACGCTGAACGTGAGGGGAAGCTCGAAAGCCTTGGAGCGTGTGTCTTGCACCGTGTCTCGGGCACTTGTGTAGCGCATCATGGTCACCTCGCTGCCGATTTTGTGGCCTAAACCTACGCTTGCGCCCAATGTCAGCATGTTCTGAGGGTTGAGTATGATGGGATATTGTGCACCGAAATCAAGCTTATAGGTGCGTATGTCGCTGTCCCAAGCCAAGTTCTGGCTGGTGTAGTCGCTGTTGGTGTTTCCTCCTTCGGCATAGGTCTGGGAGAGGGAATGATTGTAACTGCCCCAGATGTAGCCGGCGTTGACACCGATGCTCAGATGGGCGAAGGGATTCCAGCCCAAGCCCAGAAACATCTGGTGAAGACCGCCGTTGCCGTAATAGGTGGTGGTGGTGGTGATGTCCTGTCCCGAGGGGGTGTTGCCTACGCGTGCGGTGCTGGCGAAGTTGTAGCCGATGGTGGAGTAGGGCACGAAGCCGACAGCCATGCCTAATTTTCTGGCCAGGCGGAAGCCCATCGTGGCATAGTCGAAAGATGTGTTGCGGGCGTTGATGTTGTTGCCGTTTTGGCTGAAACGCCCGAACTGCATACCCATACCCACATCAAAGATGAAGGTGATGGAGTCGATGCGGCTGTAGGAGGCCGGGTTCTGCATGTTCACGATTTGTCCGTCGGCCAGTCCTTGTGCCACACCGGCCAAAGAGCGGTTGAACCCTTGTGAATGGTCGTTGAGTATGCCCAATCCGAACCGGCTGTAGCTGGAGTTGCTGCCATTGCTTTGTGCCAGAGCCGGCAGTGTGGCGGTTGCCATCAGGCTCCAAAGAAGTATGTGTTTGGTTATGTTCATGGGTTATGCTCTATGATACGGTTGAGACCTCTGGCCACCAGATGGCTGTCGGTTTTGATGATGCTTTTGGTGGAGGCATCGAAAATAAGATGGTCTCCGCCCGTGAGGTATACCCCGAGCGAGGGTCGCTTCAGCCGCATGGCCTGTATGGCGCCCGCCACTTCGTGCTGGATGCCCAGTACCGCGCCGCTGCGTATGGCCGTCTCGGTGTCGTATCCTACGGGCGGGGTGCAGCCCTCCGCCTCCACCAGTGGCAGACGTCCCGTGTGTTCGTGCATGGCTTGAAGGCGCATGTGCAGGCCGGGTGATATGTTCCCGCCCCAGTAGCGTCCCTGGCTGTCTACCAAATCATAGGTGATACAAGAACCGGCATCGATGATGAGCAGGTCGCGTTGCGGGGTCAGCGTCACGGCACCTACTACGGCAGCCAGACGGTCGGCACCCAGAGTGCGGGGGGTGCGGTAGGTGTTTTGAATCAGGGGCACGGGAGTGTCGGGGCCGAACCATAGGACGGGCAATCCCAGCGATTCGATGTTCAGGCGCCCTTGCGGGGCTATGTCTATCACGTTGGCCACGATGATGCGACTGAAGGAGTGCCTCGTGGCAAAGTCCTTTAGTCCGAGGAGCGCTTGGTTGTCGGTGATTACGGTTTCCGTGGGGTTGCCGTTTTCAAAGGCCGTCAACTTGGCTCTTGTGTTGCCGATGTCGATAGTCAGATTCATGTTTCGGGGAACAAAGGTATATGTTTTTTTTGAATATCTCGGCAATTCGTACTAACTTTGTGGCATTCAAAATCTGTTACTTTGGAAATATTAAGGTTTTTGCGGTATTGCATGTTTGTGATGGTGCTTTTGAAACATGTTCATGTTTCGGCACAAACATGTTCATGTTTTGATGCAAACATGAACATGAATGAGGTAAAACATGAACATGTTTTTTCGCTGGGCGTAATTACCTGTACGCCAGGTGCCGAATCTTACAGCTTGTACGGGCATACGGCCTTGCGCTATTGTAACCCCTCCACGGGTGAGGATGTGGTGTTTAACTATGGGTTGTTCGACTTCGCCTCGCCTCATTTCCTTTGGCGTTTTGTTCTGGGACAAACGGATTACATGGTGGGTGCCCAGCCTACGGCTTATTTCCTGCGCGACTATGAGTCGCAGGGGCGTGGCGTTACCGAGCAGGTGCTTAACCTGACCCGCGGCGAGGAGGACAGGTTGTTGCGCTTTTTACTATGGAATATTCAGCCGGAGAACCGTACGTATCGTTATGATTATTTGACAAACAATTGTGCCACGTGTGTGCTGGATGCCATAAGTGAGGCTTTGGATGGCACTGTGCAATATCCGGGGGAGGCCGGGTGCCGTACGTATCGTGGCGAGTTGCATCGTTTTACGGCGGAGCGCCCATGGATGCAGTTGGGTAACGATCTGTTGTTGGGTGCCGATTGCGACACGTTGCTTTCGCCGGAGGCTGTGCCTTTCTTGCCCTATACGTTGGCTGAGTTTCTGGACACGGCTTGCGTGATTAGGACAGATGGACGGCAATGCAGGCTGGTGAGCGAGACGCGGGTGCTGGTGGCTCCGAATGCTGCAGGGCAGACGGAAAGCTGTTCTTTCCCCCGTCCTGCTTTGGTGGCTTGGCTTTTTGCCTTGCTGTGCCTGGGTCTGGTTGTGTGGGAATGGCATCGGAGGCGTGTGGTATGGCCTGTGGATGCGTTTGTCTTTTTTCTTCAAGGCCTTTCCGGTTGCCTCGTGCTGTTCATGTTCTGCTTCAGCGAGCACCCGACGGTCGGCTCCAACGGACAGGTGCTGCTCCTTAATCCCTTGCCGCTTCTCTGCCTGCCGTGGGTGATTGCGCGGGCGCGAAAGCGAAGAAAATGCCTGTATCATCCGCTCAATGTGATTTATTTGTGTTTTTTCCTGATATTCTCGTTGCTTACGAGGCAGCAATTTGCGGAAATTATTGTACCTTTGTCACTCGGAATAGCCGTTCGATCGGCCAGCCATTGGATTAACACATACAGAACACACGCGGCATGACATCTAACCGACACCGATTCCTGACTTCCCTCGTGGCCTTGCTGGCCGTGATGGAGATGAACGGGCAGGTGGCACCACAAGTGCCACGGCTGGTGGTCAATGTGGTTATCGATCAGCTGCGTAATGATTGTTTGCAGGCATTCATGCCCCTCTACGGTCCGGGCGGTTTCGTGCGGCTTATGACCGACGGACGTGTCTACACCCAAGCCGAATATCCTTTTCTGAATCCTGACCGGGCCAGTGCTGTGGCCACCCTGATGACCGGCACCTCGCCTTACGAGCATGGCGTTGTGGGGCAACGATGGCTCGACCGTCAGACCTTGCAGCCCGTCTTCTGCGTCGATGACCGGCAATGTCAGGGTGTGCAGACGACGGAACAGAGCTCAGCGGCCAACCTGAGCGTGAGCACTATCAGCGATGAACTGAAAGTGGGCACGGGGGGCAAGGCCTTGGTCTATGCCATAGCGCCCAATCGTGATGCTGCCGTGCTGAGCGCCGGCCATGCTGCCGACGGCGGTTTTTGGATCAACGACGATACGGGCGCATGGAGCACGTCAAGCTATTACGGCCCTGCGCCTGCGTGGCTTTCTTATTATGAAAGCACTTATCGGCTCTCGGATAACATCGGAAAACTTCAGTGGACACCATCCGGCGACTTGACGGGTCAGTACGATTATTTTCTGAGTGGCGGCGCACACAAACCTTTCAGCCATAAGTTTAAGGGCGACCGTTGTTTCCGCTTGTTTAAAGCCAGCGCTTTGGTGAATGAAGAGGTGACGCGTTTCGCCAGGCACGTGTTGGCCAACACCCTGATGGGCAACGATGCTGTCAGCGATTTCCTCAGCATCACCTATTATGCGGGCAACTATGACCATCAGGCAATGAACAGGGCGCCCATGGAACTGCAGGACACTTATGTGCGTCTGGACGAGCAGTTGGCCTTGCTTATTCAAAGTGTGGAAGAAAAGGTGGGCAAGGACCGTGTGCTGTTTGTGGTCACGGGCACCGGATATGCCGATGCCGACCAGCAGGATGCCGACCTGTCGAAATATCGTATCCCGTCGGGTGAGTTCAATATCACTCGTGCACAGATGCTGCTGAACATGTATCTCACGGCTGTCTACGGACAGGGGCAGTACGTTGAGACATGCTTGGGTAACCAGATTTACCTCAACCTGAAGCAGGTGGAACAGAAGGCCATCAACCTGAACGATTTGATGGATCGCAGTGCGGCCTTCTTGAGCCGGCTCAGTGGCGTGCGTGATGTCTACACCTCGCAACAGTTGTTGCAAAGAGGCTCCTCTGCCCAGATGGAGAGGTTGCGTAATGCGTTTAACCTTTCCCGCTCAGGTGATATCATCGTTGAGGTGGCATCGGGATGGCATCTGATAAATGAGACCACAGGCGAACGCACGTTGCAGCGTGAGTCTTTCTTGGCCTTTCCCCTCATCTTCATGGGAACAGGGGTTGACAGGCAAATCATAAACACTCCTGTAGAGATTGATCGGTTGGCACCCACCTTGGGAGCCCACATGCGTATACGGGCACCGAATGCATGTGGCGCATCGCCCCTCACATTGACAAACGACTAATCTTTATACCATTTTATTATAACAAAGATAATACAAGACAAAATATGAGTTTTATAAATTTTCTGAGTTCGATATTCGGTAACAAAGCCTCTCGTGATATGAAGGCCATTCAGCCTTTGGTGGAGGAGGTGAAAGCCGTTTATCCCGAAATACAAGCTCTGAGTAATGATGAGTTGCGCCAGCGTTCGGCTGCCATCCGCAAACAAGTTCAGGAGGCTCCCGCCGAGTTGAGACAACAGATTGCCGATATTAAGGCCAAGATTGAGCAGACGGAATTGCAGGACCGTGCTCCTTTGTTTGCTCAGGTGGACAAATTGGAGAAGGATGTGCTGGAGGTGCTGGAGAAAGCACTTGACGAGGTGCGCCCCGTGGCTTTCGCCATCGTGAAGAGTACAGCCGAGCGTTTCACGAAGCAAGGTGATGTGGTGGTGACTGCCAATGACTTCGATCGCAATCTGGCTGCCTCGCACGATTTTGTTGACATTGACGGCGACAAGGCTGTCTACCACAACCATTGGGTAGCCGGAGGCAATGATATGCAGTGGAACATGGTGCATTATGATGTCCAGCTTTTTGGCGGTACCGTGCTGCATCAGGGTAAGATTGCCGAGATGGCTACGGGTGAGGGTAAGACACTGGTTGCCACATTGAGTGTTTTCCTGAATGCTCTTACCGGCAATGGTGTTCATGTGGTGACGGTGAACGACTACCTGGCCAAACGTGACTCCGAGTGGATGGGTCCCCTCTACATGTTCCATGGCCTTAGCGTGGATTGTATTGACAAGCACCGTCCCAACAGCGACGAGCGTCGCCAGGCTTATCTGGCCGACATCACCTTCGGTACGAACAATGAGTTCGGCTTTGACTACCTGCGCGACAACATGGCTACCGATCCTCAGGACTTGGTGCAGCGTGCTCATAACTATGCCATCGTGGATGAGGTGGATTCCGTGCTCATCGACGATGCCCGCACACCTCTTATCATATCCGGACCTGTTCCCAAGGGTGATGTGCAGCAGTTCGAGGAATACCAGCCCTTGGTAGAGAAACTTGTGGGTGTGCAGCGCCAGTTGGCCACTCAATTGCTCGCCGAAGCGAAACAGCAGATTGCAGCCGCCACCGAGAGCGGAGACAAAGAACTGCTGGAGAAAGGTTTTCTTGCTCTCTATCGCAGCCATAAAGCCTTGCCAAAGAACAAACCTTTGATTAAGTTCCTCTCTGAACCGGGAATCAAGGCCGGTATGCTGAAGACGGAGGAAATTTATATGGAGAACAACAACAGGCGTATGCCCGAAGCTGTCGCTCCCCTTTATTTCGTGGTGGAGGAGAAGCAAAACAGCGTTGACCTCACCGACAAAGGTAACGAATGGCTGGCATCGCAGGTGAATGATTCCCATTTGTTTATCCTGCCCGACATCACGGCCCTGATGAGCGAAATCGAGGGTGCCGAGATGAGTGAGGAGGAGCGTCTGGAAAAGAAAGACAAACTCTTCACGGAATATGCCGTCAAGAGCGAGCGTGTGCATACGTTACAGCAGTTGCTCAAGGCTTATGCCATGTTCAACCTCAACGAGGAATACGTGATTATGGACGGTGAGGTGAAAATCGTGGATGAGCAGACCGGCCGTATCATGGAGGGCAGACGATGGAGCGATGGCTTGCACCAGGCCGTGGAGGCCAAGGAGCATGTGAAGGTGCAGGCTGCCACACAAACATTTGCCACGATCACACTGCAGAACTATTTCCGCATGTACCACAAGCTCTCGGGTATGACCGGTACGGCTATTACCGAGGCCGGCGAGTTCTGGGACATTTATAAATTGGATGTGGTGGAGATTCCCACCAACCGTCCCATTGCCCGTGTGGACATGAATGACCGCGTGTATAAGACCCAGCGCGAGAAGTATAAGGCTGTGATACAGGAAGTGGAGAAGATGCGCAACAGCGGTCGTCCCGTCTTGGTGGGCACCACCAGCGTGGAGATTAGCGAGATGCTCTCCAAGATGCTGTCGATGCGCAAGATTCCTCACCAAGTGTTGAATGCCAAGCTTCACCAGAAGGAGGCCGACATCGTGGCGTTGGCCGGTCAAAGTTCCATGGGCACATATTTCGTGGAGGACGAACAGGGTAACCGGGTGGAGAAACAAGGTATGCTGGGTGCGGTGACCATAGCCACCAACATGGCCGGTCGTGGTACCGATATCAAGTTGTCCGATGCAGTGAAGGCTGCCGGCGGCTTGGCCATCATCGGAACGGAACGGCACGAGAGCCGTCGTGTGGACCGCCAGTTGCGCGGACGTTCCGGTCGTCAGGGTGATCCCGGCAGCAGTGTGTTCTTCGTTTCTTTGGAAGATAAATTGATGCGTCTGTTTGCCAGTGAGCGCATCGCCCGCGTGATGGACCGGTTGGGCTTCAAGGATGGCGAGATGATTGAGCATAATATGATTTCAAACAGTATCGAGCGTGCCCAAAAGAAGGTGGAGGAGAATCACTTTGGCGTTCGCAAGCGTCTGTTGGAATATGATGATGTGATGAATCGTCAGCGTACCGTTATCTATGAAAAGCGTCGTCATGCCCTGATGGGTGAGCGCATCGGTATGGACATCGCCGACATGATTTGGAATCGCGTGGCCACCATTCTTGCCAATCGAGACTATCAGGCTTGCAAGGAAGGCTTCCTTCAGCTCTTTGCCATGGAATTCCCGCTCACGCAGGAGAAGTTGGAGTCCGGCAAGATGGAAGCCATCACAGAGGAGGTTTATGTTCGTGTGATGGAGCGCTTCAAGCAGAAGACAACGATGATAGCCAACGATATCTATCAGCTTTTGAAGAAAATTTCCGAGATGCCCGACGCACAAATCTATGAAAAGATTGGAGTGCCCATCGTGGATGGCCGCAACATGTACCGTATCATGGTCAACACACAGGATATTTTCGACACTGAAGGGCAGAACGTGGTGGTGGCCTTCGAGAAGACCATCCTGTTGCACACCATCGATGAGGCCTGGAAAGAGAACCTTCGTCTGCTGGATGAACTGAAGCATTCGGTGCAGAATGCCAGCTATGAGCAGAAAGATCCTCTTTTGATTTTCAAGTTGGAGAGCGTGAAGTTGTTTGACGACATGGTGGATAAGATTAACAATCGCACCATCAGTGTGCTCATGCGTGGTCAGGTGCCCGAGTTGGAGGCACCTCAGGCTCCCCGCCAACGTGAGGTGCCCACTCCCCAGCCTCAGTACACCGAGAGTCGCGTGGATACCACCGACCCCGCTCAGAAGGAAGCCGCCAGCCGAGATACGCGAGAGGCACGTCCGGCAATGCCCGCGCAGGCTCAGAAATTGCCCGGACGCAACGAGCCTTGTCCTTGTGGCAGTGGTAAGAAGTTTAAGAATTGTCACGGCCAGAACCTGTAAACAGATAACACCTTGTATAAAGATAATATAAAGCCATGAATCTGACAGCGCAAACCATTCAGCAAATAGAAAGAGTCATTCGCAAAGTGGCCGACAAATTCTCCTCGGCAGAAGTTCCCGTGCTTACGGACATTCATCTTCAGGTGAAGCCCGAGTCAGGAGAACTGCTGGTGTTCAATGACGATGACGAAGAACTGACGCGTTGCGTCGTGGAACAATGGATAGGTCATGACGAGGGTTTCTACGACTCTGCCGCCGAGCAGATACGCCAATGTCTGGAGCACCTGCGCCGGGACGTGATAGAAAAAATGCCCGTTATGCACCCGTTCTGTTTCGTGTTGGTGGATGAGGATCATGAGACCCTTCGCGACATCTACTTGGTGGACGACGAAACCATGATATTGTCCGGCAGGTTGTTAGATGGCTTTGAAAAGGATTTGGACGACTTCTTTCGTCGGCTGATGGAGGAATAACGTCCACAGGTTATCAGAAAAATAAGAGCGTCTGTGTGGGAAATCCGATTCCTGCACAGACGTTTTTTATAGGGTTATGTGCGCTTTTAAAGTGAATTTTCGTACCTTTGCGGAGCGAAAACAAAAGCATATTCTGTTATCTTATGGGAGGTTTTTTTGGCGTAGTTAGTCAGCAAAGTTGTGTGGCGGATGTCTTTTATGGCACCGACTATAATTCACACATGGGTACCCGACGCGGAGGCATTGTCAGTTATAATGCTGAAAAGAAAGTCTTTATTCGTTCCATCCACAATTTGGAGAATTCTTATTTCCGCACGAAGTTCGAGCCGGAATTGGTTAAGTTCAGCGGCTCGCAGTCGGCCATAGGTGTGATTAGCGATACCGACTCCCAGCCTCTTGTCATAAGCAGTCATTTAGGCCGTTTCTCTATCACCACCGTGGCCAAGATTGTCAATCTGCAGGAGCTTGCCGAACAGATTTTAAGCAAGAACCAGCATTTTGCCGAACTTTCCGGACAGGGAATCAACCAGACTGAACTGATAGCATTGCTGATTATTCAGGGTAAAACTTTCCGGGAAGGTATCGAGAATGTTTTCCGTCATGTGAAAGGTTCGGTAAGCATGCTCATTCTTACCGATGACGGCATCATCGCGGCGCGGGACCAGTGGGGGCGTACACCCATCGTTCTGGGAAGAAAAGACGGCGCCATTGCCGCCACCAGCGAGGATAGCGCTTTTGCCAATTTGGGCTATCAGACCGAACGTTTCCTTGGTCCCGGCGAAATCGTGAAGTTCGATGCTACGGGAGAGCAGATTCTTCGTCCCGCCAATCAGGAGATGCAGGTGTGTTCTTTCTTGTGGGTTTACTATGGTTTTCCCACCAGTAACTATGAGGACCGCAACGTGGAGCAGGTGCGTTTTGAGAGCGGTCGCCTGATGGGTGAGGCCGACGACACTGAAGTTGACAGCGTATGCGGTATTCCCGACAGTGGCGTGGGTATGGCCTTAGGTTATGCCGAAGGAATGAAAAAACCTTATATGCGTGCCATTTCCAAGTACACACCCACGTGGCCCCGCAGTTTCACCCCCGCCAATCAGGAGATGCGCTCGTTGGTGGCCAAGATGAAATTGATACCCAATCGGGCCATGCTTCGCGACAAGCGTCTGCTGTTCTGCGATGACAGCATTGTGCGAGGCACGCAGTTGCGCGATAATGTGAAGGTGCTGTTTGAGGGGGGAGCCAAGGAGGTGCACATGCGCATCGCATGTCCCCCGCTGATTTATGGCTGTCCTTTCATCAATTTCTCAAGCAGCAAGAGCGACATGGAATTGATTTCCCGCCGTATCATTGCCGACTTGGAGGGCGATTCCGACAAGAATCTCGAGTTGTATGCCCGGACCGGTTCGCCACAATATAACAGAATGGTGGATGAGATTCGCAGCCGTTTGGGCCTGACCACCCTTCGTTTTGCCAAGTTGGAGGACTTGGTGAAGGCAATCGGATTGCCCAAAGAAAAGCTTTGCACCCATTGTTTCGACGGCAGCAGCCACTTCTAAGCGTGCCACAATGCCGCATGGTTCCTCTTTCCTACGGCGTTATGCGGCCGCGACGCTCGATTTGTTTGTCCCGCGCCTTTGTCCCTGTTGCAACCGGACACTGAGCGCGGGCGAAACATTGTTGTGTGCGCGATGTTTGCTGTTGCTGCCCTATACCCATATCTCCGATGTGTATGACAACGTCGTTGCCCGTCTCTTTTGGGGGCGTCTGCCTGTGGAGGCCGCTTATTCCCATGTTTATTACAGCCGCGAATCACTCAGCTTTCCGTTGTTGATGAAGTTGAAGTATGGCCATCTTTGCCATATCGGCGAGGTGATGGGTGAGGCGATGGCTGTGCAGCTCCTTTCTAAAGGTTTCTTCCAAGGTGTAGACGGTGTCGTACCCACTCCGCTTCATTGGCGACGTTGGTGGCAACGGGGATATAATCAGAGCGCCATGCTGGCCCGGGGCGTCAGTCGCGTCACGGGCATCCCCATGATGTCGGGATTGGTTCGCCGCCATCGTTTCACCGGAACGCAGACTCATCGAGACTCTGCCGACAGGCAGAAGAATGTGGAGGCCGCGTTTCGTTCGAGGAAAACAGAGGCGAAACACTTGTTGCTGGTGGATGATGTGCTGACCACCGGTTCAACGCTTCTCTCCTTGGCCACAGCCATCTTGAAGGAAAACCCTGATGTTCGTTTCAGTATCCTCACGCTGGCTGTGGCGCGAACGAGCCTGCCATATTAGTATCGCCTTGAATCCGGATGTAACCGCATCGCGACTTGTTTTCACCGATACATTACAGAAAGGGAGCCGTACCCTTGCGGGTATGGCCCCCTTTCCCATCTAAGAAAAAACACTTACTTCGTTCTTATTTCAGCGGCATCAGGATAAGGAGCAATCTCCATGGCGTTGAGCACGGCGCCGTTGGCCGTCTGACGCAGACCCATCACCAGCACGTTTTTCTCGCCGCCGAACTTCAACCAGCATTCGGGCAGGAAGAACTCGCGCTGCGGACCGGCCTCCCAGTGGCGACCGATGTTGTGGCCGTTGAGCCACATGTATCCGTTGCCCGATGCGTTGATGCGGGCCATCCAGGGTATCCATACACCGGCCTCCTGGGCGGGCAGTCCAAATTCCACGCGATACCAGGTGAACAGACCGTCTTGTGTGCCCTTGGGCTGTATGCCGTTGCCCTTGCGTTCTATCTTGCATGTGGTGTCCAGGCTTATCTGTTCCCATTTCTTCGGGTTGAAACCGGGCAGGTTCCATCCCTCCGTCACGCCGGCGGCATCGGCGGCAAGCTCCCATTCCAGGGGGTGGCTCATGGCGGACTCGCTCACCGAGAGGCCGGCTTCGCGGATGCCTGACAGTTCCTCCATGGGGAAGTAGCCGTGGGCATGACCCAGATTTTCGTAGGCAACGACAATCTCGTTGTCACCCTTCTTCAGCAGTCCGCTCACATCGAAGCGGTTGTCATATTCATCAGGGCGGATGCGTGAGAAGCAATCGCGTGTGGTCCAGCTCTGTGCGTCGGCATAATCGGGGAACAGGCGCTTGGCGGGTTTCCCGTTGACAATCACCGATACGATGTCGCGTGTGTACATGTTGAACAGGAGAAATCTCTCGTCACGGGCTTGCCGGGCCGTGAGGCGTACCCGGCTATGGTAGAGGCTGTAGCGGAAGTCGTTGATGTCCATGTCGGGCAGGGAAACCAGTCGGGGCAGAGATTTCCAGTCGGCCCGGTCATAGGCATCCTCCTTTTTCTGTGCCGTGGCTATGCGCACGGGAGCGGGCAACGTGGCGGGGCGACGGACGGCTTCCTGCTTTCTGGGCCACCATTCGCCTTGTTCCGGCTGGGCATCTGCGGGAATGACCAACACTTGAGAGCCCAGGGCGGGCAGGTCATAGCTCACCTCGATGGCGGGCATGGCCAGCGAATCCTCATCTTCCTTGGCCGAAGACTTTATCAGCACTTTTTCGCCATGCTGGTTGATGTTGTACATGGGTTCCAAGGGGCGCTGCATCTTGCCTGGAACCACGCGCACGGTGCCCTTCATGGGCTGCTTGTCGTCGGTGTTGTGCAGGAAGACGAAGCGTGTGCCGTCCACAGATACACGCACACCGCCGAAGAGGTTCTTGGGCGCATCCTCCAGTACGCAGGGACCGCCCTCGGCACGCGACAGCTTGTGGCCGTAGACGTTCAGAAACTCGCCCAGGGCTTTCGCTTCCATGTATTTCTCTCCCACGGCACCGTTTTCGCGGATGGCGGCATTGTAGTCATAGCTGGTGGTCATTCCGCGTGCACCCCAGCCGGCCAGGTGGGTGCCACCGAAGAACATGTAGTAGTTGATGGATGTGGCACCGCCCAGCATGGACATCAGGCCCACGGCCTTGAAGTGGCGTGCGTCGGAATAGTTGTCTTCGCTCAATCCGCCTGTGACCAGCGAGAACCATCCGCCCTGCAGCTCCGTGACCATGCCGGGAGCGTCGGGCTGGCGGCGACGGAGGTCGGCCATGCGGTGGGCACAGTCGGGGGCCGAGTTCAGACCTACGTAGTAGTTGTCGCTGTCAAACACCTGCGACAGTTCCTTGTCGTTGCTGGCGCGGCATTCATTGGTGAGGCAGGTGAACACGGGGATGTCCATACCGCTCTTGCGCACAGATCGGTACAGGGCACGCAACAGGTTCTCCTTGCCGGCGCACCCGTGATGGTTGTATTCGTTCTCAATCTGAATGAGGATGATGCCCTTTTCGCCCTGTGGCTTGCGGGTCACCTGCTCGTCCACCAGCTCCTTGCACACGGCATCGAACCAGTGCTGTGACCATCGGATATGTTGCTCATCGGCACTGCGCAGCCAGAAATCCTCGTACCCCTCGGGGCGGAACCTGGCCAGCCAACGGGGATAGGCACCGCCGGAATATTCGGCGCAGATGAAGGGGCCGGGGCGTACGATGGTGTAGAGGCCGAACTCCTCCTGAGCCATCTTCAGCCAACGGCGCAGGTCGGCAAAGTTGAAATGGGAATTGTCGTTCAGGTTGCGGGGCATGGTTCGCTCGTGCCAGTTCCAGGGTACATAGGTCTCCACGGTGTTGAAGCCAGCCTCCTTGATTTTCCGGAAACGGTCTCTCCACAGCTCCTCGGGGCAGCGGAAATAGTGGAATGCGGCACTGTAGATGAACACGTCTTTCCCGTCGATGGTCATGCAGGAACCGTCATAACGGATGCGGTCGGGGTGTGCAAACACTTTTACGGGCTTGTCTGCCTCTGCGGCAGCATGGGTCTGCATGGGCATGCCACTCAGGCATAACAGCATACATGCGATACCTTTGAAAAATTGTTTCATTTGATAGTAAATAATGGTTATATTCGGTTTGTTTTTAGGGAGGAATGTTTGTTCCTGTTTGCAAAGGTATACTTTTTTTATCAGAAAAATGACAGATAGATATGAAAAGGCATTATCTAGAATAGAAGTATTAGAATATGGTAAGCCCCAAATAATCATTGCGACTATTTGGGGCTTTATAACGTAAAGACTGCTGTAAGTTAATAATTGTCTGCCAACAGCTCGAAGTAGCTTTGGGGATGATTGCTGGTGGGGCATATTTCCTTGTTCCTGTTGCAGTCCTGCCCTACATAACAAGGGATAATGGAATTTTACACCTATTCTGTTATTATAATCATCTTTCCGTTTGTCTGGCTCGATGACCCACTGCCGTCTTTGGTAATAAATTTACCTTTTATCTCATGAGAACCTTTTGATAAATGAGACAATTTATAATCCAGTGTGTAAGGGAATGACAATGACCTGCCGATAAACACATTATCTAAATAGAATTCGACTTCAAAATCTTTCTTTATATTTGCACCTTTGTATAGTTTGGCTACCAATGAAATAGTCTCGCCATTCTTATAGTCGTTACGACCAGACTTAAGCTTCCAGGAGAAGAAATAATCATCTGAAGAATAAATCTTGTAATTGGTGTAAAGCCAGCTATATGACAAATTCTTTGAGAAAACATCATGATAGGTTATGTTTACGCTTACCTGATGAGTGGTTCCGATTCCTTCATCCACTTTATATCGGAGTGTATATGGTGATGATGTATAAGTCGCGATTAATTTCCCGTCCCAATAGTACTTGACTTCATCAAATTCACATCCCTCGGTAGAGCGGTTTGCAACGAGCTCCGGTGTTATTACAAGCTCTTCACCTTTTGTTATATAGTTGTAGTCGATATAGAAATCCCCATGACATTCTGTAATTCCACCGTTGTTAGGTATGTTGAATACATCTTCCTTTACCAAAGTAACATCATCACAGGCTTGGCCTACGATTCTCATTTCGGCTCTCAGTTTATGATTGCCTTTTTCCATATCATCTTTGTTAATCATTATTTCCCAGGGAGAATTTTTCTCAGACCTGTATAGTGTATCATCAATGTAATAATCCACCTGCTTTAAGGTCAGTCCCCAATATTCAAAGTTGGAGTTGAGGCTTGGTGTGAATGTAATGTATTGTCCATCGCTTGTCACCGTTTTCTTTACACTATAGGTTCCTTCTGGTATAAGATGTTCTATATTTCCCGTAAGAACGAACTCACCGACATTGTCATCCTTGCAAGACGAAACGGCAAAACTCATAAGCAACATCATAGTGCAGATGAGATGCTTTTCCATTATTTCGTATATTGTTTTCATATTCATTATGGCTTTGTTTATAACTTCCACTGGAGACCAAGTCCAAAGTTAATACCGTTTTTCTCCTTGTATCCAAAAATCATATCATAGCCTACACTTACTGATAAGAATAAATCGTTAGACCCCAATGGTATGAATGCTTTCGCAACAGGGCGTATCATAGGCTTTATCAATATTGCGGAATTATCGTCTGTAGTATATCCTCCGCTAACAGTAACTGAAGAAGAGCCAGTACTACTGGTTGCATAAGAATAATTCGCAGTATCCTCATTGCCATCCATCCATAAAAATCCCACACCACAGCCCAAAGCGAAATACCTCATATAAAATTGTGGCGTTACAGCCAGGAAGAACTTGGGATCAAGGGTCTTTTTGGTTCTGTCGTAATTCACGATGTCTTTCATTTCCACCTTATCTATGATATATTTGTCACCGTCAAGGTTTACTCCAAAGTCGGCACTCAGCATAAACGGTGCATCTTCAAACGAGTAGTTTAACGATCCGCCTATGGGAAAATGTTTCCCGTAATTATATGAGAAGCCGATGCCCTCATAATTATTAAGGAAGTCATCGAAGTCAACTACAATTTTCTCTTTTTTCTTCTCATATGCACCAATTTTTGCTATTTTGTTCTTATAGACATAGAACAACTCATAGGCCTCATGCTGGATATCTCCTGTCACTTTTATTTTGCATGAATAAAATTCTGTGAGTCGCAAATCCTTATCGCTTATATTGCCACTAAAAGCAAGTTCGCTTTTCGACACCTTTTTAATGTTGGAATATGCAATATTAATGATGCCTTTGTTCACCTGTTTCTCAATGTTGTTGAAATATGTTTCAAGTTCATAACTTTTTTGACGTGGCGCATTGGGATTATCCTTTTTATTTATGATATGTGAAAACTCGTCACACACGATAGCTTTCTTGGTGCCATTACACAATTCTTCTGCTTGAAACCGATATTCTGCACATTGGGTTGATGCCCATTTGGACAGGCAATTGACAAATTGTGACACTTGGGTCATGGCGTATTCCTGTGCTGACAAGTGTGTGCCCATTGTTACCAATATGATAGAGCAAAATATTGTTTTAATTCTTGTCATGTCTTCTATATAAAAATATAGTTTAAATATTCTTTCTTCTCCTTGTCGCTGAACTTTTCAAATGAATTGATAAGCCATCCAGCATTGTTTGTTTCGCGTTCAAAATGCTTAATGGAAAACTTGTATCCGGGAACTTGCAGGAAAACAAATTGTAAATCTGAAACATATTCTATATCCAACTGACCGCTGTAAACCAGCGAAAAGAAAACAGAAGTTTCGTCAACAACGAAATGTTTGCTGGCATAATAGGTTATGTAATCGTCCCTCTCTGTCGTTATCCTGTTCAACGACATAAAGTTGGTCTCATGATCATCTGGCATAAGCATCGCCTTGGTTGCTTTTCGGGCAGGTTTGAGTTTGAAAGCATCTCCTGATGCCTTCGTTATGACCCATTTATACATCTCTTCCGTTCTCTTTTCAACTGTGAGATAGAGAGTAAAACCTATTTCCTTGCCTTTAAGTCTGCCGCAACATTCTGCCTTGGCCACCCATGTAGTATCATTATATGATACTTTTGTTTTATTCTTGACTACGGAATCCGCAAAGTTCTTTGCTTCCAAGAACATCGGATCCTCAAAAGATTTGAACATTTTCCCATTGAAAAGATATAGGATTCTGTTGGTTTCGTAGTCTTTGTCTTGCTTGTTCGTTCCGGGTTTGTCTTTCTCTCCATTGAAACGAGCAATGAAATCATCTACGAGATTGATACTTGCACGAAATTGTTCCTCGTTGAGGAAAGAGGTTATCTGGGCATTGCTTTGCAATACTCCTGAAATGGTCAGGAGCATTGCAAATAGTGATTGTTTGTAACTCATAACTAAAGTCTTTTTGTATCTAATGCCTTTGTATCTCCAAGTTTGACGATGTACTCTTCGCCATCCATTGTTTCTTCTCGATACACATAGCATTTCACGCTTTTCTTCGTTCTGTCAGAATAAACGGGTTTGCCGTCTTTGTGGCCGACAAAAACCTGAACAAATACCGCCGTACATACAAAGATGTTCTCATCAATCTGTCTCAATTCGCTCACCTGTATGTCGTGAATGTCAGAGGATTTAATTTCTACTTTTGAATATCTCATATTCAAAAGTCCTGTGAAATAGTCCTTCATCAAACGACGTCTTGGCTTGGTTCTATATGTGGATGTAATTTCCATTTCCACGCCTTTCTTCTGGATGCCATCTTCTTCGTATGGTTCACAATTGGCAATGAACAAGCGAACCGCCTTACCTTTGTATCTTGTCCTTACCTCTGTGCCATTTTGCGGATTGGCCATAAATTCTATGTAATCGCACATTTGTTTGACTTTCTCTGCGGCACGATATTTAATCATCTCTTCTATGTCTTGTTGCGCATATGAAGTTGTGGCAAATGCCGATAAGACAACAACTAATACTATTTTATATAATGATTTCATGTTTTTTATTTATTATAGCATTCCCTTATGCTGATTTGTGAGATTTTGTTTCCATTCACTCTGTATGATATGGGGGCAATCTTTTCCAATAATCTGCTTCCCGATATCCTTTCAAGAAAATCATCTATGTTTTCCTTGTCAATCACGGTATTACCGTCTTGCGGCAAGAACTTAACAACAGCATCGGTTGTGAATATTCGTCTTAACTCACTGGCTGCATTCTCTCTCTTTGAAATGCTGTTTCGCTTGTCAATAATGCAATCAAAGTAAGATGTCAGGTAGTTGACCACGGCCATCTTATCATTAAGATTTAACTGAGAATTGGATTTAGGGCTTGGATTGGAATTGTTGCCAGTCGGTATCTTCTCCACAGGCTTTTGGATTGCTCCTGGTTGAGGCGTATTTGCCGGCTGTAAATTATTGTCCCAAAATGGAGTCTGCTTGCCATTGCTGCACCCGTGAACAACATTTTTTACTTCTGTAAACAGACCATTCCAATCAAGTACTCCATCATACGACATATCCTCGAACAACGTTACAAGAACAGCTGTAAATAAATCCATTGCGCCTAATGGTGTTTCTCCACCTATTGAAGACTGGCCTACAGAAGCGGATGAAAGGAGAAAATCACCACGATAGCCAAGGAACATTTTCTGAATTGCTGTTCTTTCGCTTTCTGTCAATTCTACATTTCCATAATTCACAGAGAAGGTAGGTGCTCGTTTTGCACTTGCTGTCTGAACAACATTGCAACACATGCCGATGGTGGCGGTTAGTCTTGCGCCCTTCGTCTTCAGTTCGTCGTGTACCCACTTTAATGGTATGAATTTATGTTCCTCTGAGAAGTCACATCCCAAAAGCATTTGCGGATATGAGTTGTTTTCGGATGCGGCATGTGTTCCGTGACCAATGTAGTAGAAAACGATGATGTCATTATCATCACATCTCAAATTCAATACCTCTGACTTGCACTTTTCCGGCGAGAGGGCAGAGTCATAAATGTCATGAATGTCTGATTTGTATCCGGCATCGTGCAACGCTGCATTAATCACATTGACAAAACGGCTGTAAAGCACATTCCTGCCTGTCACATCAAGCTTGCCGACATGGGCATCTTCTGTATCAATGAAGGTAAGCCAATGGATTGTCTGGGCGTTAGATACTATAGTAAATAACCCCATTGTCATGGAGAGGAACAGCTTTTTCATTTTCTTGGCAGGTTTAATAATTCATTATAATATTTGTACTCCGGGAATAACTGGTTAGCCAGCCTCAACACATCTGTAGTAGGCAGGTCGTATCTTACAATCTCTTTCCCTTTTGCATCACATATATTCCACTTGCCCAATCCGAAGTCGAAATTTGCAATACATGACTGACCTTTAGCAGCATTGAATGTGAGACTGAAATTTGGAACATATTTGCCATATACGGTGTCATCGCTCACATAGTTGGATGGGGCGGAAAGAATGAAATCCAATACGTATTTGTCTTTTTTCGACACTTTGACATTAACAATGGAATCATTATTGTTGTCCTTGGTTTTCAACTTCAAAGACGCTGATACCGTCTTTGCCTCGGTAAGAACGGTATAAATGCTGTCGCCCAATGCCTTGAGCATTACGGAATCCTTTGCAGTTGTCGTATTATCATGTTTGCTTGCATTGTTTGGATAGGCGGAACAACTTGTTGCAACGCTACCCGACAAGACCACGAATAAAGCCATCTTTATCGTTAGTCGATTAAAAAATTTTTTCATTTGATTAGCTATCAATAAAAAAGGCGTAGAACCATTCTTCAGCTTGTTACTTCATTAGGTTACCGCCAAGTGACCTTATCATTCTACAAGCACAGAACAGTCCACGCCCATATGCGTGAACCTTCAGTCTGCTTGTTCCCGAATGATGAATTTTTGGCGGTATTCAATGAAGTGAGAACAAGAGCTAAAAGCCCAATATTTTATAATATGTCCTTTTCAAGTAGTCAGAACGGAAACGCCGAGTTAATGTACAGAGGCATATACCTCATTTGTTCTCTGAGGGGAGATAGCTTAGGCTAATAACCCCAATGCGTTTCTTTGCGTCTTTAATGTCTGTTTCTTAATTCCTGATGTTTTTGTTAAACTGATGTATTCTGTCAAATTTCCTCTTTAAGGGGGACTCAGGAGTGAATACGTGTTCCTGTGTTGTTTTCTCTACTTGTTGCAGATTCAACCGTATATCTTATTCTGCAAATGTACAAAGTATTTTTTTCCTAAATGCAAAGAATATAATTGAGGACCGTTAAAATTAACGGTATTTAAGAGTTACATCTTGTCGGAATTGTTGCTATCGAATCATATGATAATCTTTCCTGAGGTTCTGTAAATGAATGTTTCAAGAAGAAATTTTCAATATGTAAGTCCTTTCAAAGCCAACTGGTTAAGAGCTCCGACGGTGCCTCGGAGCATAACCTCTCTAGCCTTTTTTCCCGGCTCTTGTCATGTTTTTCTGTAGGCATTCTTTCTGACGGTAGGCATTTACAGAGCGTATGCCTCTATATTTTTACTATAAAAAATACAAAGAAAAGGTCCCATCCCCGTGCCTGTAAATTTCGCGTGGGCCGTAGGCCGTTTGCAATTATCTGACGCGTATGTAGAATATTGGACAAAGAGATATCAAAATTATCGACCATCAGGAATTTACCGTCATGTGCAGCGGAAAATCCTGATGGCCGATAAGGGATGAATAAAAGTATGAATCAATAGTTGTCTGCCAACAACTCGAAGTAGCTTTGGGGATGATTGCAGGTGGGGCATATTTCGGGAGCCTCTGTGCCCACGATGATATGTCCGCAGTTGCGGCACTCCCATATCTTTACTTCACTCTTGCGGAACACCTCCTGGGCCTCCACGTTGTGAAGCAGAGCACGATAGCGTTCTTCGTGGCGCTTTTCGATGGCAGCTACCATACGGAACTTATGGGCCAACTCTGTAAAACCTTCTTTCTCGGCCGTCTTGGCGAAACCATCATACATCTCTGTCCACTCATAGTTCTCGCCTTCGGCGGCAGCTGCCAGATTCTCGGCGGTAGTTCCGATGCCGTACAATTCCTTAAACCATAGTTTGGCGTGTTCTTTCTCGTTGTTTGCCGTTGCCAGAAACAAATCGGCAATCTGCTCGAAACCGTCCTTCTTGGCTCGACTTGCGAAATAAGTGTACTTGTTACGTGCCTCGCTCTCACCGGCCAAGGCTGCCAACAGATTCTTCTCGGTCTGTGTGCCGCTGTACTTAGTCTTCTTTTCCATAGTCTGTTTTGTCGTTAGATGGTTGGTAAATATTTTCATAGCAAAGATAGATGCTTTTGTTTTTACTTCCAAATCAAATGAGTATAAGAAATGTTGAATTATGGGAATTTGTTTTAACGGAGTTCGATGAATTGATATAAATCAATAAAAAGGGCTTTTTGCCAAGCAAACCGGTAAATATGTTTGCAAGATACCGGAAATGTCTGTACTTTTGCATCAGTTTTTCATGGTATTAGATTTAAGGTTAATGGAAGATTGGTTGTCGTGAGACAACCTTCTTTTTTATATAGGATTGTCATAATGTTGTTAAGGCATAATAGGGGGACATCGTTCAAATGCTGATAACAAGAAACTTCGCTTTTTCGTTACTTGATTTTGTCAATCTTGTGATTATGCCTTTTGTTGCTGCTCATTGTTTTGCCTCTTGTGGTGGCCTTTACGGCCACAGCTATCTATAGTAAAAACATTGCGTGCCTCATCTGCCAAATGAATTTATTCCGTACCTTTGCTGCCATTATGATACGTAAAGTTACGGTGGAGGATGCGCAGGCCATAGCGGACATCTACAATGAGTATGTGCGAAAGAGTGTGGTCACGTTTGAGATAGAGCCGGTGACGCTACAGGAGATGCGGCAACGCATTGACGAATTGTCCGCCGGCTATCCGTATTGGGTCTATGAGGACGACGGGCGGGTGCTGGGCTATTGCTATGCCCATCAGTGGAAGGAACGGGCGGCATCCGGGTACACTTGGGAGACGGCGGTGTATGTGGATGTGTCGGCACGTGGGAAAGGTATCGGAAGGGCTTTGGTCAGCCATCTGATAGAGGAATGCCGGAGAGCCGGGGTGCACGTGCTGGTGGCCTGTATCGTCAGTGAGAATGAAGGAAGTATCAGGCTGCATCGGCGGCTTGGCTTCAAGCAAGTGTCGCATTTCTATCAAGTGGGTAGGAAGTTCGGGCGGTGGCTGGACATCCTTGACTTCCAGTTGCTGCTGCAGGAAGACACCCAAGATGACGAATGTCATGTAGAGGACTCCTGTGCCGATATAAGATAGGTTGCTGTGTGGCACTCGCGGTATAATACAGGCAAGCCTCGCAAACTCCTTTTCGGAGAACTGCGAGGCTTGCCTGTATTGCATTTCTGCTTCTGATTACTTGGCTTTGTCAGCCTTTTTCGTGGCTGTGGTTTTTTTTGCCGTTGGTTTCTTTTCTGTTTCGGTCTTCTTTGCGGAAGTTTTCTTTACAGCGGCCTTTGCGGGGGCTTTTGCCGGTTCCTTCTTGGGTGCAGGCTTCTTCTCCTCCTCTTTGGACTCGAATTTTTCCAAGCGGGCACGAAGACGGGCAATCTCCTTGTCTTTCACTTCAAGTTCTTCGCCTTGGTTGTGAATGGTGGTGTAAAGGGCGTTCAACTCATCGCTCTCCACTTCCACGGGGAAGAGGTCTTGCACGCGCTTGATGAAGTCGCCAAGGATGTTCATGTAGTTGGTGAAAGCATCGTAGGCACTTTCATAGAAACCGCGATACATTCCCACGCCCGTGGGCTTGGTGGTGATGTAGTGCAGATTGTCGCATGCCTGCAGACGGTCCCAATCCTGTTTGATACGGCGGTCGCGGCAGGCCAGGATGCGACCGGCTTCCTGATAGAGCTTGTTGAAGGCTTCGCGCTGCATGCCGTTACCCAACCAGCAACTGGTGTCGCGCTCCTCATCGTTCCAGCTGATGGGGTAGGCCACCTCCAGAGGTGCAATGGGTTTGGCCTTGTCGAAGATTTCGCCGGGAGTGGCGAACACGATGCCTTTGTCTTTGGCCAATGCGGGCAGTGCCTTGAGGAACTCAAGAATGTTGCTTGACAGGGGCTGGTAAATGCCCAAGGCGCACAAGTCCATGAAGATGTTGATGATTTGCTCCTCTTGGGGCAATTGGTCAATCCAGCCAATATACTTGTCGGCAAACAAGGGATACTCGTTCCAGCTGCTATCGTTGAACCGCAGGGAGATGTCGTCAGAGAATTTGTAGTCACGCACCAACAACTTTACATTGGGGTCCATGGCACAACTGTAGACAAAATGGGGGCTCTTCCAACCCAAAATATGCTTGGCGCCCTCAATCAACATGCCCTTGAAGCCCATGCGACCGGCAAGGGCACCAATCTCGTCATCGTAGATAAGAGAACTATTGCGCAGCACTTTGGGTGTCTGGCCAAACAACTCTTTTATCTTCTTCACCATGCGTTTGGTCTCCTCAATGAACACATCTTCATTGGTCAGGGAGCTAAGACCATGGCTATAAGGCTCGGCCAAGAACTCCACGCAGCCCGTCTCGGCCAGTTGCTGCAGGAGGTCGATAACTTCGCCGGCATACATCTCCAACTGCTCCAAGGCGACACCCGAGAGAGAGAAGCTGACCTTGAATTGTTTGCCATAGGTTTTTGTCATCTCCAGTAACGTCCGGAGCGAGGGGATGTAGCTCTTTTGGGCAACCTCGGTGATAGAACGCTCGTTCTCGTAATCGTCATAGTAATAATGGTCCTTACCTATGTCGAAGAAACGATAACGTTTGAGGTGGACGGGCTGGTGTATCTCAAAGTATAGACAGATGGTTTTCATGTTATTCTGGTTTAAATGTTTACGTTAACAACTACTTAATTCCTTTCACTGCATTCAGATAATCATCATTGTTGAAGTAGCCGCGCCCCAAGAGTTGGTTGTAACACTCGCGGATTCTCAGGCCAACTTTCTCCCATGTGATGCGATCCACCTCCTTCAAGCCTTCTTCAGCCAAATAGTCGTGCAGGGCATCGTTGGTGCAGATACTATAGATGGCATCTGACATGGCATCGATGTCCCAATAGTCTACTTTGATGACATTATCCAAGATTTCGCCGCATCCGCTCTGCTTCGAGATGATGCTGGGGCAACCACACTGCATGGCTTCCAAGGGTGCAATACCGAACGGTTCGCTCACAGAGGGCATCACGAATACATCGCTGTTCTTGTAGCACTCATATACCTGTTTCCCACGTTGGAAGCCGGGGAAGTGGCACCTGTCGGCAATTCCGTAGGCCGCGGCCAAATCTACCATTGCCGCCATCATGTCTCCGCTTCCGGCAAAGCAGAACCGGATGTTTCGGGTACGCTGAAGCACTCTGCGTGCCGCCTCGATAAAGTATTCCGGTCCTTTCTGCATGGTGATGCGGCCTAAGTAGGTCACCACTTTCTCGTCCGGATTCTTTTGAGGCTGGATGTCACGATACTCCTGAGGCAGGGGATACACTGCGTTGTGCATGGCCACACATTTCCGTGGATCTTGATGATACTCGTTGATCACCGTCTGACGCGTATGCTCGCTCACACACATGATGCAGTCGGCGTGATCCATGCCATTTTTTTCAATACTATACACGGTGGGATTCACCTTACCGCGTGAACGGTCGAAATCCGTGGCGTGTACGTGAATACATAAAGGTTTGCCTGTGGTCATCTTGGCATGAACACCGGCGGGATAGGTCAGCCAGTCGTGGGCATGAATGAGGTCGAATTCTTCGCTGCGTGCCAAAACGCCTGCAATGATGCTGAAGTTGTTGATTTCTTCATGTAAATTTCCGGGATAGCCACCTGCAAACTGCATGCAGCCAAGATCGTCAAGCCCTTGCAGATAGTTGAAGTCGGCATAGATATGGTCCCGGAAACGGTAGTAATCCTCGGCCGTATGACCCACAAAGCGGTCTTTGATATGATCATAGTTCACATCACGCCATGCCACGGGCACTTGGCTCATGTTGATGATCTTCAAGAATTTTTCTTCCTCGCCCGTTGGTTTTGGCATACAGAATGTGGTCTCCACATCGCCTTGCAGGCTGAGTCCCTTGGTGATTCCATAAGAAGCTACCGCCAGTCCGCCAAAAATCTTGGGGGGGAACTCCCAACCAAACATCAATACTTTCATATAGCAGTTCCTCCTTATTTAATATTCGTTGTATTTGTCGATTAACTTGACCACTCGCATAATCTCGGCCACGTTCATGGCGAAGGAGATTGCTCCACGGCCGTGGAAAGGCGGGTTGCCGTCAAACAACTCGGGGATGGTTCCTACGCAGTGATAGAAAAGCTCTTCTTCGTAGCCAACCAACTGACGTTCGATAAAGCTGACGCGTGAGCGTCCGAATACTCTGAGGCTGGCCTCCATGTAGAAACCGGCCAACCAAGGCCATGCCGTTCCTTGATGATAGGCATAGTCTCGCTGGTTTTGGGTACCGGTGTACATGGGATTGTACAAACCGCTCTTGGGACTTAGTGACCTTAGTCCCTTGGGAGTAAGCAACTCCTTCGTACAGAAGTCCAGAATAGTTTTCTTCTGTTTTGCATCCAAGGGACTATAATCGAAGGCGCAGGGGAATACCATGTTGGGACGAACTTCCCATGACATCATGTTCCCGTCAACAAAATCAAGCAGGTAACCGTATTCGTTTAGGAATACTTCTATAAAACTTTCTTGGGTCTTCTTGGCCAGTGTCTCCAGTTCGGTGGCTTTCTCGTCTAATTTCGATTGACGGTAAAGTTCGGCAAGGAACATAAGGTCGTTGTACCAAAGAGCATTGAACTCCACAATATAACCGCTACGTGGAACGATGGGACGACCGAAAACCGAACTGTTCATCCATGTGATAGCTTTGTCCATTCCTCCGGGGGCATAAATCAAGCCGTTGGGCCGAAGTTCCAAACCGGGATGCCCATCGTTTAAAAGCCAGTTCATGATGTCCTCTACCAAGCCGGTATATTTCTTCACACACTGCTTGATGCCCACCAATTTGCCGTATTGCTGTATGCACCAGACGGCCCATAAGAGCACATCGGGCTGCTCCATTTCGTAAATGGCCACTCCGAGAGGTTCTCCTTTTATAAAACGGTGGATGGCCTTTTCGGCGGTCTGCATCACTTTCTCGTATTTGTCAATCTCGTTGTTGGTCAACGTGAGACCCGGAAGCGATACGAACATGTCGCGTGCACGACATTTGAACCAGGGATAGCCGGCAAGCACATAGTCTTCTCCGTCCCGGTGTGTGAAGAACTGGTGTGCGGCGTTAACCAATGTGTTGTAGAAGTTGTCGCGAGGTGTGCGGGCCTCTACTTCATATTCGCAAAGGTCAGCCAGTGTCTTTGTGTCAATCTCGCTTAATCCGGCAGAGAACACAACGCTTTGTCCCTTTGTGATATTAAACTCGAAGTAGCCGGGCACATAGAGATCTTCCGTTCCGCTATAGCCTCGTTCTATTTCTTTATAGTATTGAAGATTGCGATACCAATAGGGTTCGTAGTGGAATTGGTTCTCCACATCCAACTGCATACAGAGTTCGGGATAGCCTGCGTACATGCTTGTGGCTATGCCGTTTTGAACTTCACGATAACTGCGGTTGGCCCGGTCGTTTTCATGGGTAAATTCTCTAACACTTCTGAATGCGAGGAAAGGTTTCAGGCGTAGCGTTGTCTCGCTATGTGCCTCCATCAGTGTGTAGCGAATGATAAGTCGGTTTTCGAAATGCTGAAAAACAATCTCACGCTTCAAAACCACACCGCCCACGCGATAGATGGTGGTAGGCACCTTTTGGCTGTTGAACTCGCGGATGTATTTGTGGCCACGGGGAGAGAACTCGCCGCCTTGGTACTGATGAACACCCAGATTGAATTCCGCTCCATGCTGAATGACTGTGGCATCAAGAGATGAAAGCAAGACATGGTTCTCGTCGTCCAATTCCGGAATGGGCACCACCAACAAACCATGATACTTTCGGATATTGCAGTCAACTAACGTGGTGCAGGCATACGCACCGGATCGGTTGGACCGCAAGATCTCTTTTGGCAATGATTCTTCCAGGTTGGCCATCTGGGTTTTATCAAATCGTAGATAGCTCATAGATTTTAGTTTTAAGGTTTCTTTTTGTCAAAGTTATGAAAAAAACTATTCGAAGAGGCATAAATGCTTCCTTTTTTTTGAAAAAACATAAAAACAACATGTTATTTCATATATTTGCGTTATTAAACATGTATCTAATCTCTCAGATAATGCCCAAAAAGAAAATAGACATGGCTCAGGTCAAGGCTGCGATGCTGGACTTGTTCAATTGCCTTACACGGGAGGAACAGACGCTTCTGGAGGAGTCCGTCACCACCCGAAAACTAAAAAGGAACGAGCGAATCTTTTGTGAAGGTCAGCCTATCGACCACATCTATTGTCTGTTTTCCGGTAAGGTTAAGATTTATAAGAATGGAGTGGGAGGCCGTAATCAGACAGTCAGGTTGATACGTCCCATACAATATTTTGGTTATGCTTCCTGTTTTTACAATAAAGAGCACATTACTTCGGCTACTGCTTTGGAGACATGTCTGCTGGCATCTTTGCCTGTGTCTCTTTTGATGCAGATTATGCAAAGGAACAGTAACTTGGCTATGTTCTTTATCCGCAAACTGAGTGAGGCTCTTGTTCAAGCGGACGAGCGTACGGTGAGCCTTACGCAAAAGCATATTCGTGGCCGGTTGGCCGAGGCACTTCTTTTCTTGAAGGAATGTTATGGCTTGGAGGAGGATGGATATACCCTAAGCATTTACATGAGTCGGGAGGATTTGGCCAATCTGTCGAATATGACCACCAGCAATGCCATCCGCACGTTGAGTGCTTTTGCCGCGGAGAAACTCATAGTGATTGACGGGCGGAAAATTAAGATTATCCAAGAGAAGGAATTGGAACGTATCTCCAAATTTGGGTGAAGCGTCGGTATGCCGGGACCTTCCTTTTTTACGGAATGATCAGGGTGATGGCCTCTCGCTTTATCTTTACGCGGAATGGTGCTTCCACGTCAGGAAGAAGTTGGCCATCCACGCTCACTTGTGCTTCGCCCGTTTTAAGAATTTCCACCACTCCATCAGTGCGATAGTGCCTGGCGTCCTTGAAATTCATAAAATGACCGCGGAACAGGAGCATCAGACCATGAAATAATTGTGTGACACGAGGCTGTTGCACAGCCGACACATCAAGCATTCCATTATAGGGTACGGCACTGGGTGTCTGCCCATAACCGCGGCAGCTGCTGATGCAAAGTGTCATCAACCGTCGGTCGAGATGTTCGTGATTTATTGACAAGTGGATGTGATTGTCCAAACGATGGAAAAGCAGGACCAACGCATTGTAAATGTAAAAAAGCTCAGAGAAGTAGCGAAAGCGGTGGGATTTGTATTTTATGTTGAAGATGCTGGAAGCCAAACCAATGTTTACACAATTGATGAAATAATAGACATCGGCGCCGCTTTGTACGATGCCCAAGTCAATTTTCCGTGTGCGTCCCTTTATCAACGTCATCACAGAGTGTTCCACATCGGCCGGTTTCAATCCCCAAAACGTGGCAAAATCATTGCCGTGACCATTGGGTATCAAGCCTAATTTGATGCTGCCAAGCGTATCAAGTCCGAGTTCCGCAATGCCGTTGATCACACGGTTGAGCGCACCGTCTCCGCCTACCACCACAATTGTGGTGTACCCGTTCTTCACCAGCATTGTCGCCAGGCGTTGCTCGGCACCTCGCCCTTC
Organism: uncultured Prevotellaceae bacterium; assembly: GCA_947176895.1. Classification (GTDB taxonomy): domain Bacteria; phylum Bacteroidota; class Bacteroidia; order Bacteroidales; family Bacteroidaceae; genus Physcousia. The sequence continues at coordinate 1,016 of CAMWSK010000010.1, read as the reverse complement.
GCTCTGTACGAAATCATAATCCACTCCCTGCTCGGTGAGCATCTTGCAAATCTCCTCCCAGCGGCGGTGCGAATACCTGGCTCCCGCTTTTGGGCAATAAATTACTCCCCAGCGTTCCATAGTTCTAAAATTTGGTCTACTTTTTCTTCCATTGGTAATGTGGCCTCTATCCAATGAATTGGTATTCCGCGCCGCTCCTCCATGCCCCGGAACCATGTCATTTGTCGTTTGGCAAACTGGTGAATGGCAATCTCCAACTGGCGAAACATCTCGTCATAGGACAAATGTCCTGTGCAATAGAGGGTCACATACTTATATTCAAGGCCATATCGGATGAGTCTTTCGGCGCTTATGTGTTTCAGCAGTTCGCGCACTTCGTCTATCATGCCTTCTTGCAGCCGGGTCTTCAAACGGCGGGTTATCTTCTCGCGACGAAGTTCCCGGTCTATTTTTATGCCGATGGTCAGACTTTGGCGATTGGGAAACTTCACACTCCCCAGTTCATAACTTTTTAAAACGCTTTCAATGTAGAGACCTGTGCCTCCACACATGATGGGGACTTTGTGACGCGCCGTGATGTCCATATAGGCATTTTGGAAAGCGCATTGAAATTCATAGACGTTAAACCTGTAGCCGGCCTCAACGATATCTATTATATGGTAGGGTATCTGTTGTCCGTTGATGACATAGTCGTTCAGATCCTTGCCTGTTCCGATGGTCATGCCACGATATACCATGCGGCTGTCAGCGCTGATCACCTCGCCGTTCAGTTCGTGTGCCACGTGTGCAGCCAAGGTTGTTTTTCCGCTGGCAGTGGGGCCCAATATTGTTAATATGTCATATGCCATTACGCAAATGTAGGGAAAAAGAAACGCCCGGCAAAATTGTCGGGCGTCCTTTTTATGAACAAGTGTCGGGGATTAGCCGTTAACCTTCTTCATGTGGGCAATCAGATCAAGCACCTTGTTAGAGTAGCCGATCTCGTTGTCATACCAGCTGACAACCTTAACGAAGGT
>CAMWSK010000009.1 GCA_947176895.1 uncultured Prevotellaceae bacterium | reverse complement strand
GAAATACGATGCCCGACTCAAGGAGAAAACCGAGGCTTTGCTCAGACAGATAGAACAGAACCACTCCATAGAGAACCCTGAAAATCCCGCAGCCGAGGAACTTACAGCCGAGGATGTTGCCGAAAGGGTCGAACGCATCAAGGAAAAGGTTGATGCAGATAACCTGAGTAAGGAAGACCGCAAGGCCCTAAAACAGATAGAGACGGATGCCGTGCCGAGGATGAACCGATATAAGGAGCAGCTCGAAACCATGGGTTCACGCAACTCATACTCCAAGACCGACCCGGACGCCACGTTCATGCGCATGAAAGAGGACGCTATGCTCAATGGTCAGCTCAACCCCGGCTATAATGTGCAGATATCCACTGAGAATCAGTTTATAACCAACTTCGGTATCTATCAGCGTCCTACCGATACCCTCACGATGATCGGCTATCTGGAATCGTTCAAAACCCGATACGGTATGCAAAGTGAGGAAATCGTTGCCGACAGCGGTTACGGCTCGGAGGAGAACTACGAGTACATGTTCAGCAACGGCATGACTCCGTATGTCAAATACAACATGTTCCATGTTGAGCAGCGACGCGTCTACCGCAACGATCCGTTCCGCGTATCCAACCTTTTTTTACAATCCCGACGGCGACTTCTTCGTCTGCCCGATGGGACAGAAAATGAAATTTATCCGTCAGGAAAAACGCCATACTGCAAACGGTTACCAACAGACGGTCTGTGTTTACAGAGCCAAGAGGTGCGAAGGTTGTCCCTTAAGAGGGCAATGTCATAAATCCAAACGCGACCGACAGATAGAAGTGAACCACACACTTGACGATTATAAAGCCAGGGCAAGAGAGCTTCTTACAAGCGAACAAGGACGCAAGCATAGGAGCAACCGCCCGATCGAACCGGAAGCGGTGTTCGGGCAAATCAAGGAATGTGGCAAGTTCAGACGACTCAGACTCAAGGGGCTTACCGGAGCGAAAATCGACTTCGGGCTGAAAGCACTTGCTCATAATCTGAGGAAACTTGCCCTTGCATGGGAAAATACTCTTTCTGTGATAAATTCTTGTCTTCACAAACACCGAAACGGCTTTATACAAACCCTCATCTAAGATTTTACCCAAAGCTTAGATCAGAAGTGGCAAATGCTGCCTAAATCTTCTGATTTCGTGTATAAAAATAGAGACTGCATAACATTGGTTGTTAGACAGTCCCGTTTCCTTCCATTCGCCGCGATGTTTTGTTATGTTTCCTTATTGATATATTCGCACGTAATCTATTTCATACCTCATGGGGAGAGCGTCGGCGGGAATTTCATCATGATAGAGACTGCCGCGAAGCGCGAGGTCAAGCAGAACATAGTGGGACTGGTGCATGGGATTCGAGCCGTTTCCTATCTTACCATTGAAAGTGTCTTCCAACGCAATCTCATTCAGCAGCTCATCATCAAGGAAAATCCTGAGATAGTCCCGGTCCCAATCCATTCTCCATATATGAAATTTAGAAGCCCATTCCGGATCCTTCTCAAGGAAGTGCTCAAACGGGATTTTCTTGCTGTTCCATTTGGCATCATTAGGGGTATCCTTTCCCCATGCGGCATTTGCCAAGATGTGGGGAACACCATTTATACGATAAAACTCCATAACATCAATCTCACCGTTTGACGGCCAGGGCATCTTCGTTCCCAACGTCCAGATGGCTGGCCACGCCCCGGAAACAACCGGAATTCGGGCACGCACTTCCAGCGTTCCGTACCGGAACTCTTTTTTGCCACGGGTGTTGACCGACGCCGATGTGTAATCATAAGTCTGACGGGCAAGGCGCCAGTCTTTTGACTCCTTACGGAACAGGGGATTCGTACGGCTCTCTTTTCGTGCCTCAAGCACAAGGAGTCCGTTCTTGCAATAAGCGTTTTCCGGCTGATACCACTGAGGTTCATGGTTCCGCACAAATCCTTTTTCAAAGTTCCAATAAAGGGTATCTATCGGCCCGTCGTTATTAAATTCATCGCTCCAGACAAGTTTCTTGCCGTCCGCCGTCTTGTTCAGGGCAGGTGCAATGTCTACATTCTTGATGACCGGTTTTCCCGTGGAATCAAATTCTATGGGATAACATTTATACCTTGAGTCCGCAAGACACTTGGGACGCCATTCATCAGCGAAGAAATAGATTTCGCCATCCACCGCCAAGGGGAAAGTACCCTGGGCGTCGAACGTCGTTTTGCTGCCAGCCCCCACAAAGGGCGTGGGATATTCGGTCCATTCACCCATGATGTTTTCTGCGGAAAACATTCGTGCCTCATTGGGAGCCCAACCCGTACAACCGGAACATATCATCCAGTATTTGCCGTCTTTCTTGAAAACGACGGGAGCCTCATTCTGTCCGGTCGGGAAGATGCGGACATACTTGCCGGTGTGCCGTGCATAGTCCTTTGTAAGTTCGGCAATCTGCAGCGTGGCGTTTTCCTCAGACGAATAGATATGATACGCCTTACCGTCATCATCCACGAATATGGTCATGTCGCGCGACATCTGTCCGCCCTTGTGGTCCCTCTCGGCAAACATGCCTTCCTTCACAGCCTTTCGCCATTCTGCAGTCCACCATTCGCCATGAACTGCATCCCATTGGTGTCCTTTGAATTTCTTGTCAAAATTCAAAGGATATTTGCCGGGATTGACCCTTTGGGAATACAAGAAACGGAACGGGCCTGTGGGTGATTTGCTCTCGGCAACCGCTATGTGAGCGGCACCATAGCCCTGGCCTTTCAGTTCATGGTGGAACCACAACATATATTTCTTGGTCTTCGGGCAATACACAACCTTGGGACGCTCGATGGTACATCCCTTTTGCATGACGCTTGCGGTGTCATCCACTGTAGCAAGCACAATGCCCTCGTTTTTCCAGTTCACAAGATCCGGAGAAGAATAGCAGGCTACGCCCTTCTGATAGTTGGCATCGAAACCGGGACGGTGCTCACCGTACCAATAATACAGAGAATCCGTCTTGATGATATTACCTCCATGACAGTTGATGCGGTTGCCTTCTGTGTCATACCACTCACCACCATTGTACAACGGAGCGGAATAACCTGCCGCAGCCACCATTGTAGGTGATTGAAACAGAATCAACACAAAAACGAGATGTAACAAGCCAAGATGTTTCATTTGTTCGGATTATAAAAGATGTGATTTATATCGGATACGTCAAAGATACGAATAATATGCAAGAATTTACCGTTCGGCAAACGATTTATGCCAACGGAGAAAGGTTTCCACGCCGGAGTCACCAAAAGGGGCCAAACCGGCCAAAACGCGTTCCAAGGGTTTTTCTGTTGTCAAGTGGGTCTTGCTGAAAAACTTATCAGCATAACAGATGAGTTGCTCCTCCAACGTTTCGGGCAAAAAATCGCGAGGGGGAAGAGGCAAGTTGCGGGCAAGTATCTGCTCTTTGGTGAGACCGGCACCTGTATGCCGTTCTGCCACACGGGCATGGCGAGGCAGATTCTCAAAGCGAAGCAACTTGGCACCCAACAGACCATGGCATAGATATGGCTCCGTACCATGACAATGGATAGCCGGAGCGTTGGTATAAAAAATACCGATATCATGTAACCAGGCACCCTCTTCCACAAAGTCACGGTCAAGGCAATGCTCAGGGTGCGCGGCAAGACAAGCCAAAGCTTTTTCACATACCAACCGACTATGCACCTCAAGGATATGCTTCAAAGGAGGATTGTCTGAATAATACTTATCTATTAAGGCTCTGTAGTCAACCATATCTTTTTCCCGTTTATGATGTTCCATCCACGACGAGGATGCAAAAGCCTGCGTCCGAGAAGGTCGTAGTATGAATCCTCTGCCTTTTTTTCTGTGTGAATATTCTCGACTCCATCTGCTGCCTCGGACTCCGTGGCAGTAAAGGTAAGCTGTGCCTGCACCGTCCATGGATAACGGACAAGGAAAGTGTAGGCCTGTCCTTCTATCAGATTTGCGTACCGGATTGTAAGTGTCTGCTCCCGGCCGGCAGGCAACTGAAGAATTTCCCAGTGACGGATATTCTCGTTGCCGTCCACCGGACACAGATTATAGGTCACCAATCCTCCCGCCGTCCCCATGGCAGCCTCGTTGCTCACCGGTATTGAAAACTCGGCTGTCAGCTTTTTATCAGCCGTAACATACTGCTGCACATAGATATCCCCCCACCTCAGTTCAGGCGGTGTCCCTTGGTTGATAGTCAAAGGACAACGATATAGGAACGTAGAGTCATCGGCGCTGATACCCAACAGGCGATTTCCTGTTTGAGCAAACCGGCAGTAAATGGGAAAAGTCTTACGCTGATGCGGCAAAAGGCCGACGGCAGAAATGGCCACATAGTCGGCTTGCCGAAAAACATCCGTATCAGATGGAGAATTGGTAATGACTTCAAACGTGAAATAACGATCGTTCTCACCCGTGTTACACATCGTTACATCTCCAATAACATAACCCTCCGTATCCGGTTCACGACGAAACGTCACATTCTCCACCACCACCTGACTCAAAGCCTCGGCTTCAGTCAGGCTGTCGGCCTGTAGTGTTTCCACAACCGTGGGACACAACAGCAAGGCCGACTGGTTGGAATAGAAACCCTCTGTCCGACCTAAATCCGTGGCATCACCGGCAGGTTCAAAAGGATTAAGGAAATCAAGGTCAAACCACCCGTCATACCGTCCTCCATAACCCCAATTAAGATGGTAAAACCCTTGCTCGTCTACACCGTCAATATTAAAGGCATGACCACTGAGTGCCATATTGTGGCCGACATAACAGATAGGACGACCATTCTCCAACTCATTCCTGAGCAGACGGTTCCACGTATCATTACGATAAAAGCATCGTTGTACATACTGCACGGTCTGATAGCCAAACACACGCTGCATGGGACCTACGGCCCGGAAGATGTTCGCACCGCTGCTGCTCAGTCCCCAATTCATGTGAACAGCCATCCCCAACCAATAGGACAAATCCGCTACTGCTTGTGCCTCCTTCTCTGAATACCCGTTGCGATAGTCCGGCAGAATATTCGTCCAATCGATAACTGCACCGGGCATCACATCAGGAATATCATAGTTATCCGTAGACCATCCATACAACGTATCTCGCAACGATTCAGGATATCTCCAATAGCTGACCACTTGTTCCAAGCACGTTGCCACACAACCGGACAGACAACGCTCCTGACTCAACACGCCATTGGGTTGAAGATAATAGGGACACGAACCATTGAACGGATCGTCTTGGTCACGAACACTTTGCAACAAGGGCTCTACCCGCTTACCAGTAAGTCTCTGGGCATAACGCCTGCCTATGCGATATTGTCGCAACATATCCTGTAAGAACTCAGGAATCGGTTCAGAAATGTCTGCAGGGTCAAAACGCAAGCCATAGGCTAACAAGCGATTGCCCTGCCCTATAACCTTGTGTTGGGCAAAAACCTGTAGTCTATGTCCGGCCAGGAGCAAACATGAGAATACAGCTATGATAAATTTATGGCAAGACACTTCGATGTTTCTATGATATACTGTTCAATCTTTACACAAAAGGGACGCAAAGAATAAACAATTTGCGTCCCCTATCCTATTAAAATATCCTACGAGTTACTCAGCAGGATTCTCTGTTGCCGCAGGCGCATCAGTAGCCTCCGAAGCAGGCTGCTGGCTTTGGGCACCGGTAGGAATGCCGGTAGTTGTCTGCTGAATGGGATTAGCATTCTGCAACACAGACTGCTGTACGCCGCCCTTTCTGATGAAAGCAACACTGAGAACACTGAGAACAACCATTGCGATTGCCAAGCCCCAGGTAATTTTTTCTATCACGTCTGTGGTCTTGCGCACACCAAGCATGGCATTGTTTTCTGAAAAACTGCTGGCCAAGCCACCGCCCTTTGATTCCTGTACCAGCACGATAAGACACATCAAGACAGAGGCTAAAACCACCAAAATCACTAATAAATTGTACATTTTTATTTTTATTTATTCTTATTGTTTATGATAATCTTCTGTAAGAAACGCATTTGATCTGCAAAGTAACGATTTTTTTTCGGATATTTCAAATAAAGTCGTCTAATAATTTCCAAAGCTTTGTCATATTTTTCCTGTTTGATATATATCTTGGCCATCATTTCGGTCAAGACATCACCACTTCCCATTTCCCCTTCCTGTTCTTGAGGACGAAGCAATTCATCATCGGTGTGCTCGTGAATTTGTATTTTTACATCATTATCCAAAAAAGCATCTATCACATCATTTGTGGTCGATTTTTGACAAGAGGGATACAACACTTTGCTTTCCGTTCCGCTCTGCCGCAAATATTCGATGTAATCAACCGTGGCATCCACCTTGGAAGTATGTCTGGGCTTGGGATCTTCCATCTGATCCAGAAACTGGCCGATAAGACTTTCCGTGCGGTCCACGCTGTGGCCCGCTGCCTTTTTCTGATGCACATTCTTGGTCTGCGCATAGGTGGCAGGATTCAATCTTTCACCCTCCGCCATAGCATAAAGAACCTGATGTGAAGGAACATACAAAGCCGCTTTGCGCAATTCCGAGCCAAAAGAAGGATCATGTGCCTGATACAGCATCTTCAGATACACGATACGTGCTGCATGGAAATAAGGATAGCGTTCCACCAACTGGCGCAAATGATTCTGTGCAGCTGTCGATGGGGTGCGTGTTCCTTGTAAATAGTCCGAGATGCGTCTGTCTGCCATTTATCTCCAGAGTGTTGATTGTTTTTCAGGTTACCAATTTGCCACTGTGGCATTAAATATTTGATCGGTGATATCCTTCACCATCTGAGTCACCAGTTCTTCCTGCACTGCCACAAGTTGCTGCGTAGCGTCATACTCCGCAGTAGCTGAGAATTGTTGTTCAAAATCCTCACTTGGATTCTTGGTATTGGTAAATCTTACATTCACTGTCATTTTCAACTGCACCTGACTGGAATAGCCATCGCTGGAAATACCCTTATTGTATTGGTCGAACCCCGTGATTTCTCCGCTGAGAACCAAATCGCCTCCACGCTTCACCTGCTGCAATTTGGTCTGCTGGGCAAAGATGTCCGTCAGCCGATTTTGAAAGATACTTTGCATGGGTGCCCACACATAGGTGCTGCGAATCGGAAAGTTATCTATCTGGATGGTCTTTGTCTTCGTATAATCGATACTGGCTCCATTGAAAGCATAACTTACTTTGCAGGACAACATCAAAGGCAACAGAGACAACAGACAACAAACCGCCATCCCCGACCATAGACACTTACGACACAATCTATTCCTCCAGTCCATAGTCCTTTATTTTCCTATACAGCGTACGTTCACTCAAGCCCAGTTCTGCAGCAGCATTCTTCCGTCGGTTACGATGCTTGACCAGCGCTTTTTCTATCAGCCGCTTCTCCATTTGGGCAATATTCAGATTCTCTCCCGTCCTGCGTTCGTCTGCAGCCTCACGTGTCCCGGTTCCTGTCACCGTCACGCTGGCCACCTCTTCCGGTTCTTCATCCACCTCAGGCAAGGCGTGAGCCGATGTCACGGCGTATGAGTTGTCCAACTGATGCACCACAGGCAGAGAAGCCGCCGGAACAACAGACTCGGCAACATTGGCATTCATCTGATGCTTGAGCATCTCGACATCCTGCTTCAGACTGGCTATGGCATACTTCATGAGTTCCAGCGTCTGTTCCAATGATTGTTCCTCTGCCGAGGTGCGATTGTATCGCACCTCGCGGCTGTCCGACGAAGGCACAATATCATACTCGGCCAACACCTCCGGAGTCACCAGACGATCATCGGAAAGAATGCTCATCTGCTCCACAACGTTTTTAAACTGGCGTATGTTTCCCGGCCATTTGTATGCCTTCACCACCCGCTCGGCTTCCGGCGACAGGCGAAGCGGCTCGGGTATCTGATACTCACGTGCCGTGTCCATGGCAAACTTGCGCCATAAGAGCAAGACGTCATCCCCTCTCTCACGCAAAGCAGGCATTTTGATGCTGATGGTGCAAAGGCGATAATATAGGTCCTCACGAAAGCGTCCCTCGCGTATAGCCTGTTCCATTTGAACATTGGTGGCTGCCACGATACGTACATCCGTCTTCTTAGGCTGATTGCTGCCCACAGACACATACTCGCCCGTTTCAAGAACACGCAACAACCGAACCTGTGTACTCAAGGGCAGTTCGCCGACCTCGTCCAAAAACAGCGTACCGCCATTGGCTGCACCGAAATAACCTTCATGATCCGCAATGGCACCCGTAAAACTTCCTTTTACATGACCGAACAACTCGCTATCAATGGTTCCCTCCGGAATGCTGCCACAGTTGATGGCAATATAAGGCCTGCCTTTTCGCAACGAATGGTTATGGATAATACGAGGAATAACCTCCTTACCCACACCGCTTTCGCCTTGGATAAGGACAGAAAGATTGGTGCGGGCCACCTGAAGAGCGGTGTCCAGCACTCGGTCCAACTTTTCGTCGCGACCCACAATGCCGTACTGCATCTTAAGTTCCCTCAAATCCATCTGCTGCATTTTCAATCCCCTCTTATACTGATATCTTTGCCTATACAGCACAAAGATACAGATTTTTTTCTACAAACCTGCACTTTCACCTGCGGAAATCTGTGTCAGACACATTAAACGGCTTTCACCAGCTGCATCTGTCGCAAAAGGGCCACAGCCTGCTCCACACTCTTCACACCGGTTACCAGCAAGCTGCGGCGACCATCCTTCTCCTCCAATCGGCAACGATGCACATTGGTGGTGGCAAAAGCGATAATCTGACCAAAGGCCTGGCTTTGGAAAAACGGACTTAAAGCATTTTGCACGAACACCAGTCGCAGTCGCCCCTGCTTGAGAACAATACGCTCAGCACCGAAGAACATCCCCAGGCGACGTAGCGCCACCACGCGGATAAGTTCCTCTCCCTCGGGAGGAATGGAGCCAAAGCGGTCAACCATACGACGGCGGAACTGCTCGATCTGCTCATCAGTCTGCAGACCATCCAACTCACGATAGAGTAGCATACGCTCACCGGAACCCGGTACATAACTTTCAGGAAAGAGCATGGGAATGTCACTATCCAGTTGACACTCATCAACGAAATCTTGCCCGTCAACAGATTCGCCCTCCTCCATCTGCCCGGCATAGAGTTCCTGAAACTCATCGTTTCGCAGTTCCTTCACGGCCTGAGACAAAATCTTTTGGTAAGTTTCATAACCCAAGTCGGCAATAAAACCGCTTTGTTCCGCACCCAACAGATTGCCCGCCCCACGTATGTCAAGATCCTGCATGGCAATATGTATGCCCGATCCCAAGTCCGAGAAGTTCTCAATGGCCTGCAAACGACGACGCGCATCATTGCTGAGGGCACTGAGCGGAGGGGCCAACAGATAACAGAAAGCCTTTTTATTGGACCGTCCCACACGGCCACGCATCTGATGCAAATCGCTGAGGCCGAAATTATGCGCACCATTGATGATGATGGTATTGGCATTAGGTATGTCTATGCCGCTCTCCACAATGGTGGTAGCGATGAGCACATCGTAATCATAGTTGGCAAAACCGATGATTATCTCCTCCAACTGCTCGCTGGGCATACGGCCATGTCCCACTGCAACACGGGCATCGGGCACGTACTTGCGGACAAGAGCCTCCAGTTCCGGCAGGTTTGAAATACGGTTGTTGATCAGATAGACCTGGCCGTTGCGGCTCATCTCAAACTGAATGGCATCCGCAATGATTTGTGCATCGAATGTATGCACCTCGGTCTGAATCGGGTGGCGATTGGGCGGAGGAGTCTGGATAACACTCAGGTCACGCGCTCCCATCAGGCTGAATTGGAGTGTTCGTGGAATGGGGGTGGCTGTGAGTGTGAGCGTGTCCACATTGGTGCGCAACTGACGGAGCTTTTCTTTCGTGCTCACACCGAACTTCTGCTCTTCATCTATAATCAGCAAGCCCAAGTCATGGAATTTCACGGTCTTGCCCAGCAACTTATGTGTGCCCACAAGAATGTTTACCTCACCCTGTTCCAGGGCTGTCAACACATCCTTTGTCTGTTTGGCCGTGCGGGCACGTGACAGATATTCCACGCACACAGAGAAGTTCTTCAGGCGCTTGCAGAATGTTCGATAATGCTGATGCGCCAACACGGTGGTGGGCACCAGCACCGCCACCTGCTTATTATCGCAACAAGCCTTGAAGGCGGCCCGGATGGCCACCTCGGTCTTTCCGAATCCCACATCGCCACAGACCAGCCGGTCCATGGGCTTGGCCTTCTCCATATCGGCCTTCACATCCTGCGTGGCCTTCTGCTGGTCGGGCGTATCCTCATAAAGGAACGAGGCTTCCAGCTCATTCTGCAGGAAGCTGTCGGGCGAGAACCGGAAACCTTGCTCTTTCTGTCGTGCACTATAGAGTTTGATAAGGTCGCGTGCAATGTCCTTCATGCGCGTCTTTGTGCGCTCCTTCAGGCGTTCCCATGCCCCTCCGCCCAGCTTGCTGATCTTGGGCGGCTCGCCATCCTTACCTTTATACTTGCTCACCTTATGCAGGGCATGAATAGACACGAACACCACATCATCATGCTGATAGATGATTTTTATCTTCTCCTGCATCTGTCCGTTCTCGGGCACATTCACCAGGCCGCCGAATCGCCCCACTCCATGGTCGATGTGCACCACATAATCGCCAATCTCAAATTGGCGAAGTTCCTTCAGCGTGAGTGCCATCTTCCCTTGGCGGGCCGGATCGCTGCGAAGATTGTACTTATGGTAACGGTCAAAAATCTGATGGTCGGTGAAGAGACACAGGCGAAGCGTGTTGTCGGCAAAACCGCTATGCAACGTACGGTTCACCGGAGTAAAACGTACTCCCCGACCCTGTGATTCAAAGATATCACGCAAGCGCTCGTTTTGTTTGGGCGAATCGGCCAAAATGCAAAGCGTATAGCCCAGGTCCATATAGCGAAGGAAGTTCTCGGAAATAAGATCGAAGTTCTTATGGAACTCCGGCTGGGGCGATATGTTCCAGCGCAAACGCACCTGACTGGGGCGGGTGGTCAGCGTACCCGTCTCTACCAGTCGAAAATCGTCTACCTTCTTATCAAACACTTCCGGCTTCACCAACAACGTCTCTTTATCTAATGTCGCGGAACCTTGCTCCGCAGTCTCCTGCATCAAGGCCTGAGCCGAGAAGCCCTGTTCCCAAATCGTCTGAACACGCTGTTTCAGATAAGGCAAATGCCGACACACCACCACGGTATCCTTGGGTACAAAATTCAAGAAGCTTTCACCCGAGGCACGTTTCCTGAACTCAGGCACCACCTGTACTTCCTCTTTCCGCTCCAACGAAAGTTGGGTCTGGATGTCGAAGGTGCGGATGGAGTCTATCTCGTCGTCAAAGAAGTCAATGCGGAACGGCCTTTCATGACTGAAACTATAGATGTCCAGAATACTGCCTCGGATGGCATACTGACCCGGCTCGTAAACATAGTCGGTACGCCGGAAGCCCAACTGAAGCATCTTCTCCTCCAATCGGGCGATGTCGTGATGCTCTCCCCGACGCAGTTCAACGGTGGCTTGAACCAGTTCCTGCCGCGTGACCACCAGTTCACAGAGCGCATCAGGATAGGTGACCACGAACAAGGGTTGTCCGTGTTGTGCCGACAGACGTCCCAACACCTCGGTACGAAGAATCTCATTGGCCGAATCCCGTTGTCCGAAACGCACCTCACGACGAAAGGATGCAGGGAAATAAAAGACCTGTTGGTCGGAAAGCAGCTGTACCAGGTCGTGATAGAAATAGCCCGCCTCCTCGGCATCACCCATCACAAACAGCAGGGGCATGGAGATGCTCCCGGGCCTGACATGCGCCAAGGCGGCAAAAGCCACCGCTGCGGCACTGCCCTGTGCGCCCTCCATGTGAATATGGTTGATATCGGACTTAGACAAAGCATCCCCCAGCGCTTTAAGCTGGGGGTGCCTGGCATACATATTTAATACTTCGTCAATTTGCATAAGCTATTTTTCCGTCACGGCATTTACTTATCTCACGGGGGTCACCACATAGGTAAAGGTACGGTCCTGCCAAGGCATCTGGTACTCGCCTTTGGGCCATGCTCCCCAACTATGTATACAAGCCAGACCGAACTGACGCTGCTGAATCTGCACCACGCTCATCTTGCGGGGACTCAGGTCGCCGCTATGGCTTTGGCGGACATTCTTGTCGGCTCCGTCGTCCAAGTCTTCGGGCAGGAAATTCAGGGCGCTTACCTCCATGGCTCCGGTGGCCCTGAACTCCAGACCTCTTCCCCGGGCGTTCAACATCTGCCAGTATCTGACATCCGTGTGGTTGCCACTTTCCTGGGGACGGACATAAGGATAATACTCCTTGCCCACCTCGGTGACATACAAGCCCAATCGTTCGCTGTGGTTACGGTCGATATAATTCTCGGCAGGTCCGCGGCCATAATACCGCACGCGGGCATACTCCTCGGGCATCACCCATTGCATTCCATAACGGAACATCTGGGGCTTGTCCTTGGCATCCTCGTTCACATCCAGCTTTTCCTCCACCGTCAGTTCACCTGCAGCATTCAGGGTATAACTAATCTGTAAGACGGCATCCGCATGCTTCATCTTATAGGTCGAGGTGATAACCCTCTGATGGTCATCGCCACTCAGCCTCACGCCGGTCAGATGGCGCTCGGCGCCCTTCCACGCACGGAAATTATTCTGCTGACCGGCACCATAGTCGTTGTCGGTGGGGGCACGCCAGAAGTTGGGCACCACGCCATAGCCCTCCTGCAACATGGGTTGCCCGTCCACATCCAGATAATCCAAATTACCCGTACGGCGTCCTACGGTCACGCTCATGCCGTTAGCGCTGATGGTGTAACTTGCCAGCATGCTGTCCGCCTCCACTTTGGCCTCTTTAGCGGCCATGGCAGGAGTTGTCGCAGCGTTAAAGTCATACCCTTGCACCACATATTGCTCCCGGGCAACCGGTTGTTTCAGGTCTAAAATATCCAGCTCGTCACTCGTCTGTATAAAATCCAGGTTAACCACAATCTCCTTGTCCGGGTATTCGGTCTTTGCCTTCCTTATATTCTCGCCCAATCCGGGGACAGTAACAATCATCTCACCCTGAGGCGGAATGTTCAAGCCCACAAACACGATTGACGTACCTTTTTCCCCTTCTGCCTCCACCGTAGCCTCCATCACCACGTCGCTCAAGTCAACGAAGAAATTCTCGTTCTTCACTTTCACGCTGCCGGCATCGGCATCAAAGTCGCTTGTCCAAATGTTCTGATAATAATACTGCACCTCATAGGCATGGGGATTAAGCGTACGGTCGGGAGCCACCAGACCATTGCAGTTGAAGTTGTGGTCCGAGGCCGGATAACGGCCCTCGTCGCCACCATACATCCAGATTTTCTTTCCCGTCACCTTACTGGTGCCGGCCACACCCTGGTCCACGAAGTCCCAAATAAAGCCTCCCTGATATTTGGGATACTTACGCACCAAATCCCAGTATTCCTTGAAACCTCCCATGGAATTGCCCATGGCATGGGCATACTCACACTGGATGAAAGGACGGGGATTATCACCCTTGCTATATTCCTCGCACCATTCATAGCCCACATACATGGGGCAATAAATGTCCGTCTTGCCATTTGTTCCGGCCTGTTCGTATTGCACCGGGCGCGTGCCGTCCATGGCCTTCACGGCATCATAGGCCAGTTCGAAGTTCTCACCATAGCCGCTCTCATTGCCCAGACTCCAGGTGATGATGCAGGGATGATTCTTGTTCACCCTCACATTATTCTCGTTACGCTCCACAATGGTCTGCCTGTACAGGGGGTCCTGCGCCAGCCTGCGGTCGCCATATCCCATGCCATGGCTCTCGAAGTTGGCTTCCGCCACCACATATATGCCATAACGGTCACACAAATCATACCAACGGGGATCATTAGGATAATGGCAGGTGCGCACGGCATTTATGTTCAAACGCTTCATCACCCGGATGTCCTGCAACATGCGTTCAACGCTTACCACATATCCTCCGTCGGGATCCATCTCATGACGGTTGGCACCTTTGATAAGTACGGGCTGCCCGTTTACCAGCAGTTGCCCGTTCTTGATTTCCACCTTTCTGAATCCCACCTTTTGTGGAATGGTTTCCAGCTCCTTACCATTCTTATCCGAAAGTGTTACATAAAGTGTGTAGAGATAAGGGGTCTCAGCCGTCCAACGCTTCACATTCCTCAATTGGATGTCCAGTTGCTGGTTGTCGGTATTCATCTTCCCGTCGGTGGGACTTTCGTAAGCCCTCACCCCATCGGCATCCTCCAACCGATAGCGGATAAATGCGCCTTTCCCATTCTGTACATGAGCCCGGATGCTGAGTTTTCCATCCAGATAACCGTTCTCCAGGTCGGGAATGATGCTGATATCGGTCAGGTGCGTCGCGGGACGTGAATAGAGATACACCTCGCGGGCAATGCCCGTAAAGCGCCAGAAATCCTGGTCCTCGCCGTATGAACCGTCACACCAGCGCATCACTTGCATGGCTATCAGGTTTTTCTTGCCCGGGGTAAGGAATTTGGTAACATCAAACTCGGCAGCCATCTTGCTGTCCTCGCTGTAGCCCACCTCCTTACCGTTAATCCACAGACGGAAATTGCTGGTGGCCGATCCCACATGGAAAAAAATCTGCTGTCCTTTCCAATCCGCCGGAATCATAAACTCACGGCGATAGGATCCCGTATAGTTATTCTTCTCCTCAACAAACCCCGGCTTGTTTTTAAACTGGTTGCACCACGCATAGCCCGAATTCTTATAGATACGGTCACCGTGACCGTTCAGTTCAAACAATCCCGGCACAGGAAACGACTCCCATGCCGAATCATCGAATTTCCGTTTCCAGAAATCCTTCGGCGCCTTGTCATGATCCTTCGCAAAATTAAATTTCCATTGTCCCTCCAGACTCAAATAGCGTTTGCTATCGGCTTTGTTGCCATGGCGGGCCAGGTCTTTGTTTTCAAAAGCGAAGTAGTCGGCATGAAGTGTTGCAGTCCCCACGCGATTGGCATTGGGATCAAGCCAGGCCTCCTTCTTTTGTGCCTTGGCCGACAATGCACTGAGCAAAGCCACAGACAAGAGTATTCTTTTCACCATAATGTATGAAGTATTGTATTAGATTGGGAAATTGTGTAACAAAGATAAAGAATAAATCCGGTGGATGCAACACTACCTACAAAAAAACACCACGATGAACTATTTTAATTCATCGCGGTGTCTTATGTAAAACATCAAGACGTTTTTCTAAAACATCAACGTGTTTTTTAAAAACATCAACATGTTTTCCGTCTTATTTCTTGATATACTTTTTACCGTTCCGGATATACACTCCGGCTGCAGGGCGAGCCACACGGCGACCGCTGAGATCATATATAGCCGCCCTTACGGTCTCATCACCCAAAGCGGGAAGTGATTCGATGCCGGTGGGTAGGTCGGTAGGCTCTATATACCACAGCGAGGCGGGAGAGCCTTGTGCGTTCCAGGGTACCAAGCGGCTGCAGTCGCCGGCCAAATGGATGGCAGGTCGGCCTTGGGGATTGGTGCAAGAGAGCGAACTGCGACCGTGCTTGTCAGAGACCACGCGATAGGTGCTGGCCTCGGTCTGTTCACCCACCACGGGAATCTCGACTTCCTGAGCACCCGTTTGGCCAATAAACACCTTGGATGCCTCGTTGTTGACGTAATAGACATCTTCGGCATCGGTGGGGATAAACGAGAAAAGCTGGGTCTTGTTGCTCTCATCGAATGTAGCGGCAGTGAGTCCGCCGGCGTTAGCCACTAAGTAGAGCGTGCCGCTCTGACGGTCACTATTGCGCAGACGATACATTACCTTGGAGTCGATGCCCACGGTTTCGGCAGCATCAAGGAAAGAGGCGAAGGCCTCGTAGGTCTCTTTCGAGGGAGCCTTCACATAGGCGTTATAGGCTTCCTCCACCGATGTCAGGCTCTCCTCTTTCAGGTTGCCCACATTAGTACCGACCATACCCCTAATCTCTTCCATGCGGGTGTCGAGCGCCGTGGGGGGGAAGGCGAAGGCAGCGCGGTCAGAGGCTTCGTCGTAGGTGTAAAGGCTGTCGGTAATCTGCTCGATAGAGTAGTTCTTGTACACGATGGTGTAGCCACCGGCAGGACGATAGGTTTCTTCCTCGAACAGGAAGCCTACGGTGTTGTCCTTCTGCCAGGTCATGGTAGAATAGGCGCTGCCCAAGGCCGAAGCCTGGTGATGGCCTTCCCAGTTGGCAGCGAAAGCTGCAGGGGTGGCATAAGCGGCGGGGCTGTCGATGCCCTTGTAGTAGATACCCACGTTTTTGCGTCCACCGGGGCCCATGGGTACGGATTGCAGGGCGAGGAACATCTGCCTGCTGTCACTCTTGCGCACGACGGGCACAAACATGATTTCTCCGTTGCAGGAGTTTCCTAAAGCCGCGGTGCCGTTGTTGCTTTGGCCGGAGAATTCGGCGTTGCTCCAATAGCCCTTGCCGCTCTTGCTGTCGGTGAAGGTGTAGATATTGAAATAGCGTCCGCCTGAGGCACGTGAGCTGATGATGACGGAGCCGTCGGGCAACTCGTCGGCCTTGGGTTCGTCACCGCCGGAGGGGATGGGAGTCTCGTTCACATCGCCCAGCACGGTCCAACTGCCACCGAAGTCATCGGAGTAGAGCACGAAGTTCACATTGTTTCCGTTGCCCAACTTCACCAGCACGGCACAATAGAGGCGGTAATAGTCACCCACCTTGACGGTGTGGCTCTGCGAGATTTTGCCCGATCCCACGAACATGGCACGCACAGGACCATCGTCGCGTTTGTCGAATTGGGCATAGATGCTCTCGGCAATGTTCTCGGCAGAGCCCCATGTCAGTCCGTTGTCCTCGCTATACATGCGTGCGATTCCCTGATGGTTGGTGCGTGTGCCGTTGGGGAAACTCACCATGCCCGAGCAGCTGAGCACCAGCACGCGAGGACTTTCGCGGTCGGCCACGATGCAGGGGTCGCCGAAGGCTGCATGCAGCGAGTCACCGGTCTCATTACCATAAGCATATCCCTTAGCTTGGGCCATCGTCTTGATTTCGCTCCAAGTGGCTCCGTTGTCGGTGCTCACACGGTAGCGCAGGTCAATCTTTCCATCGTTGCTCGAACTCATGCCGATGTCGGCACCGGAATAGCGATAGTCGGAAGCGGCAATCACATTGCCGTTCTGTGCAGTGGCAATAGCAGGGATGCGGCTCTGAATGGTGTTTTCGCCGTTGTCATATACGAATACCTCGAAACGGGGTTCCGGCTCAGCGACAGAGCGGCGGATGGTTGCCCAATAGTTGCTCAAGGTCACGCCCTTGTTTGCACCCGATTGTCCGTAGGTGGCAGTACGCTCATCCAACCCCATGACAGTAACAGTCTGCAACGAGGATGAAGACGTATAAGTCTGCCCATCCACATTGAAGGTGATGCCGTATGAATTGTCGCCACCCATGTTCTTAAAATCGAACCGGTATGCGGCAATCACACAACCTTCGGGAGCCGTGAGCGTGTGGGTGCAAGATTGTGTTTGACCGGAATACACGGCAATATAGCCGTTTTCCGTTGTCATATTGTTAGCACCCGTGCCCAACGTGAAACCGTCAAGTTGATTACTTGACCACACCGAGTGCCATGTTTTGGCGGGATTACTGGCCGTGAACTCGCCGTTGGCCTCCATAATCTCCAATTCTGCTTCGGCAAAGGTGAAGGTGACCGTGGAACTTGCGTCCTTACCCTCAGCCCAAAAAGCCAATTTGCCATTTCCACCGGCATTATTCACGGCATAATCGGTTCCATGCAACAGCAAATAATAACCGTCCATGTCTGCCAACTTGTCAGATGTCTGGATATCCCAAGAACCCACATATCCATCAGGCAGGGATGCGTCATCCTGCATGGTAGGGAATGTGCCTCCACCGGTTCCGCCAACGCCGCTTATTGCTTTCATTTCGCTGGGCGAAGCCAATATCTTGGAGGTACCGGCATTCTTATTGTAAATCTTGAAGCCATCGGTCTTATTACCTACGAAACACCACAGGTCGGCATCCTCCAAATCGGTTGACACCCTGCCCAAAGCGATGTGGTCTGCGCTGCCGTTGTCGGCGATGATATTCTGGGAGGAACCCAACTGCATGGTGTACCACACGGTACCCTTGGCAAACCGTCCGTCCACAATAGTTGTGGTTTGGAAAGGAACCTCGGTTGCTTCAGGTGCTCCGGCACCTTCTTCGTCGGGATTCACGGTCACCTCCTCCACGGCATACTGGCAACCGCCGTCAGTGGTGTTAGCGCCACCACCCCAGTTGAACACCTTGAAGCCTTGACCGGCGTTGTTGGTTTGGTTGAACTGGGCCGAACCACTGGTAAGTATCACATAGCCTTTGGTGTCAGCGGCCTTGATGGTCCATCCGGTTGCAGGGCAGGCAGCCGAAGTTTTCAAAGAAGTGTTGTTGCTGCTATTGGGAGAGATGTAAGAAAGGTCGTGGAAGTTTTGAATGTCATAGGAACCATCCGTTCGGGTCACGAACTTCCAAACGGAAGCGTTCGTTGCGGGATTCTGCTCGCCCACGATGTCGGCGCCCACTCCTTGTGTGGCAGGATAACGGTTACCACGCAGAGGAGTGTTCATGCGGTAGTACTTGCCTTCCACGGGTTGGTTCATTGCCTCGGGGGTGAGGGCGGCGATGAAGGTTTCATAGGCAGCCGTCAGTTCCGTAACCTGCTGATTGCGCTCGGCCTCGGTCATGGCGGTGTTGTCATACGTAGCCTCTATCTCTGCAATCTTGGCCTTCAATGCGGTGGCCACAGACTCGGGCCACAGGCCTACAGCTGTGCCCACGTAGTTGTTCATGTCGCGCTTCTTGGCACTCACCTCGGCGGCCACCTTCTCGGCAGCCTCGTCCATGCACTGGTTGGGAGAGTAGATAAGGCCCTCCACGGCGTTCTTGCCCTCGGTGTCGGTGAACACGCAAGTAAACATCCACTTGTTCAGACGTACGCCATCGGCACCTACATAAGGAAGTTTCAGGAACACTTTGTTCCATCCCCGCTTCAAATTCACGGCCAAAGGCTCGCGAGCAGTGAAGTTTTCGTTCTTCAGGTCCACCTCACTGTTGATACTCTTGCCACTGTTGTCCCATACGGGAGGAGCGATGCGCTCACCATTGATCCAGATATCAGAACCCTTTCGGTCCCACTTACCGGCATCGGGAGCCTTATCATTCTCGCTACGTCCGTAATTCTGGAACTCGATCTGTGCGCCCACGGTCTGGTCCTTGGGGCTGTAAACATAGGTCCAGGCGTAAGAGGTAACGTTGCTGTAGTCGGCGGTACCGAAGAAAGAAGGCACCGTACTTCCCCAAGTGTGACGCAGATAAATGCCTGCGCCCGTAGCCATACTCGAATAATGGGTCTTTCCCTCATGGATAAAGCTCTCATCCATCAATTCGACATCTGCAGACTTACCCTTGGTCTCGGGAGCAAAAACAGCTGCCGAGTTGCCGCCGTTGGGCACGGGATCGGTGATGCGCCAACGCACGTTGGTTTGCTTCACATAAGGAATAGGCTCGTTCTTCAACGAATTTGCCTTATGGAAAAGAAAACGGCTCTCCCAGTCGGCGAACTCGTTATACTCATCACCGCTATTCGGCAACGTGGTACCACCCGTCTCGATATACGTCTTGCCACCACCTATCCATGTACGCTCGGCCGTAGCCAGTACAGCTGCATACATGTTGTTCTGAGCAACGATATCTTTTTCGGTAGCAGTCTTGCGGTCATTCCAATATGCTGACAGGGAGCCTGCAATCTCCGTGTTGCCCTTATCGGCATAGTAGATACTGCTCTTGTAGATGCCGACCACATCGGCAAACACATCGAAATGATTGACATAATTGTAGCGACAATCAATATTGGGAAGACCATTAATCTTCCTGCCCGAAGTACTCCACATCTGAGTCATGTCACATCCGGTGTCACCCACATTCACGCCACGGATAGGGTTCCACACCACCACCTTTTGGCCTTTGGCATGAATATAGTCGGTCATGGTTTTGAGGAAGTCGGGATAAGTGATGGCCACTTCATCCGCACCGATATGCAAGTAGGGCGCATCGGCAAACACCTCTGCCACCTCATCGATAATTTTCTTCAATTCCTCCACGCCTTGGTCGGTCTGCATGCTATGCCCCATGGCACGCTCAAACGCGGCACTGTGTCCGGGCATATCGATCTCGGGAATGATGACCACGCCACGCTCGGCGGCGTAAGCAGCCACCTCACGACACTGTTCCTGTGTATAGAATTGTCCGGGGAAGCGGGTCATGGATTCGGCACCGGTCAACTGAGGATAAGCCTTTATCTCCATACGCCACGCCTGGTTTTCGGTCAAGTGCCAATGAAAACAGTTGACCTTGAAACGAGACAGCAAATCGATGTGCTTCTTCAATTCATCCACACTGATAAACGAACGCCCCACATCGTGGGTGTAGCCACGCAACTTAAACGCGGGCCAGTCCTTCACGGTAACAGCTTCCAGCGCAGCCTCGCCATCCCATCCTTCAGCCATCTGCGTCAGGGTCTGGGCAGCGCGAATCACACCTGTGGGAGTGACAGCAGTGATATTGATAGCCGTGGGGGTCACCTCCAACGTATAAGCCTCATTCTCGAAACCATACAGGGTATAGTCATATGCACCGGCTATACTTTCCACCTGCGTCACGGTTACCGGCGCTCCACCGGAACCGATGGTACAACCAACTGATTCAAAGAATTTCTGCAAAACCTGGCATCGGGTGGGATCTGTGATGGACACCATGCCACCCAAGGTGAAAGACCCACTTTGCACCACCACTTCCTGAGGTCGAGGCAAGAGGTGATTCACCTTAGACTGCATCTTCTGTGGGGCATACATCAAGCCAACCACAGCCAATGTAAAAAGTTTTTTTCTCATATTTTGTTTGTATAGGTATTTTCAATGGTAAATTCCACAACACTCAACAAAAATAACAAAAAAAAGAAACTTAATCATACAGTTTACACACAATTTCTAACGATTCTTCACTATGATTTCTGTTCATGCACAACAAAAAGGGCGCATCTGATTGTCAGACGCGCCTTTTATTCTTATTTTCTGTTGTGCGTTTTCCTATTTCTTAAGAACCTTTCGTACCTGATTACCCTGCTTCATGATATAAACACCAGCAGGCAAATTCTTCGTGGTGCGACCTACTGCCACTCCCTGCAAGCTGTAGATTGCAGAAACAGCGTCCGGCGTTTCATCGGTAATCTGCCGGATGGCGGTGAGGACATTATAGTAATCGGAATAAACAATCTTGTCAAATGCCTTGTAACTACCCGTCATCTCTTCGTCATCTTCGGTTGTTTCAGACTCGTCCGGGTCTTCAGTCTCATCAATCTCATACATCTCTGTCACCATCTCAACAGGCACTCCCTTCTCCTCGTCATAGGTGTAGAGATAACGTCCACCTCCAAAGATTTCACGCTCATTGTCGGGGGTCAACATACCTTCCTCATCCAATATAATATTGCCATATTTATCATAATCAATGGCTTGATAATTGGTTTCCATGCACTCCCCCTCCATATAATAGGAGGAAGTGAAAAAGACGCTTCCATTTTCATCGGTAACGGTGTATTTCTCAACAATCTTTTCCATGTCGTCAACCGATGTTCTGGTCAGCACGTAGTCATCCTTACCATCAACATAAGCCACCTCAACGTGGCTGTACAAGGTTTCCTCTTCACCTTCTACGTCATATACGTCTGCACTCTTGATACGATTTGTTCCCAAGACACATTCCAACAGATTATCGGCAACGATCTGCCCGTCTGTATTCTCCCACACAATGTTCTTATAGCGAATGGGGTCGCCATACACGAGTTTGTTCTCTGCATCCAAAGTAACTTGGCGATAATCGAAACTTATGGCTTGGCCCGTGGCTTCATCATAGGTGATGTCCGTACGCTGGACGATATCCCACTCACCCGTAAAAGTAAAGAAAGCTTTCAACTCCACAGAGATGATGTTGCCCTTGGCATCGCGTTTCACGGTACGTGTCTGTGACTGCGCCCTGTTACTATGCACCCATTCGGCCTCTACATCATCCCATATATATTCGGTTTTCACTGTCATGAAATCAGGCAAAACCGCATCATAGGTATACGTCGTTTTGGAATTGAACATCCAATCTTCTTCCTCCTCCTTACTCTCAACCAGTTTGCTGGTTTTCTTATTATTCTCATTATACGTATACGTGGTGCGGTCAAGCATTCCTTCAAAATCCAGAGTCTCGGTCAGGATGTTTCCCGCCTTGTCATAGGTGTATGATATGGACCCGTCAGAAAACCAATCACCATCCATGAATCTAAAATGTTCCTCATGAGCAGGTTTCCATAACACTTGTGCATCAGCCTTGGCGGCACGATTCGCCATCATCGCCTTGCGCACGGGAGCAGGCATGCCTTTTTTGGGGGTCTTGTTTTTAGAGACTTGAGCGGTTGCTCCTGCTACGCAGAAGAACAAAGAAAATAAAAGAGTAAAATTTCTCATAAAGTTTAACTTAATTAGTGGAAAAATCATTTCGCACGCAAAGAAAGTAAAAAAACATCAAACAGTGACTATTGACAGAGCTTTTTTTTTACCATTTCAAGCATTATATCGTCAATATTTCGTGTTTTTAATGCAAATAGCTATCAATTTATTACCTTCGTATTGTTTTTTTCAGACAAATAATCAATAAAAACAGAAACATATGAGTAAACCCCTTTGCAAACTTACCATTCTTCTTGGCCTTTGGCTGATGATTCCCACCATGCTTTTCTCCCGCAAACTCACTCCCGAAGAAGCGAAACACACAGCAGAGACCTTCTATAAATCATATTTCCATAAAACAAGAGGAGCAGAAGACATTCCTGAAATGCGACTGGTCAGTCCAAAGGTGACACGTAGCCAGAACAACGAGGCCGTCTATGCTTTCAATGCCGGAGAAGAGCAAGGGTTCGTGCTTGTGTCGGTTGACAACCGTATGCGCCCCGTAGCGGGATATGCTTGGGAGGGGAGTTTCTCCTACGACAAGATGCCCACTCCCCTGTGTGCGCTGCTCAACGACTATACCCGCCAACTCCAGGCAATCGAGGCTTCCGGTATCGAAGAGATTTCCTGTCCGTACGCCTCTGAGGTGAAAGCCACTCCCGGAACAACAGCCGTTGCCCCATTGCTGGGCAGCATTTGCTGGAACCAGGACGACCCTTTCAACGCCCTATGCCCCATGGACAAGACATATAAGAACATGCGTACCCCGGCGGGCTGCGTGGCCATTGCCGCCGCACAGATTATGAAATACTACGCCTATCCCCTCCACGGCACGGACAGCCGCAGCTATACCACCCAGCAAGGGCAGACCGTGAGTGCCGATTTTGCTGCAGCCACCTACGACTGGGACAACATGCTGCCCGACTACAATGGCTCGTTTACCCAGCAACAGGCCGATGCCGTATCTCTCTTGGTCTACCATGTGGGCATTGCCAGCCGAATGGAGTTCGACTATGAGGGAAGCGGTACTACCGCCAAAGAAATAGCCAAAGCCTTCACGCGGTACTTCGGTTACGACAAGAACATCGAATATATCGACCGCACTCACTACGACGAACCTTCCTGGGACGCCCTGATGCGTGCCGAGCTCGATGCCGGACGTCCCATCCTGCAGTTTGGCGAGGGAGAAGCCGGCGGACATGCGTTCGTCTGCGACGGACACGACGGTATGGGCTTCTTCCACTATAACTGGGGATGGGGCGGTATGAGCGACGGCTATTTCCGCTCCTCGATACTCGAACCGGAGTATCTGGGCATAGGTAGCGGACTGGGGGCATACAACTTCATGCAGTCGATGTTGACAAACATCCAGCCACCCACGCCTAACTCTACCCATATGGCCGGCCTGCAGCTGGCCAAACCATTTAAGGCTGCAACCGATTCCACCAATCGCGATGCCCAAACAACGGTAACGGCATCGTTCTACAACTATGGTATGCGCAATTTTACGGGCGAAGCAGCACTGCTGCTATGCGATGAGAACGGACAGACGGTGGAGGTGCTTGCCACGAAAAGTCTTAATAACATCCGTGAGTTGGAGGGCGGAACGCAGGGTACCGATTTCAATTTTATCATTCCCGCCACTGTAAAGGATGGCACCTATCGCCTATACCTATCCCACAAAGAAAACAATGCAACAGAATATACGAAAATGCGCACTCCTGTTACCACGCCCAACTATCTGTTGGTGACCGTAGAGGAAACGGTCGTGAAATACGCCCAACCGGCTTTTGCCGCCAAACTTTCCCTGACGGAAAAACCCGAGGTGGTAGGCCAGTTGTATAACGGACGTCGGGGAAAATTCCGCCTGACAGTACGTAACGATGGCGAGGAGTTTTACTCTTACCTGGGCATTCTCATGCAAAGCAGCAGTTCCTTTATGGAAAAAGAAAGGCAATACGTGGGAGTCATCCTCACCCGTATTCCCAAGGGAGAGACACGCACATTCACCTATTCCACAGATAATATCGAAGTACCCGCCACTTTCTATGATGTGGTAGCGGTGTGCGACCACAGCAACTCAACCAGCAGCTATCTTGATGCCATCGGCCCCGACAGCCTGATGGTGAGTAAGGCACGCGTACTGATGACGCCTGCCGAGGAACCTGAATTTGTGCTCGATGCCCCGCTGCAATTGGAAACGACTAACGGATCAACAGACGTGTACACTAACCAGATGTTCTCCGTAAGAGCCATCTTGAAGAACAACGGCGGCTATGGCGATGGCGACTTCGCCCTGATTTTCTTGAACCGCGATGAAGAGATGATAGGAAACTCCAACATCGTTCCGCTCACGCTTGGCGAAGGCGAGACATGCGACTTGGTTATCACACACAAGCTCAACGTGCCCGCCGGCCTGTATGGTGTGGTCTTGACCAAAGTGACAGGACTTCAAGCAACTCCCGTGGGGCCAAACAGCAACAACTTCAAGGTGTTCGGCATCATCACCCCCCCATCGACAAGCATCAACGACATGAAGGACCCGGACAACAATGCCGATGAACGCTGGTATGATCTCTCCGGTCACCCCATGAAGCACTTCAAACCGGGTATTTACATTTCTTCGTCCGGCAAGAAGAAAATCGTAAGATAGCATTTAACACTAATGCCCGATTTGGGTTTAAGGAAACGGCCCCGAGATTCATCATTCTTGAATCTCGGGGCCGTTTCCTTATTATAAATATCCGAATGGAAATTATCCGTAGACAACCTTTCCGGATTCATCCTCATAAGGAGCCAAATCCTTGGAGTATTGGTTCATGGCCCGCAGACTCATGCCCATGCTCGAGAAGCCTCCATCGTGAAAGAGATTCTGCATGGTCACCTTACGTGTGAAGTCAGAGAACATCATCACGGCATAATTGGCACAATCCTCTGCCGTGGCATTGCCCAGGGGCGACATCTTATTGGCAAAATCCATCAGATTGTCCATATCCTTGATACCCTTGCCGGCTGTGGTGGGCGTGGGGCTTTGGGAGATGGTATTAATGCGGACGTTCTTCTCACGGCCATAGATATAACCGAAGCCACGTGCGATGCTCTCAAGCATACTCTTGGCGTCAGCCATATCGTTGTAGCCGAAGAACGTACGCTGCGAGGCCACATACGTGAGGGCCACCACACTGCCCCACTCGGCAATGGCATCCTGTTTCTTGGCCACCTGAAGCATCTTATGGAACGAGATGGCGCTGATGTCAAGCGTCTTCTGGAGATAGCCATAGTCAAGGTCGTCGTAGGTGCGGTGCTTGCGCACATTGGGACTCATGCCGATGGAATGCAACACGAAGTCAATCTTTCCGCCCAGCAATTTCACACTCTCGCTGAACACCTTCTCCAAATCCTCCACACTGGTGGCGTCGGCGGCAATGACAGGTGCATTCAGTTGTTTGCTCAACTCATCCAACTCACCCATACGCAGGGCCATAGGAGTGTTGCTCAAGGTGATGGTGGCACCCTCCTCCACGGCCTTCACGGCTACTTTCCACGCAATACTCTCCTCGTTCAGCGCACCGAAAATGATGCCGCGCTTACCTTTCAACAATTGATGTGACATGTCTTTCTATTCTTTTATTTTTACCTTAAAATTGCAAATATTGCACAAAGATACATGTTTTTGTGCAAATCACAAAGCCGTTCTTCATTTTAGTTGAACAATCTGTGGTTGCAGATTGGGGATTGTTAATCGTTATCCAGAACCAAGGCATAGATACGGCGAGCCGTCTTGATACATTCTCCTTCCGGTTCTGCAGGATAAGGATTCCTCTGCTTGGTCCAAACCTCTTCCACACCATACCAATCGATATCCTGATGAGAGTCGCCCCGCAGTTCCTTGGCGGTCCGGTCAATCCAAATCTTCCAACGGTTGTAGTAGAAATCGCGAAGGATACCGTTCCATTCCCTATGCGCATAGTCATGAAGAGCATCGGACGCGGCACGGTCACCCCACGTAGTAATCAGTGTACGTGCATTCCATTCGTAATGGTCCTTCTCCTGCGGGTTGACCCCCAAGTTACGCGCCATGGCAATCCATTTTCCCACCTTGAACTCAGAACGGGTGGCAAGCAGTTCGTCCTGCAGCATAATGAGAGAAAGGAAACGCCGGGAGGCCGCATCAAAAAGCTTCGGTTCACGTGCCCGGACAGCCTCTCTCATAACAGAGTGTACCATGCGCCCCTTTTCGGCAACGGCCTGACGGACAATATCCACAAGGTCGTAGGCATAATTGTCGTTATCGGTAAATTTGTCGGCAGCCGAAAGGAACAATCCTGCCGCGTCTATGACATCCTGAGGATTATAGTAGTCCGACATTTCCGCATAAGACGAGACCTGAAAGGCATTAGCCGACGGACGTGCGCAGAAGATGGATTCATGCGTACCCTGCTGAGTAGAAAACGGAGGACAATTGTAAATGGAGTTGCTTAACAGAATCCATGCCTGCTGTATGGCATCGTCAGCCTTTCCATATCGTGCCACGGTGTATTAAATGATTCTCATTTTTCCCATACGATTTTATGTAAGAAAATAATGGTTCACCGATCTCTTCATCAACAAAATTACTAAAAATTTCCCAAACTTGCAACATGGGGCACGCAAGGAACTCCCGCTTTCAGTTAAGCAACCCGCGGTTACACTGTTTCCAACCGAAATGCCAAATTCTGAAGAAGGGGACAGATAAAGCCTCGGCGGGATAGAGCCTGGCAAACGACAGCGAACGCTTTATTTTGGTAAACAGCTTACCTGCCCGGGATTTATAGGCTATCCCCCCATACTTCTTGTCATACTTGCCAAAATTGCCGCCATTGAGTATCTCCTCCAGCAACACCTTTCCACGACGCTCATCGGGGGCGACAACCATTCGCTCCCGTTCCAAGCCCAAGGTCTCGCCCAACACCCACATCACGGCACCCGCAAAACGGCGAAGCCCGAACCTGACGAAATCCTTGTCACACACAGCGGTCTTACCCGGTTCCATGGCCAGCAGTAACTCGTAATAATCAACCATCTGCCGTAAACCTATCCCCTCGTCGAAGAAATGATGAAAAAGATGATACATCTGATAAAGCAGGTTGAAATCCAAGGTAGGGACGGGAATGGAGCCGGCCTCCTTGGGCAGCTGCACTTTATGGGCGCTCTGCCGGGATGCCTGTTCATCAAACCAGCGTTGCAGGCGGTGATTGTGCCACGGGCTGTTCAACATCCCCGGGAAGAAATGAGCCTCCACCTCCACCCGTTCATACGGAAACTCCGTGTGATGGATCTGGGTATGTGCGGCCTGAAACGTCCTCTTCAGGTACTCCACCACGCGTTTCCGATGCTCCTTGGTCGGGAGGAATGGATGCTCACCTTTGGTAATCCACACATCGATGTCACCGGGCATACGCGAAAAGGGGTCGGGATAGTAGAGGTTGTTGCCCTGTCCCTTCAAAATGCAGCAGCTCCATCCGTCGGCATTCAGTTTTTGGGTGAGGCGGACGGCCACTTGATTGATGCGTTCGTTGTTCAAGGCAATCTTGTTGGCCAGCATCAGCCATTTTGACAGCAAAGCAAAGTCCGTGAGCGTTCCTTGAGGAAGTTTCTTTATTCCCTGAAACATCACTCCCAGCAAAGCCTGTTCCTTGGCAAAACGGAACAGCCCCCGCCAATCCATCCGCTCCAGATTTTGAGGCAGCGGGGCATTGGTTTCAAGCGAAAAACGCAGAAAATCGAAATATTGTTTCACAGCTGTTATTTAATGTCTTATGTCGGTCGGGAAAAAACGCTTCGGCGAAGCAGCCAAAACATGTTCATGTTTTTCAAAAACGTGTTCATGTTTCAGTCAAAACATGTTGATGTTTTAACCGGAACATGCAGGTTTATGAACGCAACGACTGACGGTACCAGTCAAACAATTTCCTCACGCCTTGCTCAATCTCCACCTTGTGGGTCCAACCCAGCGAATGCAACTTGTCCACACTGATGAGCTTCCTCGGCGTTCCGTCGGGCTTGGTGCTGTCCCACACCACTTCACCCTCGAAGCCTACCGTATCGACGATGAGTTCGCTGAGTGCCCGAATGGTAAGCTCCTTTCCCGTACCCACATTGATGTGGCAGTTGCGAATCTCGCCCAACGAAGGCAAAGCTCCGCCCCGTCCCTCGCTGTTGTTGCGGTCTACCCGTCCGTCGGTTTTCGCACCATAGTGTACGCTGCTGTATTTCTCAACACCGATGATGTCACTGAAATTGACATTCAGAAGCAGATGGACACTGGCATCGGCCATATCCTCGCTCCACAGAAATTCACGGAAGGGCGCACCCGTGCCCCACAATTCCACGCGGTTGTCGGATATACCGTAAAAAGCCAATGCCCGAAGGATGCGGTCTTCGGTGTTCGCTCCGTCAACATTTCCTTCCCCAATAATGGCACGCAGTTTGTCGGTGGGGTTGATGGGCCGCTTGTTGAGGTCGGTACGAATGGACTGCCAGTCGCCCTCGTGGATGAGTTTCGCCAGATAGATTTTGCGCATCATGGCGGGCATCACGTGGCTGTTCTCCAGATGAAAGTTGTCGTTGGGTCCGTACAGATTCGTAGGCATCACGGCGATATAATTGGTACCATACTGCAAGTTATAGCTTTCGCACATCTTCAGTCCGGCAATCTTGGCAATGGCATACTCCTCGTTGGTGTATTCCAAGGGCGAGGTGAGCAGACAATCCTCGCTCATGGGCTGGGGAGCGTTCTTGGGATAGATGCAGGTGCTGCCCAAAAACAGCAGATGACGCACACCATGCAGATAGGCCTGTTCGATAACATTGCATTGTATTTTCATGTTCTGCATGATGAAATCGGCACGATACAGGTTATTGGCCATGATGCCGCCCACGAAAGCGGCCGCCAGCACCACGGCATCGGGGCGTTCCCTGTCGAAAAATTCCGTCACGGCCTGTTGGTTGGTAAGGTCAAGTTGGGCATGCGTGCGGCCTACCAGGTTATGATAACCCCGCCCCCACAGGTTGTTCCAGATGGCCGACCCCACCAGCCCGCGGTGGCCGGCCACATAAATCTTTGAATCCTTGGATAGCTTTGCGTTCATCATTTCTTATTTTACGATACCTTTTTCCAGGAACTCGGCCAGGTTCATGCGCACCTTTTCCGCCGCGCCCTCGCCGGCCACCTTGGCCATATCATGATCCACCATCAGGTTCACCAGTTCCTGAAAACCGGTGGTGTTGGGATTCCAACCCAGCTTGGCGCGTGCCTTGGTGGGGTCTCCCCACAGGTTCACCACATCCGTCGGGCGGTAGAAGTCCTTGCTCACCTCAATCAGCACCCTGCCGGTGGCCTTGTCGATACCTTTCTCATCGATGCCCTCTCCCGTAAACTCCAGCTCGATGCCCACACGCTTGAAGGCATAGTAACAGAAATCGCGCACACTGTGTTGCACACCCGTGGCAATCACGAAGTCCTCGGGCTTCTCCTGCTGAAGAATGAGCCACATACACTCGACGTAATCCTTGGCATAGCCCCAATCACGCAGGCTGCTGAGGTTACCCAAATACAGTTTCTCCTGCTTGCCCTGCTTGATTCGAGCGGCGGCCAAAGAAATCTTGCGGGTGACGAAGGTTTCGCCCCGGCGCTCGCTCTCGTGGTTGAACAGGATGCCCGAGCAGCAATACATATTATATGCCTCGCGATATTCTTTCACAATCCAAAAGCCATAGAGCTTGGCCACGGCATAGGGCGAATAGGGATGGAAAGGCGTGTTCTCGTTCTGGGGCACCTCCTCCACCTTGCCATAAAGTTCTGAGGTGGATGCCTGGTAGATGCGGCATGTATCCTCCAAGCCGCACTGGCGAACCCCCTCAAGGATGCGCAACACACCCACGGCATCCACATCGGCCGTATACTCGGGCGAGTCGAAAGACACCTGCACATGGCTCTGTGCCGCCAGGTTGTATATTTCTGTGGGTCTCACCTTGCGGAGCACCTGGATGATGGACATGGAATCGCTCATGTCCACGTAATGAAGATGAAAATTGGGCAGCCCCTCCAAGTGGGCGATACGCTCGCGGAAATCAACGGAACTGCGGCGAATGGTGCCGTGAACGTCATAACCTTTTTTCAGGAGGAACTCGGACAGGTAAGAGCCGTCCTGACCCGTGACACCCGTAATGAGAGCAATGTTTTTGTTTGCCATGAATGATGATGGGTTAAATGGTTAGCTGCGGCGGAAGAAGACGCGCTTCACACGCTGGCTGACAGAAGTGAATATCTCGTAAGGGATGGTGCCTATGAGGTCGGCCAAAACCGAAGGACTGAGCTGCTCGCCGAAGATGACGGCGGTGTCGCCCTCCTGACATGGAATGCCGGTGACGTCGATCATACACACATCCATGCAGATGTTACCCACATAAGGTGCCTTGTGTCCGTTGACCAGACAATAGCCACGTCCACATCCCAGGCGGCGGTCCAATCCGTCGGCGTAGCCGATAGGCAAGGTGGCGATAACGCTGTCACGCGTCAACACGCCGCGACGGCTGTAGCCCACCGTTTCGTCGGCGGGCACGTTGCGCAACTGAAGGATGGTGGTCTTGAGGGTTGAGACGTTGTGGATAAGACGGTTTGTGCGGGAATCGATACCGTAAAGTCCAATACCCAGGCGACACATGTCGTTGTCATACTGGGGGAAGTGGGTGATGCCCGCACTGTTGCAGATATGGCGGAGGATATGATGTTGGGGATAGGCCTGCTGCAGGGCATCGGCCCCGCGCACGAACAATTCATACTGGCGGTGGGAGAAAGCATCGAACTCGTCGGCGTCCGAACCCACAAAATGGCTGAACACGCTGCGCGGAAGCACGGCATGTTGATGGGTGAGCAGGTGGATAAGTTCGGGCATATCCGTTTCGGGATTGAAGCCCAGGCGGTGCATGCCCGTGTCCAACTTGATGTGAACGGGAAAGCCCGTTATGCCCTCGGCTTCGGCAGCCTGTATGAGAGCCTTCAATAAGCGGAAACTGTAGACCTCGGGTTCCAGATTGTATCGGAAAAGTGTGCGGAAACAGGACATCTCGGGATTCATAATCATGATGCCCGTGGAAATGCCGCCACGGCGAAGTTCAACGCCCTCGTCGGCCACGGCCACAGCCAGGTAGTCCACCTTGTGGTCTTGCAGGATGCGACTCACCTCCAGGCTGCCCGCGCCGTATGCGCCGGCCTTCACCATACACACCAAACGCGTGTCGGGATGAAGGAACTGACGATGATAGTTGAGATTCTGAACAATGGCATCAAGATTGACTTCGAGAATGGTTTCATGAACACGGAGTTCCAGACGATCCACCACATTCTCGAAGTGGAACGAGCGGGCACCCTTCACCAGAATCACCCTGTCATGAAGTTCGGTGAGCAAGGGGCTCTCGAGCAACTGACGCGTGGTAGCAAAGAAATGTCCCCCGGGGAAGAGGGCGGCATGTGCCATAAGTTCGGGGCCGACCCCGACAAACAAATCCACATGACGGCTTTGTACCAACGTAGCCACGCGTTCGTAAAGCACTTGCGGTTCCAGCCCTGTCTGCTGGATGTCGCTAAGAATCAAAGCCGTGTTCTGAGACTTTCGGGCTTCGTCCTTGGGGACTGGGCGGCGTGTCATAAAGTCGAGCGCAATATCCAGCGAGGCCAAATCATTATTATAGGAGTCATTGATGACGGTGCACCCGTTCTGCCCCTCCTTCACCTCCAGGCGCATGGCCACAGGCTCCAGTTGCGCCAGACGGTCGAACACTTCCTGAGGCTTCATACCTAAATAAAGACATACGGCCCGACACAGCAGTTTGTTTACCTCCATGGGAGTGGCAGCGGCCGAGGTATCCACGGGCACCAGCTGTCCCTTGAATTCCATTTGGCTGACACACTTGTCAATAACCGGATTGCCTTGGGGATAGATTAGCACCCGGGCATTGCGAAAGAGGAGAAGCTTCTCCCGGCACTTCTGCTCCATGGACTGAAAATTCTCCTGATGGGCATCGCCCAGACAGGTGAAAAGGCCAATGGTGGGGCAAAGGATATGTTGCAGGGGGCGCATTTCTCCGGGCTGGGAGATGGCCGCCTCGAACACGCCCAGCCGGGTGTCTGCACTAAGATTCCACACACTGAGGGGCACACCTATCTGGCTGTTGTAGGAACGTGGCGAACGGGTGACCACATGGTCGGGGCTGAGTAACTGGAAAAGCCACTCCTTCACCGTGGTCTTGCCGTTGGAACCCGCGATACCTATGACGGGAATCTGAAACTGCCTGCGATGGTAGGCCGCCAACTGCTGCAAAGCCTCTAAAGTGGAACGCACCAGAAAATAAACGGCATCGGGGTGAACCTCAGAAGGCAAACGTTTTACCACGAAACAACGAACGCCACGCTGATAGAGTTCCTCTATATATCTATGCCCATCGCCCTGACGCGAGGTGAGAGCGAAGAAAAGGGTACCCTCGGGGGTAGAAAGCGAACGGCTGTCGGTGAGCAGCCATCGAACCTGATATTCGAAATGGCCGGTGCGTTGAACACCCATACTGTCGCTGAATATGGTCTCAAGGGCCATTGTACTGTAAATCATATCTTGTTATTATATTTATTATCTGTTCGGTTTAACATATCGTTGACGTAATGTGGCTAACTGCAGACGTGTCTGCTCGGCTTGCGCCTGATACTGCGGGGCGGACGAATCAAAGGGACGATGAAGAAGGAAACGTCCAAGCCGTTCATGTTGCTGAAGGTAGTCTGTCAAAGAAGGTGTCATCCATTGTTGCAACTTCTCTTGGATATACCGAACAGCCTGGTCACTGGGATGAAGCATGTCGGGAGCATAAAAGCGATAGTCACGCAACTCGTCCTGCAGAATCTCGTAAGCCGGAAAATATTGCACTTGCCGGGGGAAACGTTGCTGAAGTTCGTCTGCCAAAAGCAAAAGAGTGGATTTTGAAAGTTGATTCTCATGCAGGCCATATTTCTGATAGCGATAAGGGCTTACCGTGAGTGTGATGATAAGTCCCGGATTATCTTGAAACAGAAATTCAAAAGTAGCACTCACCCGATCAAGAAGACAGGAAAGGGGAAGCACACACTCTCTAAACTCACGCGGGGAATGCTTATGGCAGTTAGCCACAAGCTGACCGGTGGACAGCAACTCGTAGTGATGATTCGTGCCAAAGGTGAGAACAAGGTGGTCGGCATCAGCCAAACTTCTTCTTAATGTCTCAACAGACTGAACAGCTATCCGCTCGGCCTCATCGGCCGAAGGCCTGGTGAATGAGGTATCCGTAACCCACGTATGCCATCCCAAGGGGCCCGACACAGCTTTCGGACTGCCCCACCCCATCAAGGCCTGCGACAACACGCAAGGGCTGTAGACAGGGCCTAAAGGATTGACATTAACCTGCATTTCGGCTTCGGAAAAGCGCCGCCCCATATGCTGAGCAAAACAAGAACCCATAAAAACATACCGCTCACTTGCATCGAAAAGACGCAAGGGGGCGGGAACAGAAACGGGCGTTAACAGCTGCATACGGCTCATTATTTTCTACAAAATTACAACTCTTTGCCGATAATTTGCTATCTTTGTTTTATAAATTACAATCTATGGAAGAAAAAAAGCAGCAGAAGTTGTTGCCTGATATAAATTTTCCTGCCGACCTGCGCAAACTGCCCATCGAACAACTGCCCCGGCTGTGTCAGGAGTTGCGCCAGACGCTCATCCAAGAACTAAGCGTACATCCCGGTCATTTCGCCTCATCTTTAGGTGTTGTGGAACTGACCGTAGCCTTACATTATGTTTTCAACACACCCGAAGACCGCTTGGTGTGGGACGTGGGGCATCAAGCTTATGTCCACAAGATGCTCACAGGACGGAGAAAACAATTCCACACCAACCGGCAATTAGGTGGGTTAAAACCTTTCCCCTCACCAAAAGAAAGTGAGTATGACACATGCACCTGTGGCCATGCCTCCAACGCTATCGGCATTGCCTTGGGCATGGCCGTGGCGGCACATGAGGAAAAAAAGGACAGGAACGTCGTGGCCATCATCGGTGACGGCAGCATGAGCGGGGGACTGGCTTATGAAAGTCTGAACAATGCTTCAAATTGCCAGAACGATTTGCTCATTATCCTCAACGACAACAACATGAGCATCGACCGCAGCGTGGGCGGCATGAAAAACTATCTGCACCAGCTGCATACGGGGTCGACCTACAACAGCATCCGTCAGAACATTGCCCGGCGCATGTTGAAATGGGGATGGCTGAACGAGGAAAAACGCAAACGCATCATACGGTTCAACAATTCACTGAAGGCCGTTCTCAACAAGCAACATAACGTGTTTGAAGGGATGTCCATCCGCTATTTCGGCCCCGATGACGGACACAACGTAATCCAACTGGTACACACCCTACATCAGATAAAGGAAATGAAAGGACCGAAGTTGCTGCACCTGCATACAACCAAAGGAAAAGGATTTCTTCCGGCAGAGACAGACCCTACGACCTTTCACGCACCCGGCAAATTCAGTCCGGAGACAGGAGAACAGTTGAAACCCCAGACCAGCGAACCTCAGCCGCTACGCTACCAAGATGTTTTTGGACAAACATTGCTGGAACTGGCACGCCAAAACAGCAAAATTATCGGTGTAACTCCCGCCATGCCCACGGGCTGCAGCATGAACATCATGCAGGAAGCCATGCCGGACAGGGTGTTTGATGTGGGCATCGCCGAAGGACATGCCGTAACCTTCTCGGCGGGCATGGCCATCGACGGGTTGATGCCATTCTGCAACATCTACAGTTCGTTTGCCCAACGAGCCTATGACAACATCATACACGATGTTGCCATCAGTCACCTCAACCTCTGCCTGTGCTTTGACCGCGCAGGACTGGTGGGCGAAGACGGTCCCACACACCATGGTTTCTTTGACCTGGCAGCACTACGTCCCATCCCCGGTCTGACCATCGCCTCTCCCCTGAACGAAGAGGAGTTGCGCGATATGATGTACACGGCCCAACTGCCGCAGAAGGGGCCTTTCGTAATTCGCTATCCCCGTGGACGCGGCGTGATGCCTCCACATCCCACACCCATGAAAGAGATGGCCGTGGGCAAGGCACAAAAATTGCGTGACGGGAAGGATGTTGCAGTGCTGAGCCTCGGACCGTTGGGTAACACTGCGGCAGAAGCCATCAGCGAATTGGAAAGTCAAGGATTGGCAATGCACATAGCTCATTGGAACATGCGCTGGCTGTGTCCCATAGACGAAAAAGCATTGGAAGACGTGGCCGACAAATGTAAAACAATCATCACATTGGAGGACGGAACCATCGAAGGCGGATTGGGAACAGCTGTCCTGGAATGGATGAACGACCACAAGAAACCTGTACACGTTACACGTCTGGGGCTGCCGAAGACATTCGTAGAGCACGGAGCAATAGAACAATTGCGGCATCTCTGCGGCATAGACAAGCAAGGCATTAAGGCAACCATTCAGAAAGAATATACAGAACTCAGCACTCAAAGCCGGTGAAAATAATCATTGCAGGAGCAGGAGCCGTGGGCACTCATTTGGCCCGTTTGCTATCCAAGGACAACCAAGACATTGTGGTCATTGACGAAAGTCCACAAAAAACCGCCACGCTGACGGATTCGGGCAGCAATGACCTCATGGTCATCAACGCCTCCCCCACAAGTATCAGTTCGCTGAAAGAGGCCGGCGTGCAGTATGCCCATCTTTTCATTGCCGTCACCCCACACGAAAGTGTAAACATCAACAGCTGTCTGCTGGCTCACACTTTGGGGGCAAAGAAAACGGTGGCACGCATCGACAATTCGGAATATATGCTTCCTCAATACCAACAAGTATTCCACGATATGGGTGTCGATTCACTCATCTATCCGGAGATGCTGGCTTCACAGGAAATTGTTGAAGGACTGAAGCACAGTTGGGTGCGCCAATATTGGGAGGTACATGGAGGAGCACTCGTGATGCTTGGCATCAAACTCAGAACCGGTGCCAACATTCTTAACCGCCCGTTAAAAGAGCTTACCGGTAACGACAGCCCCTACCACATCGTAGCCATCAAACGCGAAAACAACACCATCATCCCCGGTGGTAACGATTGCGTGAAGGATGGCGACATAGCCTATTTCATGACCACCCGCAACTATGTGGAAACCCTGAGGAAGCTTTGTGGAAAAGAAGACTACACAAGCGTAAGAAATGTGATGGTGATGGGCGGAGGAAAGACAACCGTTCTCTTGGGACGCTACAAACCCGCATGGTTCGACCTGAGAATCATCGAATCCGACCCGGAGCGTTGCCAGCGTTTGAACGAGATCCTTGAAAACGAAGACATCATTGTCATTAACGGCAACAGCTATGACAGTGACACTCTGCTGGAAGAAGGTATACGCCAATGCGAAGCCTTTGTTGCACTAAGCGAAGAAGCGGAAAAGAATATCTTGGCCTGTTTGACAGCCAAACGCCTGGGCGTGAAAAAAACGGTTGCCATGGTAGACGAAATGGAATACATGGACGTGGCAGAGCGATTGGACATCGGGGTCACCATCAACAAAAAGGTTATTGCTGCCAGCCACATCTACCGTATGATGCTCAGCGCAGGCGTAGCCGACCTGAAACGTCTGGCATTGGCCAATGCCGATGTGGCAGAATTCATCACGGCTGAAGGCAGCCTGGCCACCAAACACCTGGTGAAAGACTTGGGACTGCCACAAAACGTGGCTCTCGGCGGACTGGTACGCAACGGAGTGGGCATGAGCATCAACGGTATGACACAGATACAAGCCGGCGACAATGTGGTGGTGTTTGCCCTGGAAGGCAAGATAAAAGAAACCGACCGCTTTTTCAAGCCCCAATCCGAAAGTCTGTTCAACAGAATCATAAACAAACTATAAAATATTCCCGTCATGCAAAACGATTCCTTGGTTATCATCCCAACGTACAACGAAAAGGAGAACATTGAAAATATCATCACAGCCGTGACCGATTTAGAGGAAGGCTTCAACGTCCTGGTCATTGACGACGGTTCACCCGACGGCACCGCACAGATTGTCAAAGGACTTATGAACGGACGACTCAAAGACCGTGTCTTTATCGTGGAACGTAGCGGAAAACTTGGGCTTGGCACAGCCTACATCGCCGGATTCAAGTGGGCTATCGAGCACAAATACGACTATATCTTTGAAATGGACGCAGACTTCAGTCACGCCCCCTCCGACCTTCCACGCCTGCTGAAAGCTTGTAAGGAAGAGGGATACGATATGAGCATCGGTAGCCGATATATCACGGGGGTGAACGTCGTGAACTGGCCTATGGGACGAGTTCTGATGAGCTACTTTGCCAGCAAGTACGTACGTTGCGTGACGGGTCTTAATATCCACGACACCACCGCAGGATTCGCCTGTTACCGTCGCCAAGTACTTGAGACCATCGACCTCGACGACATTCGATTCAAGGGCTATGCTTTTCAGATTGAGATGAAGTTCACCACCCATAAATGTGGTTTTAAGATTAAAGAGGTGCCCGTGATATTTGTCAACCGCGAACTGGGTACCAGCAAAATGTCGGGCGGCATCTTCAGTGAAGCCTTCTTCGGTGTCATGCGCCTCCGCTGGGACGGTTGGTTTAAGAAATATCCCCAAAAAGCATGACAACACTCATCCCAAACGCCGTCTTGGTCAATGAAGGGCAGAGTGTGAAAGGTGCTCTGCTCATTGATGGTGAACAGATTGCCGCCCTTCTGCCATCAGGTGCCGCCTTGCCTCAGGCTGACCAAATCATAGACGCACACGGGGCATTGCTTCTGCCTGGCATTATTGACGACCATGTGCATCTGCGTGAGCCCGGACTCACCCGGAAAGCCGACACGGCAAGCGAGAGCCGGGCTGCATTGGCCGGTGGAGTCACCAGCCTGATGGACATGCCCAATGTGGCGCCACAGACCACCACCAACGCATTGTGGTCAGAGCGTATGGCCATCGGAGCACACATGTGCCGCACCAATTATGCTTATTTTCTGGGAGCGACCAACGACAATATTGAAGAGATCAAGGCCGTGGACCGTCGTCACGTGCCTGCCATCAAATTGTTCATGGGCTCCAGCACGGGCAATATGCTGGTGGATGACGAAGAAGCCTTGCGGCGGATTTTCCGTCAAAGTCCACTGCCCATCATGGCTCATTGCGAAGACACCCAACGCATCAATCAGCGCATGAAGCTGGCTCAGGCACAAGGGGGTGACGATCCTGCCGCGGAAGTCCATTCATGGATTCGCGATGCCGAGGCCTGTTACCGAAGTGCTGCCCTGGCTACACGCCTGGCCCACGAGACAGGTGCCCGTTTGCACATTGCCCATCTCAGCACAGAAAGGGAATTAGAGCTGGTGGGAGGCAATGTCACAGCCGAAGCATGTGTGGGACATCTTATTTTCTGTGACGAGGATTATGCCACTTTGGGGACACGCATAAAGGTGAACCCCGCCATCAAGAGTCGCACAGACCGTGATGCCCTGCGCCAAGCATTGAAGGACGGGCGTATCACGCTGGTGGCCACAGACCACGCACCCCACCTGTTGAGCGACAAACAAGGTGGAGCACGTACAGCGGCCAGCGGTATGCCTATGGTACAGTTCTCCTTAGTAAGTATGCTTAATCTGGTAGAACAAGGAATAATCTCCATAGAACGTATGGTAGAGCTTATGTGCCACGCTCCCGCCACCTTATATAACATAGAAAAGCGTGGCTTCCTCCGTCCGGGATATCAAGCCGACATCACAATAGTGGAGAGTACCCCTTGGGTTCTGCAACCACAAGATGTACTCAGCAAATGTGGCTGGAGTCCTCTGGAAGGGGTTCGTTTCAGCCATCGGGTAGCCATGACCTTCGTTAATGGTCAATTGGCCTACGACCACGGAATCATCAACGATGAGGTCCGTGGCCAGGCACTCACATTCAACAGATAACCATCCGGATTTAACATCGTTTTTTTAATTTTAAATAAATCATGACAGTCGTTTATCGCATATATCAGTTATTGATTGCTGCTCCATTGCTTTTGTTGCTCACCTTTCTCACCTGTGTTACTGTGATTATCGGTTGCACCTTTGGCAAATCACACACGTGGGGCTACTATCCTCCCATGCTGTGGGCCCGTGCATTCTGCCGGATATTGTTGCTGCCCGTGCACATCAAAGGAAAGGAAAATATGAAGCCCGGCCAAAGCTACGTGTTTGTGGCCAACCATCAGGGTGACTTCGATATCTTTTTAATCTACGGTTTCCTGGGACGAAACTTTAAGTGGATGATGAAACGAAGCCTCAGAAAGATGCCTTTTGTGGGCAAAGCCAGCGAAAATGCAGGGCACATCTTTGTAGACAAACGTGGTCCGAAAGCCATACAGAACACCTACAACCAAGCCCGCCAGACACTTCGCGGTGGCACCTCCCTGATGGTTTTTCCCGAGGGGGCACGCACCTTCACCGGTCACATGGGCATCTTCCGCAAGGGAGCCTTCCAGTTGGCCGAAGAAATCGGATTGCCCGTGGTGCCGATCACCATCAACGGCAGTTTCCAGATTCTTCCCCGTATGCGGGGCTTCAACTTCATCGAATGGCATCCCCTTGAACTCACCATCCACCAGCCTATCCCCACACAAGGTGTCAGTCAGGACCAAGTCATGCAGCAAGCCTATGACCGGATTATGGGCGCACTGCCGGCAGACCTGCAAGGCTTTGTAAAAAATGATGACCAATAACCCCTTCACTACCGGCCACATGACACTCATTGCCGACAGCGGAAGCACGAAGACGAACTGGCGTCTCAACGGTCAGCCGATAGAGACCATCGGTCTTAATCCCGTACGCGACAACAGGGAACACATCGACCGGGTACTATATTCCCTGCCCGATGCACCCGTAAAACGGATATTTTTCTATGGAGCCGGCTGTATCTCCCCTTTCAAACAGACCATTGTGCAAGCCTTGGCACAGAAATTTCCCGAGGCCGGCACCATTGAAGTCGAGAGTGACATGCTCGGGGCCGCACGTGCCCTTTGCAGACATTCCGAAGGATTGGTCGGCATCCTTGGAACGGGAAGCAACACCTGTCATTACGATGGAACGACCATCACGCGCAACGTCTCTCCCTTAGGCTACATCTTGGGTGATGAAGGCAGCGGAGCCGTTCTTGGCCGACGTCTGGTGGGCGACTTACTGAAAGAGCAGATGCCCGAAGAATTGAAACGCTCGTTTCTGGAGTACTTCCAACTGACACCTACCCAAATCATCGAGAATGTCTATCGCCGGCCTCTCCCTAATCAGTTCCTGGCCTCGCTGGTTCCTTTTCTCCGGCTTCATCGCCGGGAAGACTCCGTACACGACCTGCTCATAGACGAGTTCGGACGCTTCTTCCGGCGCAACGTAGCCCTATATCATCGACCGGAGCTGCCATTGCACCTGGCGGGAGGTGTTGCCGCAACATTCCAGCCGGAGATTCAGGAGGCCGCCGCTGCCCTGCACTACCATTTGGGACGCATCCTGCAAGCACCTATCGAGGATTTGGTCAAATTCCATCAGGAATGACAGAAAAATTTCAAACATATGTCAAAACATGTTATATAACACATAAACATCTTTGGGGAAACCAACAAGAATCATTATCTTTGCGATAGTTAAAACAAAAACAACACTTAGATCAATCTTTTTACCTTAAACAAACTAATACCTAGAAATGAATGAGGG
Organism: uncultured Prevotellaceae bacterium; assembly: GCA_947176895.1. Lineage (GTDB taxonomy): Bacteria > Bacteroidota > Bacteroidia > Bacteroidales > Bacteroidaceae > Physcousia. Next base: position 44,064 of record CAMWSK010000009.1, on the reverse strand, counting down.
GACGTTGCGAAACGTCCCCTCATTTCTTTCCAAGTGCGAAACACCTCCACTGGGGTGAACCATAAAGTTCCGCTTTATCCACAATCAGTCATTAGCGTTATGATGAACAGGAACCCTGATGACCAAAAAGTCGGTATGTTTGCGCAAAACAAGTTCATGACCGATTGGGGTTATTCGTTTTGCACAACTCCACGCACCGTCACCTCAGACAGAGCAGCCGGTGAACCCGGCATGAAGCGGATACGTATGAAACGTGCCTTGACGGATTGGGCCGTATCAAAATCATAACTGTAAGAACGCACTTTCACATCGCTGCGGCTTTTGTCCGACAAGACGGTCCAATTTTCCTTGTCGTCCGACCCCTCTACCACATAACAGTAATGGTTGTCCTTGGGGAAAACGATGCTGATGTTTCGCAGCTCCAGGCGTTTCTCCGTATCCAGCATCCACCATGGGTCCGCATCCCGCTCTTCAGGCTTCCAATAAGTTTCAGCATTCCCATCCGCCGCAAGCCCCGCACCATGCCATACCTGCTGGCTGCCGGCAAAGGTGGGATTATTCGGGCCGAAGGTGAGCACCGGCCTGCTATTGTCGCCACGGACAAAACGTATGTAAGGGCGTTCCTTCACAACAGGCGATTTCCCTTCATGGTATTTGGGAGCACCTGTAAAACGAAGCTCCACGCGTGCAGACTGCAGCCCAGGTGAAACCGCCTCTATCACAGTTTTTCCTGCATAATACGAACGGAATGTAATGGCACACTGCCCGTCCATAATGCGTATATCGCTGTCTTTACGGAATGAAATGGTGCGTCCGGTGGGAAACTCTCCCGGCCCCGACACCACACGCAACTGTACGGGAGGCGTTGCCGTCAAATGACGGCCCTCATTGTCCAGCACCGTCACCACCAGCTGTACGTCATCCGTCCCGTCGGCAAGAATATCCCCCCCGTTGCTCGCTGTGAGTAGCAGCTTGTGCGGTGTCCCGTCCACAGACCATGCGGGGGGCACTACTCCATTATATTCATTTCGATACCAGTACCATGCACGTTTCGGCAAGCGGAAGTAATCCACAATACCCATCTTACCCAGCGCGTTACCGGCTATGCTACCATGATCAAAACCACACCAAATAGCCTGTCCGCTTCGCCAAGAACGCCCCCTCCATCCGTCATCAACCTTCAGGTCTCCCCACCCGGGAGCGTATTCCCCCGGACGGTCGGCCGTTGTGCTACCATACTCCGACACCACACTTGCCACACCCGGTTGCTGAAAATCCGATTGCGTGGCGCCATCCCCATTGTAACCGGCGATGTCTCCAATACGGTCTATACGTGCATCCCCCAAGGGACGTTGTGCGCCACCCACGGCGGCGGGTCGTGTGGGATCCAACTGATGTGTCAAATCCACCATGCGCTTCAGCAAACGATGTACTCCCGGCAAAGCCTCGGCTGAAGAAAAGAAAGCCTCATTGCACATGCTCCATGCCACGATGGAGGGATGGTTGCGATGAATACGTATCATTTCGGCCAATTGTTGAAGAGCACTTTCCTCAAAACCGGCCTGTACCGCCGGATTCACAGGGTATGCACTTGAATTCCAATAGCCATCGTCACCATGTCCTCCTATTCCCCAAAAAGGAGCCTCTGACCACAGGAGCATCCCCAACCGGTCACAAGCGCGAGAAAAAGCCGGTGCATGAGGATAGTGTGATCCTCTGATGAGATCAAAACCGGCCTCCTTCATCATGAGCACATCCCTTCGCATTGCTGCCTCGGTAACGGCATCGCCCCATCCGGCCTGATCCTGATGAACGTTGGCCCCATGGAAATACAAATGCTTACCGTTGAGAAAGAAACCGCGGTCGGCCGTCCACTGAAACCAGCGGAATCCCATCTCGGTAACCTCTTCGTCAAGAAGCCTTCTGCCGACATAAAGCCGGCTCACCACCTTATATAAAGTAGGAGAATCCGGACTCCATAGTCGCGGTGCCATTACCTTTTCGGTGGATTGCGTGAATATCTTCTTTGTGCACGCACCCACAACATCCTCACTCTCAACGGAAGCAATCATTTTGCCTTCGGGGGAAAGCAAAAGGGTTTCCAGACGATAGGTTTCGTCCACCCCCGACAGATTGCACACCTGAGTCTCCACGTTTAAGGTGGAGAATGCGCCGGCACTCATGCCCAAATCGGGAGTGGTGACAAATGTGCCATACCAGTCTATGTGTCCCAACGACTTTTTGACCAACCGCACATTGCGGTATATGCCGCCGCTGAAAGTATGTTCTCCGGCCCGTGGCGCGACATCCGCACGCCACAGATTATTCACTCTGACAGCTATTTGGTTGCCGCCGGACTTCAACGCCTCTGTAATGTTGATGCAGAAACCCGTGTAGCCTCCCACATGGTTCCCTATCAACTTGCCGTTGACATAAATTTCCGCTTCCTGAAACACACCGTCAAACTCCAAAAAGACGACCTTCTGCAAATCCTTGGATGTCAACTCTATTTGCTTACGATACCAACCATAACCGGTGTAAAAGTCGGTGGACATGAAATAGGGCATACTGAACGAATGAGGCAGACCCACGGTTTCCCAATGGCTGTCGTTGAACACCGGCATTTCCGCCTGTGGGCAGTCGCCCAAGAAAAATTTCCACTCCCGGTTCAGATTCTCCACCTCCCGCACTACAGCTATACTCCTTGTCGGCCACAGGACAAGAATTGTACAAAAAAGTATCGCAAGCAACATTCTTGTTTTCATAAATTAAAATATAACGCGAGTTCAACAAATTATAAATGTCTGTATTTTTGATGTTCAGCAAAGTCGATTATAACTTTATAATGCTATGACATCAAGGATTACAACCCATAACGGGTATCTTTTACCGAAGACAAAGATACAGAAATATTTTCTATGGCAACCGACCTCTGTATTCATTTTTTGTGTCGGACAGGTGTACCACAAATCGTTAATTCTTGTTAACCCCAATGAATGGAAACAAACATCGCAATAATGATGCAAAAACATCCGAATGTTTCAAGCAAAACATCACGGCGAATGAAACAAATCACCGCGATGTTTTCATTCATTCATCACGATGTTTTCACCCCCTCTCTCCAAGTGGATTATGACATAAAAGCAAGTGATTGGTATTAAACCACTTGTCATTTATCATCGAAATACGGATTACACAGCAAAGCCCTCCACACGCGTTTAGCTTAACAAAAGACATGTTTACACAAATTAACCTGACTGATTAAAGAAATCATAGACAACCAAAGAGCGGGAAATTAAAGAATATTGCTTACATTTGTAACTATGATTATGGAAAAACATTAACCCAAAAACATAACTGATAACATCATGAAAAAAACATTCCTTCTCACCGCCCTCGCCATGAGCTGTTCCATAGCCTCATGGGCACAGGCAAACTACGAAATCATTCCCCGTCCGTTAAGTGTGGAGCAACCCAAAAAAACCGGCGAACTGGTCATCACCGCCAACGCCGAGGTGGGCGTCGACACACAGAACGAGGCCATGACCCGCAATGCCGGTATGCTTGTCAGCAACATGGCGGAAGGTCCGGGGCTGCCGATGACCTTCAATCCCAAGGCCAAGAAGCCCGCCATCCGCCTGTCGCTGGGCTTGAAAAGCGAGAACAAAGAAGCCTACAGGCTGGTGGTGGACAAAAAGGGTGTGCTGATTCAGGGAGCCACAGAGGAAGGCGTGTTCCGTGGCATACAGACGCTGCACAAGGCCATCGGAACGGAGCGGACCGACACGCTGCGCCTGCCCTACGTGACCATTCAGGACGAACCCCGCTTCGGCTACCGGGGTGCACATCTGGACGTCGCCCGCCACTTCTTCCCCGTGGAGGAGGTCAAGCGATACATCGACATCCTTGCGCTTCACGGATGCAACCAACTCCACTGGCACATCACCGACGACCAGGGATGGCGCTTCGAGGTGAAAAGCATGCCGGAGCTTGCCAAGAAGGGTTCTATCCGCAAGCAGACCGTCATCGGCCACAACCTGAACATCTACGACGGGCAGGAATATGGCCGCGGGATGTACTATACCCAAGAGCAGTGCCGCGAGATTGTGCAGTATGCGGCCGAGCGCTATATCAACGTGATACCCGAGATTGACCTGCCCGGCCACATGGTGGCAGCCCTGCACGTGTATCCCGAACTGGGATGTACCGGTGGCCCCTATGACGTATGGAGCATCTGGGGTGTCAGCGCCGATGTGCTTTGCGCCGGCAATCCGCAGACACTCGCCTTCCTGAAACAGATACTGGACGAGGTGAGCAACGTATTCCCCTCCGAATACATCCACATCGGAGGTGACGAGAGCCCCCGCGACCGCTGGAAAGCCTGCCCCAAGTGTCAGGCAAAGATGAAGGAGCTGGGGCTGAAGCACGAAAGCGAACTGCAGACCTATATAAACAAGGAACTGGAGACCTATATCGCCCAAAAGCACGGCAGACGCATCATCGGATGGGACGAGACACTCGAAGGCGGTCTCTCGGAGGATGCCATCGTGATGAGCTGGCGCGGCAACGCCGGCGGCATCCAGGCGGCACGCCAACACCACCAGGTAATCATGACCCCCAACAGCGAATGTTATTTTGACTATTATCAGCTCAAGAACCATCAGGCCCAGCCCTTGGGCATCGGCGGCTATCTGCCCCTGAGCAAAGTGTATAGTCTGGAACCCGTTCCTGCCGAGCTGACCGAGGAGGAAGGCAAGTACATCCTGGGAGCACAATGTAACCTGTGGACGGAATATGTGGCGGCTCCCGAACACTTGGAGTACATGCTTCTCCCCCGCCTGGCCGCCATCAGCGAGGTGCAATGGACACAACCCCAACTGAAGGACATCGAAGATTTCCGCTCCCGCTTGCCCCGAATGATCGAGATGTACAAACGGAAGGGCTGGAAGTATTGCCCCAAGGTGGAATAAGTCTGCAACCGAACCTATTGATGATGACGGGTGCCTTATTAGGCACCCGTCATCATTTGTTTTCCCTCATCCTCTTCCACCTACAATCCTGCCATCCAGCAGATAGATGATTCGATTCGCGTAGCCGGCATCCCTTTCCGAGTGCGTAACCATGATGATGGTGGTTCCTTTTCGGTTCAGTTGTTGCAGCAATGTCATCACCTCAACTCCGTGGGCAGAGTCCAAATTGCCCGTAGGTTCATCAGCCAATATCAACGGACAGTCCGTAACGACGGCTCGGGCAATGGCAACCCGCTGTTGTTGGCCTCCTGACAATTGCTGCGGAAAGTGTGCGGCACGATGAGCCATATTCATTTGTTCCAGCACGGTCATCACCCTGATTGTTCGTTCCTTCTTTCGCATACCCAAATAGACCAAAGGCAGTTCCACGTTTTCAAACACGGTCAGTTCGTCTATCAAATTAAAACTTTGAAAAACGAATCCGATATTTCTCTTACGAAACATGGTCAACCGGCTCTCATTCATTTGGGTCATGTCCTTCCCATGAATAAAATATTTGCCGGAGGTTGGCGTGTCCAGTGTGCCCAGGATGTTCAGCAATGTGGATTTTCCACATCCCGAAGGCCCCATGATGGCCACAAACTCGCCTTGTCCAATCTCTAAACTTACGCCACTCAACGCGCGGGTCTGCACCTCCTCAGTTGTGAAGACCATTGAAAGGTTTTCTGTTTTAATCATATTCTTACACCTTGTCAGACTTATTCATTCCTTAACACATCCATGGGTTTCAAACGTATCACACGCCATACCTGATGAGCCACCGTCAGCAACACCACCAGCAACATCACCCCAAAGGCCATGGCATATCCCCACCAAGGCTGGGTGATATGGAAAGCATACGTTTTCAGCCACCCGTCCATCAACACCACCGACAGGGGGGTACCCAGCACGGTGGCCAATAGCGTCAGGCCTATCAGTTCCTTCGTCAACACCAGAAGAAGGCTTTTCCTGTCAGCACCCAACACCTTCCTTATGCCTATCTCCTTTACACGAGCCATCGTAGAGAAGAGAGTCATAATCCATAGTCCCAAACACGCGACAAAGATGGCAAGCAACGACGCACACATAAAAATCCAACTGAAATTACGGTCCGATTTGTATATATCGTCATTGTAATCTTTCAGTCTGAAGCAGGAGAATACGGCTGAAGGAAAATACGTTTTATAGATGCGCTCTATCCTGTCCAATTGTGTAGAGTCGATTTCCGTGTTTAACTGAATAGAGATATATGGGGTCGCTATCAAGGGCACACGCTCCTTGATGAAAAACATTATCGGCTTATAGGACTCGGCCAATGACTGCTGGTGATAGTTCCTCACCACACCTATCACCTCAAGCGGTTCTTTCAGAACCTCCATTGACAACCGCCGGCCTATGGCGTCCTCCGCAGAAGCAAAACCCAGCAAGCGCACCGCCTCTTCGTTCAATACCACCTTGTTCAGTTCATTTCCATAGTCCTCGGAAAAGCCACGTCCACACACAGGTTGCAACCCATACAGCAACAGATAATCAACGTCCACAGCAAACATTTGTATCAGTTTCACCTCCGACATGTCGCTTCCGTAGGGGCGGTTAGTAAAATAGTTTGCCACCTCGGCACCGGGCACAGCCCCCGACACCGCCACACAACGGATATAAGACTCTTGCTCCAACCGTTTCTTGAAGTTCAACATCTGCACGTCCATGTTGTCCGTCAAGGCAGGATGTTTCAATACGACAATGCGATTATACGACTCGGATGCGGTTTTCTGTTGCATATATTGTACTTGCTTTACCACAACCAGGGTACCCGACACCAAGACGAAAGACGCGACAAACTGAACAACCATCAGTATCTTCCGGATGCTGTTTCCCCTTCGGCTATGCAAGTACTTGCCCCGCATGATGTCTGACGGACGGATGCGGGTAAGCAGGAACGACGGATACAACCCGACAAACAAGGTTCCGCACAGGAAAACGGCAGCCAACATGCCCCAACATTCCCAGGAATAGAGCACATCGAAGGCAAAATTCCGGCCGACCCAGCGCGACACCGTTGGCAACAAGACCTCTATCCATCCCAAAGCCATGACCAAGGCCAACAGGTTAAACAACGCGGATTCCAACAAACCCTGCACGATGATTTGTCGGCGAGACGCTCCAAACACCTTGCGCAGTCCAAACTCCCGCCCCCGTTCCAAATACCTCGCAATGGTCAGGTTCAGGGCATTACCCCACCCGATAAGCAACAAGGCGATGGCCATGATGAAGAGAATCTGTACGGCAGTCCTGCTACCCTTCTCTTCTTTTTCATACGACTTGCGAGGAGTCAGGTGTATGTCCTTTAACGGCACCAACTCTACCCGCCAATCCTTATGGTTCAATGCCGCAGTCTTATACTTATGTGATATCGCATGAAACCCCTCGGCAATGTCGTCGGGCCGTTTACCCGGTTCAAGACGAACATAGGTGTACACGCCATGAACGAACCAAATGTCGCGACGTGTCTCAGGAATGGAGGAGTAAGACAACAAAAAGTCATAGCGCAAATGAGAATTATAGGGCATGTCAGCGATGATGCCGGTCACCTCGAAATGTTGTTCCGCCGCGGGAGTCTTAAACGTCAGGATTTTCCCTATAGGGTCGCCATCTGCGAAATATCTGTGCGCCGTACTCTCCGTCACCACCACCGTGTTGGGGCGCACCAGCTGACCCGTCTTCTCCCCCTTGACTATGGGGAAGTTGAACAAGTCAAAGAAAGAGGGTTCCGTATAGCAATAATCCTCTTCCATGAACTGGCGGTCTTGATAGGTCACTTCCTGTTCGCGATCCTGCGCCGTCACCCGTGCATATTGTTCGATGCCCGGAATCTCGCGGGCCATCACGGGTGCATGACCAAAGGTGGTCGTGGCCCAGTTGTCTGTCAAGACCTTTCCCTCATGCAGCCTACTCTCCACCCGATAGATTCGGTCGCCCTCATGAAACGTGTCAAAACTTAACTCAAACCTCACATAAAACAGAATCAGCAGTGCCGCACCGATGCACACGGAAAGGCCAAAGAGATTCAGAGCCGAAAGCGATTTCTTGGTCCTTTGGCTTTTAATAATCTGAGACAAATATTCCATCATCGTAAATTCAATCGTTCGTTTTTACCATAGAAGTCATAGGTGGAAATTATCACTTTCTCTCCGGGAAGCAACCCTTCCAACACCTCATAATATAACGGGTTTTGCCTTCCCAATCGTATGTGACGCAGGCGAGCGACCTTCTCCTCATCATCCACCACATACACATATCCCCCTCCGCTCGACTGATAGAAACTGCCGCGGGGCAGCAGAAGCGCCTCAGCGGAATCACCCAACTGCAAATCCAAGTGATACGTCTGTCCGGAACGGATATTTACGGGCCGTTCTGCGATGAAATGCAAGTCTGTGCGGAATTGTCCATCCTGCACTTCAGGATAGACCTTTGACATGCTCAACCTATATTTCTTCCCCTCACGTTCAAAGGTGGCCGACAGGCCGGGATGAATACGTTCCACATAATGCTCGTCTATCCTGGCTTCTATTTTCAATTCGGGTGTGATGATTTGTCCTATGCGCTCACCCTGAGCGATAGACTGCCCTATCTGGGCCTCGAGGTTGCCCAACTGTCCGTCAGCGGGTGCCTTTACCTTTAGGTTCTCCATGCGTTCGCGCACCAGCTGCAGGCTTCTTCTAATGTTTTGTATATTCTCGTTCAGGCTTTGCAATTGCTTCGTGCGCAACTGCATATCCTGTCTGATTCTTTCATCCAACACGTTGATTTGCTCCGTGACGGTATGAAAATCTTCCTCTGCCCGCAAATAATCTTCCCGAGAAATTAACTGCCTTTCATACAAATGCGTATTTTGCTGATAGCGACGTTGCTTTTGCACCCACTCTTTGTTCAGCATAATGCGTTCCTGCTTCAGGCGAAGATGCTCTTGCTCCATGTTCAGGCGCGTATTGCGCAGCTCATTCTCTTGATAAGCCAGGTCGGCCTCGCTTTGCAGAATACCAATGTTCAACAGGGGATTGCTCAGGCGCAAAATCACATCTCCGGCTTTCACCTGCGCCCCTTCCTCTATCAAACGCTCCTCCACCCGTCCGCCCTCAATGGCATCCAGATAGATGATGTGGTCGGGAATCACTTGTCCTACCACGCGGATGTAATCCACAAACTCCCCTTTCCTCACGGCGGAGATGGTTACCCCACCCTTGTCCACATCCATCGAGGATGAAGTGACCCGAAGAGAAATCCACACCAGGGCGAAGAGCACTACGCTTAGCCCCAAAAGTACATACATCATTTTCTTTGAGAACCGAGAACGTTTCTCGATTTTTGTGTCCATACCCTGATTGTTCATTTGCATTGTTTATCTGTTAGGATAGAATGGTTCCCTGATGACAAATACAAATAGCATGCCAAAGACAATAATCACCTATTTTCCAAAACATTAAAAATACATATACATCACTCGATGTCCAATAGATTAACGGCCCGACGTCCACAAATTTGACACATGTGCGATGGTGTCCCTGTCTTACTGCCTCCTGCCTCCACCACCCATCATCCTCCACACATTTTTCGTTTTTTTTTGTAGCCATCATCATTGGATTTGCGATGACAAAAATAAGGAATGGTACGTAATAACTTTTCACCGAATGGGGTGCAATATGGATTTCTTGTCCCCGACCCACACGTTTTGTGGAAAATTCATTATATTTGTTGTCCGTTAACAAACCGATTGCGGTTCCTTGTCCAGATGACGGAGTATTAGGAACAAAATTAGAGGTGAATATTATTGAAAGAGGAATGACAATATTGGATTCATAGTCATAATTATGGGCATGAGGAGTTCCCTTCTTTTTAGAGGAACAGGGCAAGCAAATCTTTCCTATAACTTTGAGAAGACACATTTTACAGGGTATTTCATTGCTACTCGCATGGATGGATCGATGATTTGCGGTACAAGAATACAAAAGGGCGAGACGGTGTTTCGCTTTGTTCGGAATCCGTCGCTTTCTTCCATGCGGAAATTAGACAGTGGTGATGGTTTTCATCTATTTTTAAACATTCAGGAATCAAAGAGTTCCCGCATTCCACGTTCGCGCAGAGCATCGGGAACTTTAGCGCCTGAGGATGGAGGGTACATAACTTGTTCTTTTTGCCATAAATCCGAGACAGAATGCACATGTTTTGTTATATATCCAAAGTGTGATACGTATGGCAAGAATCTAAATGAATGCATCTGTAGTACGAGTGAAACCTGTGACATCTGTCATCAGGAGAAGAAGAATGGATCATGCGGATGCTGTCCTGTTTGTCATACTTATCCCTGTATCTGTGGAAAGAATCCAAGAGATGACTTGGAAACAGGTCAGGGAGAGGGGAATAAACCCGGAGGAGGGGGAGGAGGGTCAACCTCTACCGGTGGCGGCTCTTCCTCTGGCGGAGGAGGTGGCTCTGTTGCCCAACCAACTAAAGTGACAGCAGAAAGAATCACTGCTGCTGCGCCATTGGCTGTCCAACGGGCAACAAAACGGGTAGGAAGCACATCTCTTTCTGCTTGCAACTATGGTGTTCAGGAAATGTTTAAAGAACTCTTCGGTTTCCTGCCTTCTGGAATGAACTGTATGGCCAATGAAATGACAATGTACTGGCGAAAAACTCCGGAGCATTGGCGAAAGATACAGTTGTCGGAAGCACAGTCTTTGGCTAACCAAGGCTATTTCGTGGTTGCTGGATATATAGCACCCGGTAATAATAGTGGACACGTGGTTGTGGTAGTACCAGGAGAAGGAGGTAAATCTCCCTCATGGGGTGGACAAGTTCCGAATACAATGGATACGGGAGCAAATAAACGAGAAAGCAAAACATTACTTAGCTACAGTTATGGCTCAGGAAAGAAAGGTAAAGTAGAATTTTATTATTATTATAAATAGTAACAGAAATGAGAAAGATTGTATTATTGATTCTTTGCATTTACGCAAGTTGTATGGCCGTATGGGCACAGAGTGAAGATATATTTACTTGGAGGAATGGCCTTGTTGTTCCTGGTTCCAATTCCGAGTTTATAAAAGGAGAAGAGATAACCGCTTCGGACGAATATCCTATTTATGTATGGGGCAGTGAACGAGTTTTCTCGTCCAATGGGAAATATATGTATGATATTCAACGGATAGACGTAAAGGAGATGAACGTGGACTCTCCGATTGAATCTTTTGGCCGACGAATGAACGAGGGCGTACGTATCATGTATAACGGACACCCGATATTGACGAGATGGGGATATGGTCCTTTTTGGACAGTGGAACACCTGACGCAACAGGAAAACGAGCAACGTACCTTTCTGCAAGTCCCACTTGATGACGGGAGCTTTGCTTTGATCTTTGCAGCATATTTTTTCGATTATGATGTTGATGCAGGCAATATGCTGGTTGTCGTTGTCAACAAGGACAAGGCAACGGTGGTGTATGATGCTCCCGCTTTTGCTTATAAGTATGTTCCGGCTCCCGCATTCGCATTGGAATATACGGAAACGGTTAAACTGACGATAAATTCAAGCGGAAACACCGATAGCTGTGCTGCAGACCTTAGCGGCACCACTTGGAAACATAAAATCTGGAAGGAGGGGAATATTCTAAAGCACAAGAAGTGGAAGTAAGGCAGAAAGTTATAGTTTTGTCGGTTCTGTGTATTGTGTACTCCTTACCACAGATTTGGTTTTTTCTTGTCGGTGGTGAGGAGTATGCAATGCTTTCACTCGGCATTCTGTGTTTTGCTGCCCTATCCTATTTTACCCATAAAGGAACTATTCGAGTAAATATCGATAAGATTGACATCTTATTTGTGTGTTTTATATCATATTGCCTGTTCAATGTTTGTCTTCCATTGGATGTGACTACCCTAAGCAGAACATTTTCCTTAGTCGGGATATGGTTCTTTTTTCGTAATTTGCCAAGAAAGGATTATGGGGTGATGATGGTTCAATGGGGTATAATATTGTCTTCTGTAGTACAAGCTGCAGTGGCAATAATGCAGCAGTTCGGTGTCTGGAATAGTCTTCATGCCCATTTCCCTGCAACAGGAGCTTTCGGGAACCCCGGCCCGCTTGGCGGATATCTCGCTTTGGGGATGACAATATTATTCCTGCGGTTCGTAAGATTTGGTATCCGGTCAAGATGCGAACAAGTGCTGATAGTGATGTGTGCAGTCATACTGCTTTGCGCTATCGTCATTGCCGATTCCAGGGCATCCTGGTTTGCTGTCAGTGTTGCTGCCGGCGTGTGCTGTTTTAGACGAAGAAGGAAGAGAAAGACGAAATCTATTAAGTTTATGGCATTAAGTGCATGCTTTCTTACATTGCAGGCAATCGCTTTTATTTGCTATCGACCGGATTCTGTGTTTGCCCGCCTCACAATATGGAAAGTTTCCCTGTTGATGTTTTGTGATGCACCCGTGTTTGGCAATGGAACAGGTAGTTTTCTCCGCAGGTATATGGATAAGCAAACAGAGTATTTGTCAGGAGCGAGTACCTTCATAAAAAGAGAAGCTGATGACGTGTCTGTCGCATATAATGAAATCCTTGGGGTCCTGGTGGAACAGGGACTGGTGGGCTTCTGTCTGTTGATGGCATTTATGATTTTTTTGTGTGCTACATTGTGGAAGAGAGATGCTTCTGAAGATGAGCATAGTTTTTTGTATGCTCTGATTAGCGTGCTGTGTTTTTCGCTATTTTCTTATCCATCCTCAATACCTGCAATTTATGTTCCTGTCGTTGTAATGCTGGCACTAACGCCTATGGGTAAAGGAATGAACTTGTCCAAACGTTATGTGCGGTCATTTGCTACCCTTAATCTGACGTTTCTTGTTTTCTGCTTTTTTTGTAATTTATCTTTCTGGACCTATCTTGACAGATACCGCAGTTTGGAAACGACACCCACGAACATTTTCGACCATAAACCTGTTCCATGGTTTGTAAGGCATAATCCGATTTGCCTTACCTCTATGGCTGATGCCCAAATAGCGGTTGGAGACCAAATGGCAATAATCATCACCTGTGGTAGGTTGGTTCAGTATCATAACAAATCCCAGTGGTATATGGCATTGGGGGATGCCAACGCGCAACTTGGCAGATTGAAAGAAGCCGATGCCTATTATGGACGAGTATGTACGATGAGACCGGGACTTGTTGAACCTTTTTATGCTCGTTTCTTGTTGTGGATTGGTGAAGATTCGGAACGCTCCGTATCTATCGCCCGACATGTGCTAAGTATGCCGGCAAAGATTGAAAATTCGGAGACAAGGGCTATGCGTGAAAGCGTTTATGAATTTCTACAACGGATTTAGTCCGATTCCTGCCTTATACCTGCCTTATATGGTACGTAATAACTCCCGGGAAGTGTCAAATATTTAGACGTTTTCTTGCACCACAGCCATAAAACAGGTATTTTTACCTTTAAAAAAGTTCTACCCTAAAAAAAGAGCGTATGCAACCCGGTACCATTCTACTTGTTGATGACAACAAAAGCGTATTGACCACCCTGGAACTACTGTTGGAACGAGAGTTTGAGAACATCAAAACGGTGTCGGACCCCAACAGAATATTCGCCATTCTGGATGAATCACCCATTGACCTGGTCATCTTGGACATGAACTTTTCAGTCGGCCTTAACACAGGCAACGAGGGATTATTCTGGCTTCAGCGCATACACGAAATCCGGCCCCAACTGCCCGTAATCATGCTAACGGCCTATGGGGATGTTGACCTGGCCGTGAAATCACTCAAACAGGGAGCGGAAGACTTTGTGATGAAGCCCTGGAACAATGAGAGCCTGATAAACAAGATACAAGCCACCCTGCAAATGACGAAACAAAAATTGCCCGGCCTGCCTGCCAAGGGTCCCAGTCATCCAAGCATGATTATCGGGCACTCACCGGCGATGATGAAGATTATCAAAATGGTGACCAAGGTGGCCAAGACCGATGCAAACATATTTCTGTGCGGTGAGAATGGAACGGGCAAGGAGGTCTTGGCACGAGAAATTCACCGTCTGTCGCTGCGCGGCAGGCGCGAGATGGTGAACGTAGATATGGGAGCCATCAGTGAATCCCTGTTTGAAAGCGAACTTTTCGGACATGAGAAGGGGGCCTTCACGGATGCGCGAGAGAGCCGGACAGGCAAGTTTGAAGCGGCAAGCGGAAGTACGCTTTTTCTGGACGAGATAGGGAACCTGTCCTTGGGCCTCCAGGTCAAACTGTTGGTTGCCCTGCAAAACAGAGAGATAACACGGTTGGGAAGCAACAAGAAGATTCCCATTGACATACGATTGATTGTAGCCACCAACCGCAATCTGCATGAAATGATGAAACAAGGCCTGTTTCGTGAGGATTTGTTTTATCGTATCAACACAATACAGATTGACATCCCGCCCCTGCGACACCGCAAGGAGGACATTGCCACCTTTGCCGAGTTTTTCTTAAAGAAATATGCCGACCAATACAATCGGGCCGGGCTTTCCCTGCACCCCAAAACCATCCAAAAACTGGAAGCCCATCATTGGCCTGGAAACATCAGAGAACTGCAATACACCATGGAGAAGGCTGTCATCTTAGCAGAAAAGGAGGTGATAAGACCCTCGGAGATAGCCATACACACAGACCGCACATTCTCTTTTGACAAAGTGCCCAACCTGAAAGAGTTGGAGAGGAAAGCCATCCAGGCTGCCCTATCGCAAAATGCAGGAAACCTGACTGCAACGGCAGAGCAATTGGGCATCAGCAGACAAACCCTGTACAACAAACTGACGCGTTTTGATTATTGAATAGCATGTTCAGCCTCCGTTTATATCTACATATCCTGACCTATGTCCTGCTCATTGTCTGCACACTTGGACTGGGCCTTGCCGGCATTCTCTCCCACCGGGCCATCATCTTCGGATTATTGGCCGTGCTGCTGGCCTTGGTACTGATGGGTTCGCTGGTTTCCTACATCTGTTCCTATCTTCGGCAAATAACCTTTTTTCTTGATTCCATCAAGGAGCACGAAACCATGTTCCACTTTCCCGAACATGCGGGTTCCAAAGAACAACAACATCTCTATGCCTCGTTTAACCGGGTGTACACACAAATATCCAAATACAAGCAGAAGGAATTTGAACATAAACTGCATCAAAAAGAGTACGAATCATGGGAAAAGCTCATGCGCGTGCTGACCCACGAAATCATGAATTCCATCACCCCCATCGTTTCACTCTCAGAAACGCTCCTGTCCTATTATCAACCTCAACGCAACACCACCAGCGCAACGGTCATCACAGGCCCAACGGTGAGCAAGACCATACGCGGATTAGAAACTATCAAAAGTCAAGGCCAAAACCTGATATCCTTCACAGAATCGTACCGCCAGTTCTCGGGATTAAGGCAACCGGACTTTACCCTCTTTTCCCTGACCGACCTGGTTACCGACATACTGATTCTGCACCAAGAGGACCTACAGCAACAGCACATCCGGATTTCCACGGACTACTATCAACCGGAAATATCCATCCGTGCCGATAAAAAAATGCTCGCTCAGGTTCTAATCAACCTGTTAAAGAATGCCATGCAGGCCCTGACCGAGCAAACGGACAAAAGAATACGCATCAATATCCACCGCCCGAAGCACACACTACTCATCAGGATAACAGACAATGGCGCGGGCATCCCATCCGAGCTACTCGAAGATATCTTCATCCCTTTCTTCACCACCAAACAGCAGGGAACCGGCATTGGCCTCAGCCTGTCACGACAAATCATACGCATACACGGAGGCGATATGGCTGTAACCTCTATCCCTTTTTACGAAACATCCTTCACGATTTCCTTACCCGAAAGGTAAAAACGGCATTTAGAAGACAAGACATACCACCTATTAAATGACTGATTTTCTGATATAGATTAAAGCAAGTAAAAAACGCCGCGGCATTACCGCGGCGTTTTATTTCCAAGATTCGGATGGAACCAAAATATCAATTGGCTCCCTGGAACTCATCCAGGAAACGCTGGTCGTTTTCGGAGAACAAACGCAAATCGCTCACCTGATACTTGAGGTTGGTGATACGCTCCACGCCCATGCCAAAGGCGTAACCGTGGTACTTGCCGCTATCGATGCCATTCGACTCAAGCACTGCAGGATCCACCATACCACAGCCCAGGATTTCCACCCAACCCGTATGCTTACAGAAACCGCAGCCCTTACCGCCACAAAGGAAGCATGAGATGTCCATCTCGGCGCTTGGTTCGGTGAAGGGGAAATAACTGGGACGTAGACGTATCCGGGTCTCGGGACCGAACATCTCTTGCGCGAAAAGAATAAGCACCTGCTTCAAATCGGTGAAGCTCACTTTCTCGGCCACGTAAAGACCTTCCACCTGATGGAAGAAGCAATGGGCACGGGCCGAGATGGCCTCGTTGCGGTAGACACGTCCGGGACAGATAACACGGATGGGTGGCTGCGTCCTCTCCATCACACGTGCCTGCACACTGCTGGTGTGGCTGCGAAGCACCACTGCGGGATGCGCTTCTACAAAGAATGTATCCTGCATGTCACGGGCAGGATGGTCATCGGCGAAGTTCATGCTGCCATACACGTGCCAATCATCCTCCACTTCGGGACCTTCAGCCAACGTAAAACCCAAACGGCTGAAGATATCCACAATCTCGTTCTTGACAATGGTAAGAGGGTGACGCGACCCCAAGCGAACGGGATAGGGTGTGCGGGTGAGATCTATATTGCCGCCAACCTCGGAACAGGCCTGAAGATTCTCACGCAAACTATTGATGCGCTCCGTAGCCAAAGTCTTCAGCGCGTTGATTTTCATGCCCACCTCTTTCTTCTGATCGGCAGCCACATTGCGAAAGTCCGCCATCAAATCATTCAAAAGTCCCTTTTTGCTGAGGTATTTAATGCGCAGAGCCTCAACCTCCTGCTCGGTGGTGGCTTTGAGGTCTTGCACCTCGGCCATCAATTGGTCTATTCTTTCTGTAATCATTGACATTGATTTTTTTGCAGTTGCAAAGATAATGATTTTTCTACTATTGCTGTGCCATGTAGGAATAAAAGTGTACTTTTGCAGGGATTTTCAAGATAGTTGGATGATAACCCGAAAGTTTCTCTTTGTCATCGTTGCGGTTGGCTTGTGGAGCTGTGTTTCCTGCCGCCCTCAAACATCGGTCAACAATGAAATTATTGTTGATGAAGTTACTCAGGAAGAGCTTGCAGACTCGATGGAGAATAATACCCCATATGAGTATGAATTGGAGGAGTCAGAGGAGTTGGAAGAAGAAATGTTGCCTGTGCCCAACCGGAAAGAAGCCTTCAGTGAGTTTTTCTTCACTTTTCTGTCCAACCGCAGTTTCCAGGCAAGCCGCGTAAAATTTCCGCTCCCCGTCTCGGACGAGGATAATGAATATGTGATTCGAAGCGGCAAGGATTTCCGGGAATACTTCGCATGGCCGGATGTAAGCGAATATTGCATGTTGGTGAGGCGGGAAGAACAGATGGAGGAATTCCTCAACAACATGGATATCAGTGATGTTGATGTGCAGTTGATTGATTTATCGACGGAGAGAATACGCCAATTCCACTTCCATCGCGCTCAAAACGAGTGGCTTGCCATGAGCGCAAAAGAATATATGGCAGAAGGCACATTGGGCGAGTTCTTGGATTTCTATGGTAAGTTTACCACCGACAGCGTGTATCAACAAAATCATCTGTCCGGGAGAATTGAACTGACACAAAGCGATATAGACGAAGAAGAGGAAAAAGTCAAGGGAACCATCGAGGCTTATCAGTGGAGCATCTTCCGACCGGAAATGCCCAACAGACAAATCACGAATTTCCTTTTCGGACAAGACTTGGAGGATTGCGATGACATGATGCTGATGCACAGCAGCATTGCCGACGGCATGGTGGAATCATTCAAATTCCAAAGGCAAAACGGACTTTGGCTCTTGGTAGGCTATAACAACTGACAACATGACAATCCGACATCACTACGCATTAGACCATCTCAATACCTTTGGTCTTCATTGTATGGCTGACAGCTATGCAGAATACACGGATTTTAACGACCTGACTGCAGCGTTGCAAACCCATAAGGGAGGCAAAATGCTGTTAGTGGGTTCGGGTAGCAACCTGCTGTTTATGCAGCCTGAGTTTCATGGGATGGTGCTTCACTGCACAAACCGTGACATAGAAGTGGTGAAGGAGGATGAAACCGGAGTGGAAATAAAAGCAGGAGCAGGCTGGATATGGGACGACTTTGTTGCCTATACGCTGAAACATTGTTGGTATGGCCTTGAGAACCTGAGTTATATTCCGGGTACCACGGGAGCCTCTGCCGTTCAGAACGTGGGTGCCTTTGGTGCCGAGGCCGGCGAATTCATCAAGGAGGTTGAGTGTGTTGACTTGCGTAATGGAGAGTTGAAAATTCTTTGTCACGATGATTTGGACTACGCCTATCGCCATAGTTTTTTCAAACGTGAAGAGGAACTCCAACAATGGGCCATCCTGCACGTCACTTATCGCCTGAGTCGGAAATTTACACCCCGACTGACGTATGGCGGTGTGCTGAAAGAAATGGAAAGAAGAAACATAAGCGCTGATACGCTGACGGCAGAATCCTTGCGTGAACTAATCATCGAGATACGAAAAAGCAAACTGCCGGAACCTGATGAGGTAGGCAGTGCGGGCAGTTTCTTTAAAAATCCAGTCGTGCCAACAAGCCAATGGGAAGAGTTGAAACGGCTCTACCCTACCCTTGTATCCTATCCTGCCGGAGAAGGCTTGATGAAGATTGGTGCCGGATGGCTGATAGACCAATGTGGGTGGAAGGGAAAAAACATCGGACTTGCCGGCGTGTATGAGAAGCAAGCCTTGGTAATTGTGAACCGAGGTGGAGCCACGGGAGAAGATATTCTGAGAGTATGTAAAGCTGTGCAGACTGATGTTTTCAAGCGTTTCGGCATTCAGCTTCAACCTGAAGTGAACTTTATTGACTAAGAACATGAGATTTCTTTTCTCCACCATTCTTTTCTTTTGCTGTTGGCCGTTGCTCCAGGGACAGAACCTGACACATAAAATCGAGAAGATTATTCAAGGGAAGCAGGCAACGGTTGGGGTAGCCATCGTTTATGGCGACGACGTGTTCACCGTTGCCAACGATGCCAAGTATCCCGTGATGAGTGTCTTTAAGTTTCATATTGCCTTGACGGCTTTGAAGAAAATGGAAGCGGAGGGGATTCCCTTGAACAGAAAGGTTTATATTGAACAGGACCAAATACACAAAGACACATATAGTCCGATGAGAAACAGGTTTCCGAACCAAAGAATACACATCTCATACAAGGATATCCTGAGATATACGGTAGCGGAAAGCGACAACAACACATGTGACTGGCTGATAGATTTTGTAGGTGGAATCGATAAAGTGGACACTTATATCAAGTCACTTGACATAGCGGATTTCGGTTTTACCGAAACGGAGTATGACATGCACCAAGACATAATGAGATGTTACAACAACTGGAGTACTCCGATGGCCGTAGCACAACTGATGGGAAAAGTATATACCGGGAAGGTCTTGAGTAAAGAACATTTTGTTTTTCTGGAAAAAACCATGTTGGATTGTGCATCAGGCAAAAACAAGTTGATTGCAGGCTTACCCCATGAAGTTAAGTTCGGACATAAAACCGGGCACTCCGATCGTCTGGCGGACGGTACACAGATATGCGATGCCGATGCCGGAGTGATATATCTGCCCAATGGGAAAAAATGCTATATCACGGTACTAATAAAAGATTCCCGCGAATCGGATAGCGAGAATGCCAAGATTATGGCAGACATTTGCCGGGTTACGTATGACGCACTGAACAAATAATCTGCCTGTCTCTTGTCTTTTTGTTATTTTTCGGCCTATAAGGCAGCACACTCTGCCAACTCTTTCATACTGCCGACAACGATATTGGCACCGGCATTTGCCAAAACTGCATCCGCCAAAGGACCCGTATTCACCCCAATCGTAAAGATTCCAGCCGCACGACCTGCCCGAATACCCAAAGGCGCATTTTCTACGACTATGGCTTCCGATGCGGAACATCCCGCCTTCTTCAGTCCCATCAGATAGGGCTCGGGATGGGGTTTGCCATATTTCACATCAAAGGCCGTAACCATGTATTCGGATGTGAAAATACCGGGATAGGCATGCTCCAACTTTTCGAGCAAAGATTTTTGTCCGCTTCCCGTGACCAAAACAACGGTGAGTCCCGCCTGTTTACAAGCTCTTAACAATTGTGCTGCACCCGGCATGGGCAATGCTTCGGGCAAAGAATTGAACACACGGCTCTTTGTTTCATAGATAGCCTTGCATTCTTCGGGTGTTGCCTTGCGTCTCCATTGGACTTCGGCCAGCAGGTTGATGGTACCATCACCTGTGCGTCCCTCGTTCTCATACACCATCTCACGGGTCATCTGCAACCCGTGTTTCTCTACGGCCTGCACCCAGGCTTCAGCATGATTACGCATGCTGTCGAACAGAACACCATCCATATCAAACAATACGGCCTTGAGATAGTTTGTCTCAAAGCCGTATTGTGTTAAGAATGAAAACATCTTTCCTTCTATATTTTAGTTCAGACGAGCCTTGACGGCCTCTGTTTCTTTCTCGTAACCGGGCTTGCCCAGCAAAGCAAACATATTCTTCTTGTAAGCCTCCACACCGGGTTGGTTGAAGGGATTCACCTCCAACAGCAGTCCACTGATACCACAAGCCTTTTCAAAGAAATAGATGAGCTGTCCCAGGTTGTACTCGTCCAGACAAGGAATGCTGATACGCATGTTGGGAACACCGCCATCCACGTGTGCCAACTTGGTGCCCAATTCAGCCATCTTGTTCACCTCGTCAACACGCTTGCCGGCCAAGAAGTTCAGACCATCCAAGTTTTCTTCATCAGAGGGGAACAACAGAGTGTGCTCGGGCTGTTCTACGCTGATAACCGTCTCGAAGATGGTACGTTCACCCTCTTGAATCCACTGACCCATAGAGTGCAAATCGGTACTGAAATCAACGGCTGCATTGAAAATACCTTTGCCGTCCTTACCTTCACTCTCACCATAAAGTTGCTTCCACCACTCGCCGAAGTAATGCAACTTGGGCTGGAAGTTAACCACAATCTCAATCTTCTTGCCGTTGCGATACAAAGCATTGCGGGTAGCAGCATATACGGCACTGGGGTTCTCTTCAAAGGGAACGCTCACGGCAGTGGCGGCCTCCATATCCTGAGCACCCTTCACCAATCGGGCAATGTCGAAACCGGCCACGGCGATAGGCAACAGACCAACGGGAGTAAGCACGCTGAAACGACCACCCACGTTATCGGGAATGATGAAACTTTGGTAGCCTTCTTTATCAGCGGTAATGCGTGCAGCGCCCTTCTTGGCGTCGGTCACAGCCACAATCACCTTGCGGGCCATCTCCTTGCCACGCTGTTCCTCGCATTGCTTCTTCAGCAGACGGAAAGCCAAAGCCGTCTCGGTTGTAGTGCCACTCTTAGAAATATTGATTACGCCGAAGTTCTTGCTCTTAAGCAACTCTGTCAACTCAAAGAGGTAATCCTCGCCAATATTGTTACCGGCATAAAGAATGGTGGGATTCTTGCCGTCATGGGTCAGATGTGCAAAGCTGTTGCCCAACGCCTCGATAACGGCACGGGCACCCAGATACGAACCACCGATACCCGCAACCACCACGGTGTCGCAGTTTTCACGCAACGTTTGAGCCGTAGCCTGCAACTGTGCGATGAACTCGGGGGTGATGCTTGAAGGCAAGTGAAGCCAACCGAGGAAATCATTGCCGGCGCATGTACCGTTTTCCAATTCATGCTGAGCCTTCATAGAGGCTTCCTTAAGTGCAGTCACCTCTGTTGCGCTGATGAGCACATTGCTTGTGTCTAACTTAATCATCTTACTTTTTACCTTATTGTTATGAATCTGTTATTATCTAAAACTGTCTGTCAAGAGTTTGATTTCCACACTGGGTGCTATCCGCTCATAAAGAATATTATAAACGGCATCCAGGATGGGCATGTTCACGTGCATGTGACGGTTGATTTCCTTCATACACTTTGTGCCGAAGTAGCCTTCTGCAATCATCTCCATCTCGATTTGGGCGTTCTTGATGCTATAGCCCTTTCCAATCATCTTGCCAAACATACGGTTGCGCGAGAAATTACTATAGCCGGTCACAAGCATATCACCCATATACACACTGTCGGTAATGGATCGCTGGATGGGGTTTACAGCCTGCAGAAAATGGAACATTTCCTGAGCCGCATTGGTCATCAACACAGCCTGGAAATTGTCACCATAGCTCAGTCCATTGCAAATACCTGCAGCTATGGCATAAACATTCTTCAATACCGAAGCATACTCAATGCCAATGACATCGGTGGAAGTCTTGGTCTTGATATAGCTGCTGGAAATGAGATTGGCAAAAGCCTCTGCCTTTTCCCTGTCACTGCATCCCACGGTAAGATAGGTCAGTCGGTTCAACGCCACCTCTTCAGCATGTGAGGGACCCGACACCACGCCCAAGTTCTCCTCAGGAACATTGTACATCCGGTGGAAAAATTCGGAACACACCAAGTTCATGTCGGAAACGATACCTTTAATGGCCGTCAGCACAAATTTGTCTCGTAAACGCACTTTCAACTTTGAGAGCGTTCCCTTCAAATAGGGAGACGGTGTGACAAAAATCAATGTCTGACATGCCTCCACCACTTCGTTAATGTCCCAAGAGAAGTGGATTTTGTCTACATCAAAGTGCACTTGTGTCAGGTAGGCAGGGTTATGGCTCAGCCTTTTGAAGTCTTTGATACGATCTTCGCGCGGCATGAACCACCAGATTTCATCGGTCTTCTCCAAGACGAACTTGGCAATGGCCGTAGCCCAACTGCCACCTCCCAGGATGGCTATGCGTCCTATTTTGTCCACTCTGCAATCCGATCCTGTGAGGGTTTCTCCACCTCCAACTTATACTTCTTGACGATTTCGATAATCTGTTGCTGTATCTTGGCTGCGTTCACGCCCTTCAGTGTACTTACCAAATTGTAACCCGCCTTACGCAGAATGGGAATATATTCATCGGCAACACCCAATTCGCGGAAAGCCTCATCTTTATCACGGGGTGCCTTCACTTCGGGTTTCATTTGAGGGAACAGCATCACCTCGCCAATAGCGAACTTGCCTGTCATGAGCATCACCAAGCGGTCGATACCGATGCCGATACCGCTGGTAGGAGGCATACCATATTGCAACGCACGCAGAAAATCCTGATCGATAATCATCGCCTCGTCATCGCCCTTCTCCGCCAATCGCATCTGCTCCTTGAAACGCTCCTCTTGGTCAATGGGGTCGTTCAACTCGCTGTATGCGTTAGCCAGTTCCTTGCCATTCACCATCAACTCGAAGCGTTCGGTCAAGCCGGGCTTGGAGCGGTGCATCTTGGTCAATGGTGACATTTCCACAGGATAGTCGGTGATAAAGGTGGGCTGAATGAACGTACCCTCACAAGTCTCGCCGAAGATTTCATCAATGAGCTTACCCTTGCCCATCGTCTCATCCACCTCGACACCAACCTTCTTGGCTACCTCGCGAATCTCGTCCTCACTCATACCATAAAGGTCATAACCCGTCTTCTCCTTGATAGCCTCCAAGATGGGCAGACGACGGAAAGGAGCCTTAAAACTGATGGTCTTGCCATCAATCTCCACCTCAGGCTTTCCATTCACGGCCACACAGATTTCCTCAAGCATCTTCTCTGTAAAGTTCATCATCCAGTTGTAGTCCTTATATTGGACATACAACTCCATACAGGTAAACTCGGGATTATGGGTTTTGTCCATACCTTCGTTGCGGAAGTTCTTTCCCATCTCATACACGCCTTCAAAGCCACCTACAATCAACCGCTTAAGGTAAAGTTCCGTAGCGATACGCATATACATGTCCTGATTCAAGGCGTTGAAATGAGTGATAAACGGACGGGCGGAAGCACCGCCGGCAATATTCTGCAGGATGGGCGTGTCCACCTCGGTATATCCGGCTTCGTCCAGGATGCGACGCATGGTACGGATGATGGTGGCACGCTTCAGGAAGGTCTCCTTCACACCATTGTTCACAATCAGGTCAACATAACGCTGACGATAGCGGAGCTCAGGATCATCAAAGCTGTCAAAGGTCTGCCCATCCTTCTCTTTCACGATAGGCAGGGGCTTCAGACTTTTGGCCAGCACGGTCAGTTCCTTGGCATGAACAGAAATCTCTCCCGTCTGGGTGCGGAACACGAAACCTTTCACGCCGATGAAGTCGCCCAAGTCAAGCAGTTTCTTCCATACGGTGTTGTAGAAAGTGGTATCCTCGGCATCGGGACAAAGGTCGTCACGAGTAATATACACCTGAATACGTCCTTTGCTGTCCATCAGTTCGGCGAAACTGGCCTTGCCCATAATTCGCTTACTCATGATTCGTCCGGCAATACACACCTCTCGAGGCTCGCCCTCATCGCAAAATTCATTGCGAATATCTGTACTGAAAGCATTGGCGGGATATTCGGCTGCGGGGTAAGGATCGATACCCAAGTCACGCAGGGCTTGCATGTTATTTCGGCGAACGATTTCCTGTTCGCTCAATTCCAGAATGTTCATGTTCTTCCTATGTAATATGTTATATGTGCAAAGTTACGAAAAAAACTATTATCGGCTTTCTGTTCACGTTTATTTTTCCTTCAGCCACAGCTCTGCCAGTCCGGGCCAGACGAGTCCGGCCCCACGTCGCATGCCATAACCGTGCCCGGCCTTATTCAGGTAATGCAGTTGTATGGGGGCTTTGGCTTCCTGCATAGCCTTAAGAATGGTTTTGCACGAAGGTCCGCTATACCACACATCATCCTGACTGCCAAAGACAAACATCGGAGGCGTATCGCCATCCACATGCAAATCAGGACTCAACGTACCTCCCTCGCCTTCGTTCAAATAGGCAGGATAAATGAGCATGGCAAAGTCCGGACGACACGAGAGGGTATCGATATTCTTGTCCACCACCTGATAGGCGGGTTCTTTCCAGTTGGTGGCAGCCCTGCATGACAATGACGCTCCGGCAGAGAAACCTATCACGCCCACATCCTTGGCACCCAAATGACGCAACACGCGGATGGCGCGTTGCAGGTCCTGCAATGCGCCTTCCCGGTTGTCCGGCACGCGATAGGCCAGCACATAGGCATTAAAACCTTGCTTGGCCAGCCATTGTGCCACTTCCTGCCCCTCCTTCTGATAAGACAAACTCTTGTAGGCACCACCGGGACATACAACCACGGCATGCCCGTTGCTGGTCCCGTCCACCGGCATGAAAGCCTCCAATGTGGGATTGGTGACACGCGACAAAACCGGTCCATCCGAATTATTCAAATCACATTCTGCGGCCTTACGGTCTTTCTTTTCCATGCCGGGCATGTGTTTAAGCCAGATATCACTCGGTTTATTGACGTATTGGGAATAAGCCGGCAACACATTTACTGCGAAAAGCGTGCCTATCGTCAAAAAAGCAATACAGAGACTATGTTTCATGGACAACAGCATTTAAAGATGAATGGTTTTATTCAGCAGATAACAATCAAGCACCACCATGGCAGCCATGGCCTCAACCACCGGCACAGCCCTGGGCAACACACACGCATCGTGGCGGCCACGTGCCTTGAGAGTCGTAGGATTCCCGTCCTTGGTCACCGTTTCCTGCGTCATAAGGAGCGTTGCCACCGGTTTGAAAGCCGTGCGGAAGTAGATATCCTGTCCGTTGCTGATTCCTCCCTGTATGCCTCCGCTACGGTTGGTGCGCGTGGTGATGGAGCCGTCGGAACCGGGAACAAAGATGTCGTTCTGTTCGCTTCCGCGCTCGGTCAGGCCACCAAAGCCGCGTCCGTACTCGAAGCCTTTCACGGCATTGATGCTGAGCATGGCAGCACCCAAACGGGCATGTAACTTACCAAAAGCGGGGTCACCCAGACCCACAGGGCAGCCCTTGATGACACAGGCCACCACACCGCCAATGGTGTCGCCGTCGACCTTCACCTCCAAGATGAGATCGGCCATACGCTTGGCTATGTCCGGGTCCGGGCAACGCACATCATTGGTCTCGGACAGGTTCAGGTCATAATTCTCATAAGAGCCAGGCAAGACCACATCTCCCACCTGCTGAGTGTAAGCCTGCACCGTGATGCCCAACTGCGCCAGTGCCATCTTGGCCAGTGCGCCGCCCACCACGCGAGAAATGGTTTCGCGGGCGGAACTGCGTCCTCCGCCACGGTGGTCGCGCAATCCATATTTCTGAGTATAAGTAAAATCGGCATGCGACGGACGGAACAAATCGCGCATATTGTCATAATCGCTGCTGTGTTGGTTTTGGTTGCGCACGATGAAACCGATGGGCTGCCCCGTGGTCACCCCTTCGAACACGCCACTCAACAATTCCACCTCATCAGCCTCCTTGCGCGCCGTGGTCAGAACACTCTGCCCCGGCCGACGCCGGCGCATCTCGGCTTGCAGGAAATCCATATCCACGCGAATGCCTGCCGGCATTCCGTCCACCACTCCCCCCACAGCAGCTCCGTGGCTTTCACCAAAGGTGGTCAGTCGGAAGATTTGTCCCGTGGTGTTCATTTGCAATGACACTCTCCGGCGTCCTTGCAACCGCAATCACAATTGTCATCGCCGTTGCCTCCGCAACCTCCTTCACCACAACTTCCGCCACAGCTTCCGCCGCAACAGCCACAACCGCCGCTCAGCGCCTGGGCAGCCTCCTGCATCTCCTGCAAGGTAGCGGGGCGGTTTGTCACCACCTTCCCTTGGAAATGCAGAATCATACCTGCCAAAGGATGGTTCAGGTCAACGGTAATCTCGGAGGGGGTTATCTCTGTAATGGTGCCATTGAAACGCTCGCCCTCGGCATTTTGAAGAGGCACCACAGCACCTACGTAGATGTAATCCTCATCTATTTTGCCATCGATTTCAAACACGTTGGCTGGCAACTTCTGCACAGCCTCTTGAAAATAGGGACCGTAAGCCTGCTCAGGAGCCAGTGCAAAGGCAAACTCCTCGCCCTCGTTCAAGTCCTGCACCTTGACCTCGAAATCATCCAAAGCCAAGCCCATACCGGATATGAATTGAAAAGGATGTTCCAGAGTTGCCTCCTCACGAAAAGTCCGTTCACCATCATGTTCAGTCTCCAGCCGATAGCTCACTGCAATGTATTTGTTTTCCATTTTTCTACAGATACGTTTATTCTTTAATTTACTAATTTACTCGCACAAAGGTAACAAAAATAATTGAGTTTTCGTTATCTTTGCGTTCAAAATCACGATTAAACGATTGACACAAAACCATGTCTATGACAGATTCCGCTAATGCCTCTACTGCTGATGCGCTCACATGTTCGCGAATCGAGGCAGCCCACTTGCATGCTTTTTTCTCTCTTCTGACCCGTGGCAACCTGGCTCAAGGCGATGCCCAAGGAATGCCCTTGGGACAACAGATGCCCATCGCGGCCATTCACCGCCGTGAGCACGACGGGATGCGTGTCTATGAGATTCTGGCAACAGAGATTGTTGAGCACCACACCACTAAAGGCGACCTTACATTCCCTCGCGAGGACATGGCAGACGCCGCACAACTGGTGTTGCAACAAATCAGATCCGCACAAGACAACACGGTGGATCTGAGCGCTATTGAAGGTCTGTTGGATGCCATGGACATTTACGACCTCCAGCCTCGCACCGACGACCTCACATCCCTGCATCTCAGGCTATGGACAACAGACGGCGGCCCTCTGCTGGGTGTCCGCCTGCAGAGCCTGGTGGCCGGCACATGGCTGTTACTTGACGGAGGACGCACGGCCAACCTGAAGTTTGAGCAGCAAGGCGTTCGCTTCCATCAGCCTGCCGTGCAGAAAATAAACGCCATGGGAGAGACGGATGATGATTCGGTTGAGGATATCGCTGCGGTGGCCCGCCGCATCCTTTACGTCGAAAGCCATGGCGGCACCTTTCGTTACGCCGATGTGGCCGACCGTGTTTTCCGCTCCAATCTTTTGATGCTGGACACCAACCTGCCCCGCATACTTGCGGCTATGGCCTATACGTTGCACATCGACGGCATCAACCGCATAAGCGAACTTACGCAACTTGCAAGCGACCGGAACACGCTGAAGTTGAAAGATGAGCTGGTCAGGAAGCATGGCTTCTATGAACACAAGATGCGCCAATTCCTGCTGGCCTTGGCCTGGGGCATGCGGCCGGCCAAGCAATGGACGGGCAGGCGCAATGCCATCGATGCGCTTCTTCTGGTGGACAAGCAGGGGCAACCTATGATATACACGCGCCAGGAGGAGCATATGCTGGCCGACTACCTGTTCACGCACACACGGATGGACAAGGCATCGCCCCGCGAGGCCCACTACGGATTGCTGGAACGCGAGAACGGCCTTTACTATCTCAAGTTGAATCTTAAAATTTCCCTTTTGCGCAGATAGCGTCATACCGTTGGATGAAACGACAGAGGGTGCACCGAAAAACAATCCGGTACACCCTCTGTCGTATTATATAATACATGATTAGTTGGTAAACTCCTCATCCGGCCAAGGACAATCTTTTCCCGTCGCCTTGAAAGTCGGCCTCTGTCCTCCCACCCGTCTCAGGTAAGAACCCAGGTCTTTTGACAATCGGTCCGCGACACCGGGGTTCTCTGCGGCGATGTCCGTTGTTTCTCCTATATCCTCTTTCAGATTGAACAGTTCCTTTTTCCCGTCCTTGTACCAATACACCAGTTTGTAATCACCGTTTCTCACGGCACAAGTTTGCCCGATGCCTTGGCTGCTGTAGTCACCGCCATACCAAGTGTTAGGTGTATTCCAATAAACCGACCGTCCCTGTGAGGGGTCGCCTTCTCCCGTGAGCAGGGGCACAAAACTGACGCCATCCACGGGCTGTACCGTTGTGTACTCCTCCACTTGCGCCATCTCCAGGATGGAGGGGAAGAAATCTTCGATGATAAGATATTTGTCAATGACCGAATTGGGTTGCGCGACACCGTTCCAGTAAACAATCATCGGTTCGCGCACTCCCCCCTCGTATGCCGAGCCCTTCCCGCTACGCAACGGGGCGTTCTGCACGCCAAGGGGAGGTGTGCGGTTGGAGGCTGCCAGTCCGCCATTGTCAGACATGAAGATAATGATGGTATTATCCATCTGTCCGCTCTCCTCCAGAAAGTCCATCAGGTCGCCCAGGCTTTTGTCCATGCCTTCCACCAAGGTGGCATATGCCGCCTCCGTGTCAGACAGCCCCATATCCAGATAACGCTGCAAGAAGCGTTTGTCGGCCTGTATGGGAATGTGTACGGCATAGTGTGCCATGTACAGGAAGAACGGATTGTCCAGCCTTTGTGCCTGCTCCAATGCTTTGAGGGCCTCCTGTGTCAGGGCTTCTGTGGCAAACACATCCTTGTCCCAATAAGCTTCCAGACCGGGAATGGCAAATCCGCTGACCGGGTTTCCGTTTTGGTCGTGTCCGAAACGCTGTTCTCCCAGATATGAGGCCAGCCCGCCGGCAGCGTGCCCGCAGATATTCACATCGAACCCGAAGTTCGTGGGGTCTTCTCCCGGTGTCTGCTGCGAACCGAAATGCGCTTTGCCGCAGTGAATGGTATGATAACCGTTTTGCTTGAGTATCTGCACAAAGGATGTGGCCGGGAAAGAGCGTTCCACACCGTTCACGGGCTGGATGCCGTTCACATTCCAACGGGGCATGTTCAGATCGGCATCGCCCGCATCGGTCGAAGCGTTGTAGCCAAACGTCCAGTTCGTCACACGGTGTCGGGCTTGGTTCGCCCCCGTCATCATGCTGCAACGGGAAGGCGAGCTGATACTGCAAGCATAGGCGGAGGTGAATTTGGCACCCATCTGTGCCAGACGCTCCATGTTGGGCGTATGAAAGCGCTCGTTCAGTGGTGTCCGTTCCGTCCAAAACGGGAGCGATGTGTCCTGCCATCCCATGTCATCTACCATAAAAAGTACGATATTGGGCCTGTTATCCTCTGCGGCTTGTATGTTTTGCGTTCCCATAACAGGAAGCAATGCCGTTGTCAACCATAAGTTTCTATTCATAACCATGTTGCTTTTCTTTCTTATAATACTATTGTTTGGCTCTTTCCTTGAATTGTAAGGATATAATTCCCGGGCTTTTGCACTCCGGTCTTGTCGGGTATTACCATGCCGGACACATGGTGCAGTTGCCAGTCGTCTGTGCCGGTGACCGTCACCCGATGGTTTTGTATGCGCACGGAGATGCCTGCGCCGGGTTGATTGATGCGGGTAATCACCCCTTCGCGGATTTCTATGTCCTCGGCTTCATCGGGATTGCCTTGGAAAGTGATGTATCCCTCAAACGGAGCCACGGTCTTTGATGTGCCGTAGACAAAAGCCGTTCCCTCGGCATTCACGGTATAGACATTCATCAGTCCGCTGTTCTCTGCGGTGTTCGTGCCTGTCAACAGCAAGTGCGCCTCCTCGGCCGCCTGGCCGGCAAACGCGGCATGCGACATGCGGTAGACAAACTCTCCGCTTGTGTTCATGCGGATTACATACGTTCCGGCAGGGATGACTTTCCCGCCTTCGGTAGCAAGAACCACCTTATGGAATTGTTTGTCATCAAGAGCCATCAGCGTAAAATCCTTGCCAGGCTCCAACGGTTGTGTGAAGTCTCTGTCCGCAGCCATGTGGATGGTCGTTTCTCCCTTCAAGGATACGGCATACCATTTCCCGGTCTCCCGGGTCTTGTGCAGGTATATCCAATCATAGGTGTTGCCCTCTGCTGCGCTCATCTGTGCGCCTTCCATCATTTCCACGGGAACCCAAGTGCTTTCCAAGGATTTGTGGCATTCGCCGTTTTAGAACTCCAGATCCCATACGCTTGCCTCGTTCAATCCGGCAAACGTAGCTTTGGCGGCAGAGGAAGGATTGAACGTAAGGAACTTGTTCTTGTTCACGCCCTCTCCCACATATTGTATGTAATATGAACCGCTTGTCTCCAATCTGTCATATCCCTCAAACACGGCATCGTAGTTCCGGAACTCGCTCCACACCTCGGCTGTCCGGTATGCGGCCAATGCCTCTTCGGGCACATCGACAAACGTATGAGTCCTGTCTATGCCGTGCAAGGCAAAGCTCTCCACTGCGGGAGGCTGCAGCACCGACGAGGTAATCTGCTTTACTTTGGTGCAATTGTGGAAGACGCTCTTTCTCAGGGAAGTCAAGTTCTCCGGCAGATCTATCCGGATTATCTTGTTCAGATAGCCAAACGACCGTTCTCCCAGATAATCCATTTGGGCGGGCAGCGCCAGTGTGTCTTCGATACCCTCGCATCCCCAGAACGCTCCATTGCCGATGTGCTTCACCGTAGAGGGGATGGCCAATCCGCCCGTCAGTCCGGGGCAGAAGTCAAACGCATAGTTGCCGATATAGTCCATCGTGGATGGGAGAACCAACGTGCCGGTGAGAGCGGTGCATCCCGCACAGGCATAAGCGTCGATGCGACGCAAGCCCTCGGGAAGTACTAACCCGCCGGCCTTCAGCGGTGCGCACTTGATAAGTTCGGTTTTCTCCTTATTATATAATACATCTTCTTCCGCACAATAACGGCTGTTGGTGCCGTCCACCGTGATGTGCGCCAAAGCCGGACAGCCGTCGAATACGAAATCACCCATCGTATGGACATTGGCGCCTATGGCGATTTCGGTCAGGCCGCTACGTGCGAAAGCCAGATTCCCTATTTCCGTCAGGCCGTCGGGCAGGGCGATGGTAGCCAAGGAGGCGCAACTCAGGAAAGCGGCTTTCCCTATGCGCGTGCATGTGGCCGGGAGGACCACTTTCCGCAAGGAGGCATGGCCGGAGAAAGCATGGTCGGGCAAAGACGTCAATGTAACGGACGAAAGGTCAAGCTCCCTCAGGTTGTACATCTCATCACGGATAATACGGAAGTCTGATCCGCTCATCGGGCCGCTCACGGCCAATGTCACCTTGCCGGCCCTTTCCTCTGCCGTCAGCTGTGAAAGGTCGGTAATTGTCTCTGTCTTTCCGGCTGCCCGGTAGGCTTCAAAGGCCTGACGTATGGATACCACCGCTGCACCGGCCTCGGACTCCGTGTTGTCCAATGCCGGCACCATGTTGCTGATGTTCTCCCGCTCCCGGAGCAAAGCTGTCTTCAAATCTGCCGGATAAGTCTTTTCCACGTCCTGCAGAAGTGAGTCCGTACGATGCAGCCATTTGACCATATCATTGTGATAATATAGGGGAATCAACTTGAACAACGCAGAGTTTTCCATCGTGCTTGTGCGATACGAGAGTGTCGGGGTCGTGGAAGAGGGTACCCAATAACGGTTAGCCTCGTAGTTTGAAAGGAAAGAGCACACCAGTGTTCCGTCACCGCTTTGGGCTTCCTCGTCATACCAGATCTTGAAGGTCTGGTTGTTCTTGTAGGTTGTGAAATTGGCGGCTATGCTGATGCGTATTTGTGACGCGAATATAATCACATCACCCTCGTTTGCCCCTCCTTGGGTGTTGCAGACCGACATATAGCCTCCGCCCTCGTCATTGATGGTCCAGGCGGAAGCGACATAGCCGTATGCACTGCTCATCTTGACGGACGCCCAGTCTCCTTCCCCCGCAACCAGCGGGTTGGACAGGTAATGGTTCTTTACGTGTGGCTCTTCTCCAACATACTGTATGGCATAGGTGCCATGGCCGGTGAACTGCTTCCATGCAGCGGCATAAGAAGAGGATGAAATGCCGCTCGCACATAAAAACAGGAAGACTGTTCCGAGTAATCGTTTTCTCATGATGTTCTGTTTGATTTGGTATTGCAAAGATACTCACACACGAAACGGCAGGATAAAACAATTGTACGAAAGAATAGTATTTTTGTACGGAATGACATAATTATTAGGCAAATCCAAATGTTCAAACACGGGTTGCAGCACAAAAGCAAGGCGGGGTATATTAAATGCCGCATGCGAAGCTTTCATATAGCATGTGCATGTTTCGGGAAAAACATGTTCATCTTTTTCAAAAACATGAAGATGTTTTCAAAAAACATGTTCATGTTTTTCCGGGGCTTTAGGGCAGGGCTTTTTTTACAGATGATAAAAACCATCGAACACACATCATTCAATATAATTATTATTTATCTTTGCCCATCGTAGATGCAAATAACATACATACGTTTTTCCTATATCACACCGGCTATGTCTCGTCTGCTTATCTGCCTGCTGTGTTGTTTCCACGTGCTTGAAGCCGTTTCCGTCAACCGCAACGCACAATTTTCCCACCTGACCGTGAATGAAGGATTCGCGCGGAATGCCGTGTTCTGCACCCTGCAGGACGAACAGGGATTCATGTGGTTCGGGACATGGGACGGGCTGTATCGCTACGACGGTACGGAACTGAAACAGATATGCCACCAACCGCTGCAGGGCATCGCGAGGGAACAAACCATCCGGATTCTATCGGAAGACCATTCACATCACATTTGGATGGGCACGGACTACGGCATAGCCTTGTGGGACACTGAACGGGAATGCACAGTGCCCTTTACGGCACGCACTGCCGCGCCATGCCGACATCAGAGACATCACAGAAAACCAACAGGACATCTACATCGGAACTTCTGAGGGATTGTTTGTTTACTCGCTGACAGACAACACTTCTTTCCACCTACAGGCCGATTATAAAAACAGGCATGGGCTGAACGACGAGAGCATAGAACATCTTTATGTTGACCGGGAACAGGGATTGTGGATATCCACTTTCTATGGGGGAGTCAACTATCTGTCGCCCACATCGGGCAACTTCCAGCGCCACGAGGACATCAACAGCCTCGTCAACGGGCACGTCATCAGTTCCATCTCGGAAGACGGACAAGGAAACGTGTGGATGGGTATAGAAGACAATGGGGTGTGCCTATGGAATCGAAGGGAACAGGCCCTCACCAACTATGGAAAGAACACGGAAGGCGCGTTTCGCCCGTCTGCAGACAACGTGCAAGCCATCCTGTGGGACGATGGCATGCTCTACATCGGGCTTTCCGGAAAAGGCATGGATATTGTGAACCCGACAACAGGCAGCCTGCGCAATTACCAAAGCAACAGCTTTGGACCGCATACCTTCGACAACCATGTATACGCCTTTTGGAAAGACCGCAAGAAAGTATTGTGGATAGGCACCTCGCGCGGACTCTTCCTCCTCGACATCCGTACGGAATCCATACGGCCCGTAAAAGAAATAACCGATACAAAAGTCAACTGCATCACCGAAGGAACAGGAGGCGATGTGTGGATAAGCACGCTGGGGAAAGGTGTTTTCCGCTACAAGACACAAACCGGACAATGGAAACAATACGCCCACCTACAGCCCGACAGCAGTGTCCGCTATCCTAACCATATCACGACATTGGCCGCAGAAGCGCAAGACCTGTATGTGGGAACTCAGGGAAACGGACTGTGGGAATATAATGCACGGACCGACCGCTTCTCCCCGATTGCGGTTCCCGAACTGGAAGGCAAGTACATCTTCAGAATCTTACCTCACGGGCAAAATTTGTGGATTACCACCAACAAAGGATTGTTTTGCTACACCCCGGCCTCACAAACCCTGAGACACTATACCAGCGAGGACGGCCTGCGCTCCAACCAATTCAAAGTGAACTCCGGATTGCAGACCAAAGACGGGCTTTTCATCGTCGGAGGGGTAAACGGACTCAATGCTTTCTACGAAAGCGACCTGCGCACCAACGGAATCGTGCCCAATGTGGCATGCACCCATCTTTACTTGCGCAACCGACCCACCGATCCGCACACAGACGGATCGCCACTGAAAGAATCCATCACACACACACGACACCTCACTCTGAGACAATCCGACCTGCAGTTCGCCATCCGCTTTGCCACACTAAGTTACAGCAATACGGCCAAGAACAAAATCCGTTACCGTCTGGAACCTTTTGAAAAGGAATGGCAACCGGCCAACGAAGCAAACACAGCCGTATACACCAACCTTCCCGCCGGAGATTATGTTTTCCACTTGCAGGGAAGCAATGGCAACGGCCTGTGGGGAGCCGAGCGCACCCTCGCCCGATGAAGGCAGTTGCTTCACAGCATACCTTCCGGCCTGCGACCCGCCGAATAGCGGGGAAAACACCCATCTTAAACCGCAGGAATCGGATGAGACACCCAACACCACCACCAAGGAGAAGAGAAAGAAAATACTCGTAGTCGAGGATGATAAAGACATGCAACAATACATTCTCTCCATACTGGGCAACACGTTCCGCACCACCGCATGTGACAATGGAGAGGAAGCCCTGGACGAGGCAGGGAAAGAAAATTACGACCTTATCATCACCGACCTGATGATGCCACGTATGGACGGAATGGAACTGGCAAGGCATCTGAGAGCCGATTTGTCCACCAGCCACATCCCCATCATCATGCTCACGGCCAAAGACGACGAGGCGAGCCAACTGGAAGGGTTCAAGACGGGCATAGACCTGTATATCGTGAAACCGTTCTCATCAGGCGTGCTGAAAGCACAAATCCGGGCACTGACAACCAACCGGGAACGAAGGGCCTCTGCTTTCAACAACAATCCTGCAGCCTCGGCCGCCACATTGTGCGACAACGAAACCGACCGCCTGTTCATGGAAAAGCTGGACCATTGTATCGAACAGCAACTGTCCGACAGTTCGCTCTCCGTGGACAGCCTGGCCGCCGAGTTGTCCATCGGCCGAAGCCTGTTCTACCAAAAAGTGAAAGCCATATCCGGGCTGACACCCAACGATTACCTTCGGACCTACCGTTTGAAAAAGGCGGCCCAGCTCATCCGCAACGGTGACATGCGCATCAATGAAGTGTGCTATCAAGTGGGATTCTCCTCTCCCTCATATTTCACCAAACGCTTCACTGCACAATTCGGCGTTTCTCCTTCGGAATACGCAAGACAAGCCTCCACATCATCACCGGTATAGGACAACTCCTACGACTTCCTCATCTATAGAAAAATATTGGTGTCCGGTAAACTTATAGATAGAAAACTTATCCAAAAGCTTTACCGGACACCCAAAATAGAAAATACAAATCAGTACGTGCAATATTTTATTGCTCTACCATCTTTTTGCCGTTCTTCACAACAATCTCACGCTGTCCCTTGCGATGAGGCATACCTTGCAGATTGTAAGCGCTTGCTGCTGGCGTGGCCACTCCGACACTTGATATGCCATCGGCAACCTCACGCGCTACGGGGCGCAGATACTGTTCATCGGCAGTAGCCAGTTGCAGACTGCAACAATAAGGAGTGATGGCACTCTGGATGTTTTTAGACACACGGGCAAAGGCCGGAGCTCCCAGAGCCTGCACATTAAGCAGATTCTTGTAAATCGTCTGACCATCGCCCTTAACCTTATCATTCACATACCAGCCACGCATCACGCCATCAATCAAATCCGCATGCCAGGTATCTGCCGTACTTTTCCACTCGCTTACGGGGCGCCGGAAGGTGTAGTTGCCGGCTTCCCCTTCGATAACATATCCTTTGTGAGCCTTTAGCCGGCTATCCTCTACGGGATCAAGCAAGATAGCCCGATAGGCATCATCGCCGGAGCCCAACGTTCTTGTCTCTCCGGTCATGGTATACGCTTTGAGTCCGTTGGGCAACTCAGCGTCAAAAGGGAGCATCAACGTATTCTTGCCGAAATCGCGAATCGTGGCCGTCACCTGGGTCTGAACGGGATGAAAAGGCTGTTCGTCCGTGAACTTGTATTTGCCGTCACTGGCCCAGTCAAGACTGAAGCGCACAAAACGCATGGTGTATCCGCCGAAGACGCCGTTCTCCTCGTAATAAACGCCAAGCGTGCCATCAGGCAACACGGTAGCCGCGCTATAGGCTGACCCGGCGGGACAGATGGTCTTAGGGGTTCCGAAGGTTTCACCCTCATCCGTGGAAAGCGCAATGCTCACATTCTCACGTGAACCGCTGTTGGGTCCCGTTTGCAGAACAATGTTCCAAGGATTGTCGTCCAATTTACTGGACCAAACCATATATTCGCCATCACAGGCATTGCCACTGATGCCCGAGCTAAAGCGGGTTTGAGGTGACTTTGTCCATGTAAGACCGTCATTGGTGCTCACGTTATGGAAATTATACCCTCCGGTACGCACCGAGATGGCCAAGTCACCATTATTGCGCTCCAGCACTTTAGGCTCGTCAGCTGCCGTGGTCCCTGACCTTCCATAGAGTTCCCAAGTATCGCCTCCGTCTTTGGAAATGAAATTGTAGTAGTGTTGTGATTTATCGGTATTGCGGCCCACGAAGGGGGAAATCAGCGTGCCGTCACGCTTCTGCAGACCCGCACCGGATCCGGAGAATCCGGCCTCGATATTGGGATTCGGGCTGCCTTGGGCATAAAGACTCCGGGTATGATTTACGGGAACACTCCACGTCTCGCCGCCATCCTTGCTCTTCATCACCTTCCATGCCTGAGGTTTTTCCACCGTACTGCCCCAGAAACCGGCATTGGAAGTGGGAGAACTGGTCATGATGCCGATAATCTCACCTGTGATGCGGTTGGTGATAATCTGAGCATCACCATGACCATAATCGCCTCCGGTTTCTGCAGTTCCGGCCACACGCTTGGGTTCGCTCCAGCTCTTGCCGCCGTCGTCGCTGTACTGCGCCACCACATAGCAGTGGTTGGGCAGGTCGGCACCATGATTGATGCGGTCGTCCGTGAGCGTCACCAGGCGTTTGCCGTCGGCCGTAGTGGTGATGGCGGGAATGCGATAATACATGCTCCCCTTGTCCATGGGCATCAGCACAGAACTTTCTGAGAGGAAAATGGTTGCCTGATAACGAGGATTACCGTTCTTCTCGGCAACATCCTTTCCATCGACCACATATCCCGTAATGGTGGCATCCACGGTGTTGCCCTCCTTGGCGTCCTCTGCAATATCCAGTGCCACCCACAGATAGCTGGTACCCACGGGCAGACTGGTATTGACACTGATGGTGTAAGTACCATCCTCCAGAATGGTTCCCTCGCCCAGCAGTTCACCGTTCTCCTCACGCCACGCCATCTTCTTATCGGCATCGACAAACAATTCACGCGCATCGGCGGCTCTGTAGAGACGGATTCCCGTCACATCGCTCAGACTGGTAGCTACCACCCTACCCTTCAATCCGGTCAGCTTCAACTCGCCGTCCAGACCGGCCACATTGACCGTAGAGCGAATAATGGGCACGTTTCTGTTACCGATGCCGGTGGTCACCTTGCCCTGTTGCACCAGGGTAGAACCAATGGCAACCTCGGGAGAAGACATGTCCACCTCCTCAAAACTCCAGTACGAAGCATTGGGACCTCCGTTTTCAACTACAGCATTCCAACGCAAAACGCACTGTCCGTTGTCTCGGGCTGCATGCAACGGTGCCCCGGTTCCGTCACCGATAATGAAGAACCCCTCCCCGGGAGTGATGGTGTAGATGGCATTCTTCGTATCCGTACCTTTCACCATGGTGCTGCTTCCTGTGCCTGCCGGAGCCGTGCCTACATATATGTTATTGTAGTTCTTGATGGCCAACTTGCCATCGGCTCCTTCCCATAGACTCCAGATGCGGTCGGGCATAAACGCTTTGTCGCCAAAGGTGACTTTCACACCACTGCCTTCGCAGCTCATCACCTTGCCTTCACTATAATCATTTTTACCCTGATTCACAATATAGTACCAATGCTGTTCGCTTTCGGTACTTAACTTGTAGGCCGATTCATTCACCATATCAGCCTCATCCTCGTTCATCACGCGGAACTCAGATTTGCCCGACCCGGCTTGTGCTACTGCCGACCATCCGAAAGCCGCAATGGCAAAAAATAAAGATAATGATTTCTTCATAAATTAAAGATATTAAAAGATTTGACTTTGCACTACCGCAAATTCAAAGATACACTAAATATTTTATTTCACAAAATGCAACAAAGAAAAAGACTATTTGGGGGAGTCTATACTCGGGATGATAACACTAAAAAATTCACCACGGTGAATGAGACAAAACGCCGCGATGTTTTTTAAAACGCCGCGGTGAACCACAAAAAAATGCCGCGGCGTTCCGGTTGATTCGCCGCGGCACATGATTCTCTTATACGAATTGGTGATTTCAAACCAACTGCATAGCGGAGTCATCACTCCCACTCGATTGTCGAAGGTGGCTTGGAAGAGATGTCGTAGCATACGCGGTTCACACCCTTCACCTTGTTTATGATATCATTGCTCACCTTGGCCAGGAAGTCGTAAGGCAGATGGGCCCAATCGGCAGTCATGGCATCTGTACTGGTTACGGCACGCAAGGCTACGGGATTTTCATAGGTTCGTTCGTCACCCATCACGCCCACACTACGCACTTCGCTCAACAGGATGGTGCCGGCCTGCCACACCTGATCGTAGAGGCTGACCTCAATCTCGCCGTCCTTCATCTCGGCAGGTACTCCCGCAGCCAGCACGCGGCGTGCCTCCTCACCCGACAATTTCACCTTATAATCACGCAACCCGCGGATATAGATGTCATCGGCCTCCTGCAACACGGCCACCTTCTCGCGGGTGATGTCCCCAAGGATGCGCACGGCCAGACCGGGGCCGGGGAAAGGATGGCGGGTGATAAGGTGCTCGGGCATGCCCAACTGGCGGCCCACGCGACGTACCTCGTCCTTGAACAGCCACTTCAAAGGCTCACAGAGTTGCAGATGCATCTCCTCGGGCAGGCCGCCTACGTTATGATGACTTTTGATTACCTTGCCTGTAATGTTCAGACTTTCGATGCGATCGGGATAGATGGTTCCCTGAGCCAACCACTTGGCGTCGGTAATCTTCTTGGCCTCGGCGTTGAACACTTCAACGAAATCGCGACCGATGATTTTACGCTTCTGCTCGGGATCGGTCACTCCTGCCAGGTCACTCATGAACTTGTCACTGGCATCCACACCTATCACGTTAAGCCCAAGACATTCATAATCCCTCATCACATCGGCAAACTCGTTTTTGCGCAACATGCCGTGGTCCACAAAGATGCAAGTGAGTTGTTTGCCGATGGCCCGATTCAGAAGAACGGCTGCCACAGAACTGTCCACGCCACCCGAAAGACCCAGAATGACACGGTCGGTACCAATCTGTTGTTTCAATTCGGCTACGGTAGTGTCTATGTAGTTGGCGGCACTCCAATCGCGGCGGCCTCCGCATATTGTTTCCACAAAATTCTGCAAAAGCAGTGTTCCCTGCACGCTGTGGAACACCTCGGGGTGGAACTGGACACCCCAGATAGGCTCGTTGTCGGCAGCAAAAGCAGCGTTGGTCACGTGGTCGGTGCCGGCAATGGCGTGAAAGCCATCGGGTAAAGCGGTGATGGTGTCGCCATGACTCATCCACACCTGACTACCTTTGTCAAACCCCTTGAACAAAGGGTCTTGGGTGTCGATGGCAGTAAGATTGGCACGGCCATACTCGCGACTGCCGGCAGGTTCCACCCTGCCACCCAATGTGTGGCTGATGAACTGTGCGCCATAGCAGATGCCCAAGACGGGCATCTTACCACGGAACTGACTCAGGTCTACCTTAAACGCCTTCTCATCATAAACGCTGAGCGGACTTCCGGCCAGGATGACGCCAATGACAGAAGGGTCGTCGTTAGGAAATTTGTTGTAGGGCAAGATTTCACAGAAAGTGTCCAACTCGCGCAGTCGACGGGCGATCAGCTGCGTGGTCTGGCTTCCGAAATCCAGAATAATGATTTTCTGTTGCATAAACAGTGGGATTGTATTAGTTTGCTTCGCGATGCAAAAGTAGTGAAATTTCTTTAGAATCTGTAGCCCAAAGTAAGCGACATGCTAAAATTCTTAAGTTTACCACACTCTACATGTTTTTCGTCGAAATAATCATCACGATATTCATCGCGGAGCATATCGGTCAGGCCCCAGTCAAGTCCCAGGTTAACCGAATAGACACCCTTGTATTCTCCGCCGAAACGCAAGCCCAGACCACAGTCGAAACGCTGGAAACCGCCCAAAGCCTTGTTGGAAGACGTCTTGTTGAAGACATTGTACCTCAGCGCATCCTCCATCTCATTGGCTTCGCGCCCGTCACTGCCGGTGGTCATTTTGTTCTTTCCGCATACGCCCACGGCGAAGTAAGGGCCGAACTCTCCGTACACTCCCCAATCGCGGTCGAAGTTGTAATGATAACCCACATGCACGGGAATGTTGATATAGTGCATATTAAATTTGTGGGTGGTACTATAAGGAACCTTGTTTTCCACCCAGGTAACCGGGCGCGAATACTTGCCGCCCTTCTGGCTCCATTCCACACCGGCCATCAGATACGTTCCGTGAGCTTCGGGCAGCATGAGACGCCCGTTGATGCCAACGTTAAGACCCACCTTGGCACGAGGGTCCACCCAGCCATCTGCCAAAGGGTTGATGTCAAACACCGTGCCTCGGATTTGCGATACGTTCATACCAAGAGTAATTTGTGTGGTAAAACCCTTTTCAGGCTCAAAATCAACTGCCTGAACATTGACAATGCCCAACAAGGCGAGGGCGGAAAGGATAAGTCTTTTCATAATGCTGTTTCTGTTATGTATTGAGTTGATTCAATGAAACAAAGATACATCATTTTATGGAAACTGCAACATACTATTTGTTAAAGGTGATAAAAACATATTGATGTTTTTGGGAAAACATGTTCATCTTTTTGAAAAACGTGTTCATGTTTTTCAAAAACGTCTTGATGTTTTTGCGGAGACTGTGAGATGAAGAATTTTTACAGATGGGAATTTTTCATCGAGCTCACGTTAACTAAAACCTTCAGACAGGAAAATGATTGGCAGAAAAACAACTTTTCCAATCCGGATGCCAAGATTTCTGCCAGGCAATGGTTTCTATTGCTCTAAAAGCACAAAAAGGGGCCGCTTCGCAACCTGCGAAACAGCCCCGGAAACATAAAATTCCCGAAAGGGAAATGGCAAAGTCAGAACCGGTAGCCGACGGCTATCGTAAAATTAAAATTCTTGCACTTCTCCAATTTAGTGTTTGTGGTGTCATAGACAAAATCACGATAGTCATCGCGCAACATATCGGTCAGCCCCCAATCACACCCCAGCATAACGTTATAATGCCGGTTGAACTCTGCTCCCACACGGAAGCCCAAACCTGCATCCCAGCGTTGGAAGGTCTCTTTTTGCTTGTCATCCTTGAATATGGGATAGCTCAGTTCGTCCTCGATTTTGTTCCAATCCGAACCATCGGCGTCCACTCTCAACTTATGCTTACCACCGACACCGACAGCAAAATAAGGACCCACCTCGCCATAAAAGCCAATGCTTGAAGAGAGGTTGTAGCGGAAGCCCACGTGCACGGGAATCTCCAGATAGTGAAGACAATACTTGGCCGTAGCATCGGTAGGGTCAAGACCTGCTTCCCCCGGGAAAGCGCTAATGGAAGTTTTTGAGCCCTTCAGTGTCCAGTCCAAACCGGCAGAAAGGTATGTACCATGGGCATACGGCAAAACGTAGTCGAACTTCACGCCAAAAGTCCCGCCCACTTTGGCTTCATCGTAGAGGGAGTTACGCACTTTGGAAACGTTCATTCCCAAAAATGCAGTGGTAG
The DNA here is from genome assembly GCA_947176895.1 of uncultured Prevotellaceae bacterium. GTDB lineage: Bacteria > Bacteroidota > Bacteroidia > Bacteroidales > Bacteroidaceae > Physcousia. Next base: position 1,205 of record CAMWSK010000009.1, on the reverse strand, counting down.
TGGCACCCTTTTCCGGCTCATTGTCCAATGCCATGACGTTTGCCGAAAGCAGCAAAGCAAATGCAGAAAGCATAACTTTTTTCTTCATAAATAATAATTTATAAGGGTTGAAAAATAAATTGTTCTTTAAGTGCAAAAGTAAAAGTTTTTTTGTAATTTTGCAGTGCAAACAAGAAAAGAAATAATATAGAGAAAAATAATTCTATTATTCATACTTTAAAACTTAATCAAAATGGCTACAAAAGTAGGTATTAATGGTTTTGGCCGTATCGGTCGTTTCGTTTTCCGCGCTTCTCAGAACCGCGATGACATTGAGGTAGTAGGTATCAACGACCTGTGCCCCGTTGATTACTTGGCATACATGCTGAAGTATGACACCATGCACGGCCAGTTCAACGGCACAATTGAGGCTGACGTTGAAAAGAGCGAGCTGATTGTTAACGGCAAGCATATCCGCGTTACCGCTGAGCGCAACCCCGAGGATTTGAAGTGGGACGCTATCGGCGCAGAATATGTAGTGGAGTCTACCGGTCTGTTCCTGACCGAGGAGAAGGCTGCCGCTCACATCAAGGCCGGTGCCAAGTATGTAGTTATGAGCGCTCCCTCTAAGGACGCTACTCCCATGTTCGTTTGCGGTGTGAACTTCGACAAGTACGTTAAGGGCACCCAGTTCGTGTCTAACGCTTCTTGCACCACCAACTGCTTGGCTCCCATCGCCAAGGTTCTGAACGACAAGTTCGGTATCACCGACGGTTTGATGACTACCGTACACTCTACCACCGCTACTCAGAAGACCGTTGACGGTCCCTCTCTGAAGGACTGGCGTGGTGGCCGTGCCGCTTCCGGCAACATCATCCCCTCTTCTACCGGTGCTGCCAAGGCTGTAGGTAAGGTTATTCCCGAACTGAACGGCAAACTGACCGGTATGTCTATGCGTGTTCCCACCTTGGACGTATCTGTAGTTGACCTGACCGTGAACCTGGCCAAGCCCGCTAAGTACGAGGAGATTTGCGCTGCCATGAAGGAAGCTTCCGAGGGCGAACTGAAGGGTGTACTGGGTTACACCGAGGATGCTGTGGTTAGCAGCGACTTCCTGGGTTGCACCCTGACCTCTATCTTCGATGCCAAGGCCGGTATTGCTTTGACCGACACCTTCGTTAAGGTTGTCAGCTGGTATGACAACGAGATCGGCTACTCTAACAAGG
>CAMWSK010000008.1 GCA_947176895.1 uncultured Prevotellaceae bacterium | reverse complement strand
AAGAAATTGTTGTGATTTGCTTAAAAACTACTATCTTTGCAGAGAGAACAACAACGTCAGCCAAAGAGACGTCAATGGAAAGGTCGTTGTGATTTGCTTAAAAACTACTATCTTTGCAGAGAGAACAACAACATAATTCTGACGGTATTGTCCTCTTCACTTGTTGTGATTTGCTTAAAAACTACTATCTTTGCAGAGAGAACAACAACTCTTACGACACCTGTATGCGGTTCACGCAGTTGTGATTTGCTTAAAAACTACTATCTTTGCAGAGAGAACAACAACAAATCACAGGGTTGGATGTACTATGCTTATGTTGTGATTTGCTTAAAAACTACTATCTTTGCAGAGAGAACAACAACCTTTTTCAAGCCAACCAGCAAAAGAAAGCTGTTGTGATTTGCTTAAAAACTACTATCTTTGCAGAGAGAACAACAACATGATGGAGTAGTAGGAGAATTGCCAGAAGGTTGTGATTTGCTTAAAAACTACTATCTTTGCAGAGAGAACAACAACTTATCCGTTGTAAATACAACGAAAACAAGTTGTTACAAGGCGGATTAGGAAAAGAAAAAGAAGTTGTTCAGGAAAGAGGATTCTTGCAAGAGAGCGAGAATCCTCTTTCCTGTTTTTCGCAAAAACCGTCAGAACAGCTCCAATTGAGCGCCGGGAGCGTTCGGAACAATGGGTTTTGAACCGTAAAAAAGCTTAATGTTTGCAAATTGTTTGTCGGTAATACACATGATGGCAACCTGACCGTATTCGGGAAGGAAACGCTGGACGCGCTTCTCGTGCATCTCGGCATTTTCCATGCTGGCACAATGACGAACATAAATGCTCATCTGAAACATGGTGAAGCCATCCTGCTGCAAACGCTTGCGGAACTGAGCATAGTGACGACGGTCCGTCTTGGTGGCCGTTGGTAAATCGAAGAAAACCAGAACCCACATAATCCTATACTCGCTTAAACGGGACAACATGACAACAAAAACGTTATTTACCGCGACACTACCGGATAGACAATCTTACGCGATTCTCCGGCAAAACAACGCTGGAGCGAAGCTGTGGTCTGACTGACGGCAACCATCAAAGGCGAACGTTTGCCGTTGAGGGTGACATCCATCGTGGGGATGGTGAGCAGATAACTTTTAAGCTCACGTGTGAGAGACCGGACACCCTGCACACCGAACTGCCCGACCAGGCCGAACACCAGCTTGTCCACATAGGGGCGGTAAGGCTCCATGATGTCATCGGCCAGACAATAAGCGTTGTAGCGATTATGATGATGAATGCCCAAGGTGGGCAGCAGACCTGTGCTGACCAAAGCGCGGGCAACGGTGGCACGCAGAATGGCGTAGCCATAATTGAGCAGATTGTTGGGCGGTGCTTCCTCTCTTCCGCGGATGAACAACTCCAACCCGGGAATGCCGGCGAACAGGTTGCGCCAATAATAGGCTGCGGCACGGGCCTCATGGTTCTCGGCATCCCCACTCTTCACGTCGGCTGCCCACTTGTGCATACAACCCGTTTCGGTCGGCGTCAACTGTTCAAGCACAGCGGCCTGGTTCTCTATCTTTTGGCGGATGGTCTGTTGCCAAAGTTGTTTCTTCAAAGGAAGAGAGGCGCCAATCTGCAGGGTGAAGCGTTCACACTGCGTGGTGTTCATGTCCAAAGGAAGCATCAGACCCGTGGGCATACAATGGCGGTCGCAACTGACGATGGCCACATTGGCTTCCACCAAAGCGGCCATAAGGCCTTGCGTGATGGTAATCTGTTGGTGGTCGAGCACCAGAACCCCGATGTCCTCGATGGGGCGGGTGATGCGCGTTTCCTGTTTGGCAAACTCGGGCAGGTTGCTCTGCTCCACATCGGGACGATGGACAACCATCTGCCCAAGTCGCAAAGACAAGGTGGCAGGATTGCCGATATAAATGGTCTTCTTTATCATGGTGGTTGAAGGTTTAAGGGTTTACATCTCATATCTTTTGTCCGTTTATTTCTATGATACGTCCCAGTCGGTCCACCTTGATGGGGAGGCACGTCTGCTTTATCATCTCACCGGAATCCGCTTTCTGTATTTTATTATGAGACTCAAGTTCCACCTTATCTAAAATCACAGATGCCACAGAACATGGAACGAAATAACACTTTGAAGACGTACAGCTCACCATCTTGTAAATCCGCTCTTTGCACAATGCCGCCACATCAATGCCATGCTTTTGTTCCTGCAGTGTGGGCAGATAGACGAGGTCGCCGGGTGAAAGGCTAAAGAGGAGCCTTGACTCCTCTCTGTCTGCGGGCACAGGAAGCTGCCCCGACTTCAACCGATTGATAACCGTAATCAGAGGTATTGAGTCAAACGTACGCTCACGCTCCATCGCTCCTGTGGTTTTATTCAACTTCTCATATTCGTAAACAGCAAAGAAAAGATTCGTTCCCTTGGCAGCTTCCACAAATTTGGCGGTCTTGTTTCCCGTCTGCCCGACAGCAAACTTCAGTTCAGACTTCTCAAAGACACGTACTTTCTTGATAGGCTGATGGTCATGTCCATTGTTCAATTCGCGAATATCGCGATTCATTTCCTCGATTCCGTCGGCAGAAAAAGCCTCCTTGGGATTGTTATTGCATCGAGCCAGATGTGCCAAAAGAATCTTCTGTATGCCTCTATCGGTGATGCTTTCAATGGCTTTCTTATCGAAAGAATCGTCCAAAGTTTTGCGTGTGGCATAATAATGTTCACCCTTTTCGCTTGCCAGATACATCACGGGGATGGCATCCAAGTCAACATCCGCCCACACATCTTTATCCAGATAAGTTGGTATCTGCTTATAAGTAAGTCCGGAAGCCTTCAACCGTTTCAACTCGCGGCGTAGGTCGGCATGCTGTATCTTGTCAATATGATTCAAAGCCTTCTTCAAGGGTTCGCGTTCTATAAGCTGAAGGTTCACTTCACCGTAGACGGTTTCCTTGTGCATCGGCTTACGGATAGCCAGGCTGTCGCCTTTGATCTGCCTGTCGACAATCTTCTTGCCATCCGCAAAACGTGTGTAGCGGTTCACCGTCTTGTTGATTACACGCAGGTTTTGTTTGAAGCTGATGACGATGTCGCGCAGGCTTCTTTCCACATCAATTGCAAAAGTAGACCATGGCATCAAAAACTCCTTGGGCACCTGACGCTTGCTGCCATTGCTCAGGGTCACTTCCTCGTAACGGCGCAAGAGGTGCGAGAGTTGGTGGCGAAGCTCTTTGTTCCCGCTCTTGGCAGCCTCGTTGTTCAACAACTGCACATGGCGCCGACCGGTACAGGCAATGACAATGGCATCCATGGCATGGTGGCGGTGGTCAATGCGCTTGAACGTGAAACCCTCACGCTGCGCCAGCGGCACGGAAGGAATCTCATGCCCTTCGGTGTTGGTGGCCGTATACTCGTTTGTTCCGATGAGCCGGTTCATGCGTTGGAAGCGTGGCAGGATGATGCGGTTCCACACATCGTTCATGCCCCATTCCCTCTTCAGCCGCGTGGTGATGGAACCGTTGGTAGGAATGACGTTGACACTGGTAGTGCCCTCATCATCGTGGTCACGACGCACGATGTTGCTCAGCAACGAGGTGACGTAGCGTGCGATGTAGCGGCTGTCGTTGAGTTGTCTTTCGATGAAATCATCGGGAATGTCGTCCATCAAAAGGCGTTTCTTCTTACCGGAAAGATGGGCGTAGTTGTCGGTAACGTGCTTCGTGTACTCCTCTTCAGACAACACGCGCACCGTCCTGCCTCCCGCCACCGTTACCGTTTCCCCGGCATGGCCGTGGATGAACTCCATTCCCAATTGGTTATCCTTAAGTTTATTGACCGCCGATTCGCATATAACCTTATTCTGCATGCTGTCATCGAAGAAACGCGAACGGGGAATGATGTGCTCTATCTCATAATCAGGCGTGAACAGGCGTGCCAAGGGGATTGGCTCACCCGTGTAGGGTGAGATGTATTTCTGGTCGAGCCACAGGCGATAACGCTCCACATCGGAGGGTGTGGGTTGAGCCGTGGTGCGCATCTTGCGCACGAACTCATAATCCTTATCGCTTTCCTCCAAGCCGGTCAAAGCACCCTCCTCGTAAATCTGCAGGATATCCTGTTGCGTGGGACTGTAGGGGCGCACGCCCTCGATACCGCTTTGGGGGTTGACAAACTCGCTCAGCAGGACACGGATACGCTGGTTGCGCGTCTCGTTCTCCCGGTTGCGGTAGGCGGTTTGCTCACGCTGTTTGGCTGTCTGTTTCAGGTCGCGCCCCATCTCGATATGTATCTCATCGATGTGCCCGTACTCCTTCCAGATGTCACGCACGGTGCGCAAGGTCTCTGTCACCACCTGTTCCACGATGGGGTTGCGCATGGAGTGTTGCCGGAAATGATGGAGGAAAGTGTCAATATCCTCGGGGCTGTTCCATTTCGAAATCTCGCTGCCTTCGCTGTGGCGACCGTACACCACGTAGCAAGCCTGCCAAAGAGGCAGACCCCGGAAATGCTCATGGCAGGTGAGCGACTGCATCTTCTCCCTCACCTTCAACGGGATGGTCTCGTCCACTTCGCCGTCGATGATGTGGTCGATACGCTGACGCGTGGCAACGTCTATATCCTCCCATCGCCAATGGTTTCCCATGCGCATGAGCGGAAGCAGACGCCCGATGGCCTTGGCCGAATAGGAACCGTAATCCTTTTCGAAGGCGGGCAACTTCGAAAATTCCTTCACAAAGGCATCCACGGGCAGGTTCTCGCGCTCGGCATACCTTTTAAGGGTGCAACGCAATTGCTCGGTATCGTCAATAGAATAAAGGATGTGCCAAAGATGCTCCAACCGTTCGGACGTGAGAAACGCTGCATCGATGCCGGCCTTCCCTAACGCTCCCAAGATGGCGGCCCGAGTGGGACAGCACGGATAGGTTTTCGTATCGTCCTGACTGTAGTTCCAGTAATAGGGTAAAGGCCGGGGAGCCTCACCTTTCTTTGCACGTATGGCCTTCAGACCCAAGCATTTTTCGAGGAAAGTCTTCTGATTTATTTCCTCCAGGCCGCTGAGCGTCTCGAATATCTCCTCCCGCTTTTCTGCCGTAAGCACGTCATCGGTCACATCCACATCCAATCGCACCGTACCGTTCCCGGCAGGACACTCGCGTTGGAAAAGGCGAAGATTGCTGATAAACTGCCACAAGCGGAACTCCTGGAACAGGGGATGGCTGCGGGCAATGCACTTCACGCCCACGCGTTTTTGCTCTCCCGTCTCCTTATTATTTATATAGGTATGGCTCTCATAAGGACACTCGTCTATCAGCGACTTCTTGCTTTTCAACGGACGCTGATAAAGCAGGATGTCCTGCCCCAACAGATAAGCAAAGTCACGCCGGGCGATGCTCAGGCGATAGGCCTCGTTGGAGGGATAGAGTTCGCGGATGCAACGCTCGTAGAGTTCTGTATCACGCAACTGCGGCAACAGTTCCTGCTGCTTTTTGAGGATAGCCATCAGTTCATCCTCATAAAAGTGGCGGTCAATCGTTCGCACATAATTGCCGATAATCTTCTGCCTGGGGTCATGCAGAAGGGCGTCGTAGATATACTCGCCCACCTTCTTTTCCGAATTATCTATACTTCCTTCGGTTTTCTTCTTCAGCAGCTTCCAATCATCCGGCTTGGGAGCGCTGATTCGTTGCTTATCCTTCACGGGATGGCCGTCCTTATCCAATTTCGTGGTCACAAGGAAGTCGCGTTCCGTTCCCTCCCACTCGGGTTTCTTTGCAAAGGCACGTGTATAGACCAAACCATTGGACAGCTGCATATTCCAAAAGAATCCCCCATTCTTCGCCTTCCCATCCTGCGTTTCCGAAACGACCCGAAGCGTAAGAATCTCAACCTTTTCATTGGGCTTCGTGTCTTCCTCAAACTCATCCTCCTGGCTGCGGGTGAGATTGTAACCGCGCTTTTGGTTGAACTGCAACAGCACCCAAGCCAGCTCATAGGGCGTGAGGGCTTGGGTAAGCGCCTTTTTGCGCAGATAATATATCGTCCAGTCATACGGGACACGTGCCCCGTCCTTCACCCATTCGGGCTGATGCCGCTGAAAATCCCGGAGCATCTCGTTGTACGCGTCCTGAAAGAGGAACAACGGTTTGCCCGCCTCGTCCTTCGTCCAAGGCAAGCGTACCTCCTTTGTGAACTTGCCATAGCGTGTGAGGGCCCGGGCATAGTGGGCAGGAAGGAAGTCCATCACCTTCAACACACGCAACAGGCGTTCGCGCCGCAAAGCCCTGCGCTGGTAAAGGCGGCGGACGCCACGAGCCTCTGTGCGATTATGGGTAGCAGAAACCGAGTTTCCACTTTCAAAATCTCCCAATTGCTTGGCATCCATCGGGATGATGCGGACACCCGCGCCCTTGATTCTCTTCAATTCATCCGGCGCATCCTCCCGCTGTTCCGCTCCGACAACAGACCATCCGATGCTGTTTGTTCCAAGGTCAAGTCCCAAGATATTTTTCATGATAACGTAAATGATGTTTTCTGTGATTGTGTAAATTTACGATTTTTTTCGATAAAAGATGGGATTCATACAAAATTTCACTATCTTTGTATCAGTTTTTAAGCAAATCACAATAAGGATTATTCCGTTGTGCAGACATCAGGTCCCGACCCATCGTCCTTTAACGGTGGGTCTTTATTTATGCTTTCCACCGAACAAAAAGAAGAAAGGCGCTTGTTGAAGCGCCTTTCTTCTTGGTAACCCGCTCGGGGTTCGAACCCGAGACCCCTTCATTAAAAGTGAAGTGCTCTACCTACTGAGCTAGCGAGTCAGCCATAAAATTCCATCCGATTTCCGAATAGCGAGTGCAAAGATAGGTAAAAGAAACGGAACAAAGAAAGATTTTTGCTATTTTTTAGCTAATTCTTAACACGTGAGTTCAACGAAATCAGAATAAGACAAACCATGTATGTTTCATACCACTTGTGAATCCTTCAAAAGCATGTGCATCTTTGGGGAAAAACATGTTCATCTTTTTCAAAAACGTGTTCATGTTTTTGAAAAAGATGAACATGTTTTTTTCAAGGGCTTGGGGGCAGGGAATCTTACAAGCAACCTAAAAATTTTTCATCGCCCCCCCCTACGCTAACTTTTGCGTTTACGTGTCTGTTGGGATGCTTTCTCTATCAGCCACCGCTCATCAGCCTCCTTGAGCACAAACCGCCTATAGTAACTCAGGCAAAGAGTGGTGAGAGGCAAGGCAATGAACAGACCGATGAAGCCCAACAAGGCACCCCAAACACTCAGCGAAAGCAGAATGACCGCCGGGCGAAGACCCATCTGATGCCCCATGATGCGGGGCGTAAGCACCATGTCCTGCAAACCTTGAACCACCAGAAACACGACAAAGCACCACAACAGCACCAGCCAAAAGTTCTCCCCCGTGTCCATCGAGCGCAAAGCCACACACAGCATGGCAGGCAAGATGCCCAGAATCTGGAGATAAGGCACTAAGTTGAGCACACCGATAAAGAGACCCAAACCGATGGCCATGGGCAATCCCACAATCAAAAATCCGATGGAGAACAGGATGCCCACAAGCAGGGCGATGATACACTGGCCGCGGAAATAAGCGTTCATATTGCGCTCCACATCGCCCATCAGCTGCTTGGCATAGGGACGGAAGCGGCGGGGTATCATGTTGGTCCAGCCATTCACAATCATTTCATAGTCCATCAACAGGAAAATCGTGTAGAGGAAGATGACCACCATCCCAAACAAGCCGACAAGAAAACCGAAGGTGCCGGAAATCAGACTCCACACATAAGAGAAAATGACGGGGACGGCTTCCTTCACGCTATCCAGACCTATCAGCTTGCTCAACGGGTCGGGTATCTGACGTTCCCGGGCAAAAGTGTTAAGCTGATCGGTAAACGAGGTGTCGCCCAACTGTTCACGCGCCATGTCGGCCAGCAAGTTCACCAGCCGGATTCCCTCGGAAACGGTGGGCGGAACCACCAGGATGACCAGACCCGTCAGCACGGCCAAGGTGATGAGCATGGTGACGATGATGCTCAGGATGCGATTGCGCAGATGACACTTGTATTGAAAGAAAGTAACAACAGGATAGAGCATGTAGGCTATCAGCCAACCGACACAAAAGGGTATCAGCACACCGCTCAGGTAGCGCAACAGCCACACGGCCAGCGCAAAGCAAGAAAAAACCAGCAGCCCCCGCACAAAGCGGTCAAACGTTATCTCCTTTTCCAGCATAAGCCTAACGGCAACGGTCTGTGCAACGCATAGCCTGTTCGTAGCAATGACGGCACAAGGGTTCGTATTCGTCCTTCTCCCCCAACAGCACCTGCTTCTCTCCGGCCACGATACGGTGGCTCAGGTAGGCAAGCGACCCGCAGCGCACACAGATGGCATGTTGCTTGCTGACCTCGTCGGCGATGGCACACAAGGCAGGCATGGGTCCAAAGGGATGACCCATGAAGTCCATGTCAAGCCCCGCCACGATAACGCGTATGCCACGGTTGGCCAGTTCATTGCACACATCCACGATGCCGGCATCAAAGAACTGTGCCTCGTCGATGCCCACGACCTGCTGGTCGCTGACCAACAGCAGGATGCTGGCACTGCTGTCTACGGGCGTCGAGGGGATGGCACGGCCCTCGTGGCTCACCACATCCTGCTCGCTATAGCGCACATCCATGGAGGGCTTGAAGATTTCCACCTTCTGGTGGGCAAACTCGGCCCGGCGCATGCGGCGGATGAGTTCCTCTGTCTTGCCCGAAAACATCGATCCGCAGATAACCTCCACGCGCCCTTGGCGCATCATCTCTCCGCCAGCAGCGGTTAACATGTTTGACATTTGTTCACGGTTTTATGTTGATGGCAAATATAGGCAAACCTATCAATATATGAAGTGCAGCGAAATAAAAAAACTTTAATAATCCGTCTCCGCCACAAAAAAGGGGAAAGAAAACTACCATACATCCGTTTTTATAACTATTTTTGCCCTAAACTGGAGTACTATTTACTGTAAAGGTACACATGGGAACGTTATTTCTTGTGCCCACACCAGTGGGAAACATGGAGGATATCACTGCCCGCGCACTCAGAATTTTGCGCGAGGCGGACTTGATTTTAGCAGAAGACACACGCACCTCAGGCAATCTTTTGCGCCACTTCGGCATACAGAAATCCATGATTTCTTACCATAAGTTCAACGAGCATCAGGCGGTGGCACCGTTGGTGGAACGCCTGAAAGGAGGCGAAACGATGGCTGTGGTGACCGATGCCGGCACACCGGGCATCAGCGATCCCGGCTTTCTGCTGGCCCGCGAGGCCATACAGCAGGGCATCGAAGTGATTACCTTGCCCGGAGCAACGGCCTTTGTGCCCGCCTTGGTCAGCAGCGGTCTGCCTTGCGACAAATTCGTGTTCGAAGGCTTCCTGCCTCAGAAAAAGGGACGGACGAGCCGGTTGAACGAGTTGAAAGACGAGTCACGCACCATCATCTTCTACGAGAGCCCACGCCGGGTGGTGAAATTTCTGGAACAGATTGTCGAGGTGTTCGGCGCCGACCGGCCGGTGAGCGCCTGCAGGGAAATCTCGAAAATCCACGAAGAGAGCGTGCGCGGCACGGCCACAGAGGTGCTGACCCACTTCCTGGAAGAAGAGCCCCGGGGAGAGTTTGTGATTGTGGTGGGCGGATGCCCTCCCGAAGAACTGCCGGTAAAAGACAACAAAGAGAAAAACCGGACAGAAGGGAAAAATCAGGAAAAGTACCTGTCGAAATATCAACGCAAACAACTTAAAAGAGAAGAGATATGAAAAAGATGATGCTCGCAGCCTTATGTGCTGCTTTAGTGCTTTCATGCAACACGAAGAAAGAACAGGACCACAGTGAGGAACTGAAAAAGGAAAACGAGGCGCTGAAGTTGGAAAACAGTCAGAAAGACGAGGAGTATAACGAGCTCTTGAGCCTGATCAACCAGGTGCAGGAGGGCTTCATCCGGATTAACGAGGCCGAAGGACGCGTAATCATCGCCAACGGCAACCTTGAGCAGCCCAACGCCCAGGAGCAGATTACCGAGAACATGAGGTTCATTCAAAGTTCGATGGACCAGTACCGCAACATGATTTCCCAACTGGAAAAACGCCTGAGCAACAGCAACGCCAACTCCAATTCGCTGAAGGCCATCGTGGCCAACCTGAAGAGCCAGATGGAGGAAAAGACCGCCCAGATAGCCGAACTGAAACAACAGGTGGAGGAAAAAGACCAGCAAATAGCGGCACAAGGCGACCAAATTGACGCACTCACCGAGAGCGTGAACCAGTTGAACGAGGAAAACGAACAGAAGTCTCAGGCGTTGGAAGTGCAAGAGACGGAGCTGAACACCGCATGGTATGCTTTGGGCACCCGTTCCGATTTGAAAGAAGAGAAAATCCTTGTAAACGGAGAGGTGCTCAAGAGCGACAAATTCAACAAGAGATATTTCACAAAGATAGACATCCGGAACACCAAAGAGATTGCTTTGGACTCCAAGAAAGCCAAGGTGCTGACCAGTCATCCGGCCAACTCATACACACTGACGACAGGGAGCAACGGCCACCTGGTGCTGAAAATCACCAACACAAATGCTTTCTGGAGCATGAGCAAATACCTGGTGGTGCAGGTGTACTAACTCATTATCTTTACCTAAAAAGACCGAACCTTGGGACACAGAGAATCATATAACATGCAACGTTCCAGCACCAGCGCCACCCGAATGCAGGAGGGACTGGGGGGATATTCCCGGCTGGCGGCCGACCAGCAGAACGGACCCGAACGGGCCATCCTGGTAGGCCTGATTACGCCCCAACAGAACGAATTCCGCACCACAGAATACCTTGACGAACTGGAGTTCCTTGCCCTCACGGCCGGAGCCGAAACCGTGAAGCGCTTTACCCAAAAGATGAACGGCCCCAGCAGCGTCACCTATCTGGGAACGGGCAAGCTGAAAGAGATACGCGAATACATCGAGCAAGAAGAAGAGGCCGAACGCAACATCGACATCGTCATCTTCGACGACGAACTGAGTGCGAAACAATTGCGCAACATCGAGGCTGAGCTGAAGGTGAAAGTGCTGGACCGCACCAGCCTCATCCTCGACATCTTTGCCATGCGGGCGCAGACGGCCAACGCCAAGACCCAGGTGGAGCTGGCACAATACCGCTATATGTTGCCGCGCCTGCAACGTATGTGGACCCACCTTGAGCGTCAGGGCGGAGGCTCGGGCGGAGGAGGCGGCAAGGGCAGCGTGGGACTGCGCGGCCCGGGTGAGACACAGCTGGAGATGGACCGCCGTATCATTCTCAACCGCATGAGCCTGCTGAAGCAGCGGCTTGCCGACATCGACAAGCAAAAGACCACCCAGCGAAGCAACCGCGGGCGCATGATCCGCGTGGCACTTGTGGGATATACCAACGTGGGCAAGAGCACCCTGATGAACCTGCTCTCGAAGAGCGAAGTGTTTGCCGAGAACAAGCTCTTCGCCACGCTCGACACCACCGTGCGCAAGGTCATCGTGGAAAACCTGCCGTTCCTGCTCTCGGACACCGTGGGCTTCATACGCAAGCTGCCCACCGACCTGGTGGATTCGTTCAAAAGCACGCTGGACGAGGTGCGCGAGGCCGACCTGCTGGTGCACGTGGCCGACATCTCCCATCCCGACTTCGAGAACCAGATAGAGGTGGTGGACAAGACACTCAACGAATTGGGATGCGCCGACAAGCCCCTGATCATCATATTCAACAAGATTGACGCCTACACATGGGTGGAGAAGGACAAGGACGACCCCACACCGGCCACCAAGGAAAACGTGTCGCTGGACGACCTGAGGAAAACCTGGATGGCACGGCTCAACGACAACTGCATCTTCATTTCCGCCGCCGAACGCACCAACATCGACGAACTGAAACGCATGCTATATAATAAGGTGCGCGAATTGCACGTGCAGAAATATCCCTACAACGACTTCCTCTATCCCGTTGTTGAGGAGGAGGAATGTCTTTAAATCATTCAAAAACACGTAAACATAAAACCTAAACCGACCGATATGACAGATTTCAAGTACGCCCCTATGTTTCAACGGGGAGAAGACAAGACCCAGTATCGTCTGCTGACCACCGAGGGGGTGAGCGTAGGCGAGTTCGAGGGACACAAGATGCTGAAGGTAAGCCCCGAGGCACTGACCCTGGTAGCACAACAGGCTTTCCATGATGTGGAGTTCATGCTTCGCCGCGAGCACAACGAGATGGTGGCCAAGATTCTGCGTGACCCCGAAGCCTCTGAGAACGACAAGTACGTGGCCCTTCAGTTCCTGCGCAATGCCGAGACGGCTGCCAAGGGCGTGCTTCCTTTCTGCCAGGACACCGGCACAGCCATCATCCATGCCGAAAAGGGCCAGCAGGTGTGGACAGGCTTCGAGGACGAAGAGGCACTGTCCCGCGGCGTGTTCAACACCTTCACCCAAGACAACCTGCGCTATAGCCAGAACGCCCCCCTCAACATGTATGACGAGGTGAACACCAAGTGCAACCTGCCTGCACAGATTGACATCGAAGCCTGCGAGGGCGACGAGTATCGCTTCGTGATGGTGGCCAAAGGCGGCGGCTCGGCCAACAAGACCTATTTCTATCCCATGACCAAGGCCACCATTCAGAACGAGGGCACGTTGCTGCCCTTCCTCGTAGAGGAGATGAAGCACCTGGGCACGGCTGCCTGTCCTCCCTACCACATCGCCTTCGTCATTGGCGGAACCAGCGCAGAGAAGAACCTGCTCACCGTGAAACTCGCCAGCATCAAATACTACGACAACCTGCCCACCACGGGCGACGAGACGGGACGTGCCTTCCGCGACATCGACTTAGAGCAGAAACTGCTGAAGGAAGCCTACAAGATAGGGCTCGGTGCCCAGTTCGGAGGCAAGTACCTGGCCCACGACATCCGCGTGATCCGTCTGCCCCGCCACGGTGCCAGCTGCCCCATCGGCATGGGTGTGAGCTGCTCTGCCGACCGCAACATCAAGGCCAAAATCAACGCCCAAGGCATCTGGATCGAACAGATGGACGCCAACCCCGGCGAACTGATTCCCGAAGAGCTGCGCCGCCCCGGAGAGGGTACCAAGGGCATAGAGATTGACCTGGACAAGGGCATGGATGCCGTTCGGGCCGAACTGACCAAATATCCCGTGAGCACCCGGGTGAACCTGAAGGGCACCATCATTGTGGCCCGCGACATCGCCCACGCCAAGCTGAAGGCACGTCTGGATGCCGGCGAAGGCCTGCCCCAATATTTCAAAGACTATCCTGTGCTGTATGCCGGTCCGGCCAAGACGCCCGAAGGTCTGCCCTGCGGCTCAATGGGTCCCACCACAGCCAACCGCATGGATCCCTACGTGGACGAGTTCCAGGCCAACGGTGCCTCGCTGGTTATGATTGCCAAGGGCAACCGCACACAACAGGTGACCGATGCCTGCAAGAAGCACGGAGGCTTTTATCTGGGCACCATCGGTGGTGTGGCCGCAGTACTCAGCCAAAGTTCCATCAAGAGCATCGAATGTCTGGAATATCCCGAGTTGGGAATGGAAGCCGTATGGAAGATTACCGTAGAGGATTTCCCCGCCTTCATCCTGGTGGACGACAAGGGCAACGACTTCTTCAAGCAGCTGAAGCCCTGCGAGGGTTGCACCATCCTGTAAACCCGTTGATGGCAGAACACAACTTATTAGGGGCGGCCGGCGAGGAGCTGGCCGCCCGTTTTCTTGAAGAGAAGGGCTACCGCATCCTCCACCGTAACTGGAAAGCCCCCAAGACGCGCCACGAACTGGACATCGTGGCCATGGGCGAAGGACGGCTGGTGATTGTGGAAGTGAAGACGCGTTCCGGCGAAGAGCACGGCCAGCCTTTCGATGCCGTGGACTGGCGCAAACAGCGTGCCCTGGTCAGTGCGGCCAACAGTTACGTACGTCTTTACCACACCGAGCCGCCCCTTCGGTTTGATGTCATCGGTATCGTTAACGGCAAGATACAACACATCAAATCCGCCTTCCTGCCCTCGCAAAGACATTATTGAACCTAAACAGGGGATTAGACCATTATGTGCTAACATAACATGTGCATGTTTCGGGAAAAACATGTTCATCTTTTTTGAAAACATGTTCATGTTTTTGAAAAACGTCTTGATGTTTTTTTTGGGGGGGGGGCTAAAGACCCCGCAACAGCTCGACATTTTATAAATCAAACCTTGGGAGTCCAAAATTTACAGACAGAGAATCAAGTCAAACCACACGTTCCCAACCCTTGAAAGACGGGTGGGAACGTGTGGTTTTATAATATGCGTCTCGTTACGAATCAGTAGGTTGTCGTCATTTCCTCGGGCACGACAATGTAGTAATCCGCACGGCCTCGGTTGTCCTCCTCTAACTTGTCCACGTTTTCCTGGCGCACGGTGACGATGGTACCTATAGTGGTGCCGGGACGGTAGCGCAACAGATAGGGAATGATGCCGCCGCGGCTGTCGGAATGGAAGCTGCCGTTGATGTGCAGGAACTTGTGCCGGAAGTTCTTCGCGATGAACCAGGCCATGGTGGCATCCTTAATGGCCTGTGCCTCGGCCAGCTTGCGCGAGTCCCCGCCCGTTCTTCCACCCATCAGCTGCATCATGCCGAAGGCCGCGTCGCTTCCTTCCTCGTCATACTCAAAAGGCACCGGCAAGGGGGGAAGGTAGCGCTTGGCCTCGTCCGAGAAGCTTTCCAGGCAGGCCAGCCCGTTGTTCTTCACGGCATTGGCATAACGGCGCGGCACGTTGGTTGCCACGAAAGGGATGCCGTGCTCCTTGGCAAAGAAAACCACGGGATAATAGTCCGTGGAATAATTGTCCCACAGGCGGGCTTCGGCCTCGAACCGGTCGTAGGAGATGCTGCGGTTCATGTACTCGTCGAGGATAAGCTGGTTGTCAGCCTCCATCATTTCCTCGCCGATGGTGAGCTTGTCGCCGTGGCGTTCATAAAGCGAGCGGGCCACGTTCAACTCCATCCAGTGTGCGATGGGGCAATTATGGTCCTCGCCGAAGAACACGATGTCGCAGCCGCCCAACTTATGCATCATGTCGGCATAGGACACTTCATTACCGTCATTGTCAAACAAGGCATAGGCCTTGGGCGTCTGGGCCTTCACACCCGCTCTGCCCGCGAAAGGCAGAACGGTGTAGGCACAAAATAGGATAAAACTTTTAAGTAAAACCTTCATGGTTGTATTTCCTGATTACTGATGTAAAGCAAAACATAACGGTCGGGATTGAAGTAACGGCCAAAAGCCTCGAGCAGCACCTCGGGCGTGATGCTGTTCAGACAATCCTCATAACGGGCGAAGTCCTCTATCGTCTCTCCGTTTTTCAGCAGCCCTGTCAAGTTGGTACGCCAGACGGCTGTGTTGCCCTCGTCAAGTGCTTCGCGCTTGTTGATGAGGAAGGATTGCTTGAGGCTGTTCAACTCCTCGACGGGCACCGGGGTCGTGCGCAGCGAGTGCAGGATGTCCTTCAACACGGCTTGTGTCTTCGCCATGTTGCGGTTCTCCACGGATGCGTTAATGTCGAAATAATACGTTGATTGGGGTAAACCATCGTAATAGATGGAGATGTACGGCGAATAGACCAACGATTCGCGTTCACGCAAGTCAGAGATGAGCCGGTTGCGCACAATTCCGCTCATCAGTTTCAGGATAAGCGAATTACGCAAACCCGGTTCATAGTGACCGAAGTAGAGATAGTCGAACATTGTCTGCGTTTCGTTGTCGTTGGGAAAGCGTTCCACGACGGGCTGCTGTGGCAGCTTTATAGCGGGCACGCTCCAATCTTCGGGATGCTCCACACGGATCATCCGCGAGAAAACGGAGACAAACTGCTGCATCAACGTGTCAGGGTTGAAGCCGCCGCAAAGAATGTACGTCGTGTGGTTAGGCTCGGCATACAACCGCTTGTAGAAGACGGCGATGCTGTCCAGGCTGAGCGCATCAATGTCCGCGGCATCCGGCACTTTGTCTCCATGCGCCAGAGCGTTGCCCATTAGCGCGTTGATACGGGCAGACACCAGGCGGTCGGGCGTGCGGCTAAGCATCTTGTCCAACAACGTCTCGCGACCCATCGACCCGCGCAACTCCTCGCGTATGTCCTCGAAGTCCTGATAGCGCAGCTCGGGGTCCGTGGCCTTTTCATACACCAGATTGAAGAACGCATTGGCGTCTTGAGGGGCGAAGAATCCCATCATGCCATGCCAGTAGTTCTCCATCATGAGCGACAGAGCCATGTTGTGCTGGTAGAGATAGTCCTGAAGCGAATCATAGTCTGCCTTCGCAATGCCGCCCAGGTCAATATAGCTGGCCGTTCCTTCCAGTTGAAAGAAGCGGTCGGCGGGAATGGAAGCCAGTCCGCCCGGCGCAAGCGACGTGAGCAGGATATTGCCGTCATCGCGTGTGGGCTTGAGAATGAGCCGGATGCCATTGGTGAGTTTCACATCGCGGATGCCCAGTTCGGGGTAAGTGCGCGTGGAGGCTATGCACGAGGCATCGTAAGGATAGATGGTATCCAGGCATGCCGGCGTCTCGACATGAGCGGGTTCCTCCACCTTCTCCTCATACACGAACGGCTGGCAGGGCAACCTCTCGCCGTCCTTCCAGGCTTTGCGGATGTTGTCCTCGGTCAGTCGCTCGGAGCGATAGGGGTGAACGCGGCCGGCCACCAGCAACGCGTCGTTGCGATAGGTCAGCCATTCATTCAAAAGGTCCTGCAAATCCTTGCTTTCGACTCTCCGCAAAGCCTCTGTCACTTGGCTAATTTGCAAGGAGTCATTGATATGGCTGTCACCCGAAAGAACGTAGTCCATCAGCTCATCGCACCAGAAGGCCGATGACGCTCCTTCATAATCGACACTCTCCAGCTGGCGGATGACGATGTTGACGGCCCGTTCCACTTCCTGCGGACGAAAGCCGTCTTCGATAATGTTCTTCAGTTCATTCGACAATGCGGCGATGCGGTCGGGAAGATCGTTGTCGTTGCCTTCCTTTATGGAGAACACAAGATGCTCCTTGTCGCTCAGGTACCACTTGTTGGATACATCGCATTGTATCCTGCGTTTGCCGAACCGATAGGAGATGGCGTTGACCAGTGCCTGCCCCACGCCTTGTTTCCTCACATCCTCAAGCGTTCGGGTCACGATGCAGGGATGCGGAATCATCAGTTCCACCTCGTCACGCAACTGCAACGAGTCCACGACTTCACAGATTTGCGTTCCGACGGAATAGACAAGCGGATAGGTGCGGAAGTCGGCCTTCGGCTGTTTCCTTTTCACGTTAAACATCTTCCGAATATCTTTTTCCATAGCCTGCGGGTCGATGTCGCCCACAACAACCACGGTGGCAAGCTCGGGCACATACCACGTGCGGTAATACTCCCTCAACGTGCCGGCCGTCATGCGGCGGATGTCATCGGTGTTGCCCAGCGGCATGCGGTCCCTGAAGATGCCTTGACCTATCTTCAAGTCATAAAAATCATCGCCGACGTCATAGCCGCGCAGTTCTTCCAGGATGATGCCTTTCTCGGTCTCCACCCTTTCGGGATTGATGGTCATGTCGGTCAGCCAGTCCCGCAGGATAAGCAGCGGTTTGCGGAAGCGGTCGGCCTTTTGACGGTCGGAAGGCACGGCAAACATGTAGACAGTGCGGTCGAAGCCCGTGTAGGCATTGATGTCCTGCCCATATTTCATGCCCAGCGACTCCAGGTATTGCACGGCACTACGATTGGGGAAATGCTTCGTGCCACCAAAGGCGATGTGTTCCAAGAAGTGCGCGCCGCCCTTCTGCAGTTCGGACTCCTGAACGGAGCCAACGTGCATGATAAGCCGGAATTCAGTGCGCGAGGCCGGACTTTCGTTCTTCTTCAAAAGGTATCGCAAACCATTGGGCAGTCTGCCTTCCACGATGTCCGCAGGCAACTTAATACTGTCCGTCAGGCTTTGTGCAGCAAGAGGTACACAGACAAGCCATGCCGCCCATAAAAGGGCGACATGGCTTATGCACTGATTCAGAAACCTTCTCATTCTTTTATTTCTTATCCAATAAAAGATTTATTATTTTACAGAATACTTTACGTTTACGCGAGCATATCCACCGGCATACATGTGGTCGGCAGGGAACACAAACTCCATCGTGCCATCCTGGAAGTTGACGCTTCCCTTGGGCTGTACGTAGAAATTGTTTTCCTCAGAGTCGAACACGTCATAGTTCACGTCTGAAGGTAGCAGATAGTATTCGGGGTCAGCCGTTCCGTCTGTGTTGAACAACTCCAAGGCGCTGTCATCGTTCTCGGCCACTTTCTGCAGCAAGCGGCTCCAGGCCGTGTACTCATACTTGAAAGGTATCCAGCTTTCCTTTGAATAATAAGCCGGTTCCGGACCCGCTTCCTCGTCATAGACGACTTCCACGGGATTCCCGTCCAAGCCCAGAACGTAAGCGGTTCCCTCTTCCACGAACTTAATGTCAAAAGTCGTAACTCCGTCCGTCGTTTGCGCCTTCGTCAAGTCTATTTCAATACCATCCAAGCTAACATTGAACGTTTCCTGCGTGTTCTTGTTCCAATTGATAAGTTCCATAACAATCGGACCACCATAGCCTTGGGTGAAATTAACCTCGTCTTCAACGGTGTTCTTACGCAACCAGTCGTAGAGAACATTCGTCATGCCCAAGGGGTTGTCCACCATTTTCAGCACAATCTTGTCCTCCGTACAGCCTTCACCCAATGTGATGACGCTTTTGCCGTCCAGCTTATAATTCTTCTGTTCCACGAAGGGTTCGGTCAATCCGTCGCCCGGTTCTGTAACGTCACCTTCAAGACTTACCTGACCCATCCACGGCGTTACGTCCACGCCGTAGTTGTTCTTCCAACTCTCGATGAGTGCCAACTGTGTATCGGTAAGGTCATCCATACCCGTGCGGGGACGCAAGTTGATGGTAACGGTGTTACCCATCCGCATATCGCTCTGCAAATCTCCGCAGGTAAGCGTGTACTGAAGCTGCTCTGCGAGATTGCCCTGCTTGGAAGATTGAACCTTGAACATGGCCATGGTGCTTCCTGCTGCGATGGTTACGGGCTGAGGCGTTACCACCAGACGTTCCGGCTCGGTTCCCTGTACCAGAACGGACAAGTTCACGGCCTGGTTGTAGGCACGGTCAAGCGTGACGGATACGGTAACGGCTTCGTCCTCGTCTTCAATCAGTGTTGTTGCGCCGCTCTCAATGGCCAATGTCACAGTGTTCTTTCCCTTGTAGCCGGTTGGCCCTTCATCTTCGCTACAGGCCACCATGAAGACGGCCATAACAAGCGTCAATGCTGTTGTCAAATACTTTTTCATTGTTTTTTGTTTTTAGTGTTATTGAATTTGTTGTTGGTTCCAACCTTCATTCTGTTTGATGTTGTCGTTGTAGAGATATTCTTCCTTGGGAATGGGGAAGTTCCAGCGGTAGTCGTCAGCCGACACATTCTTTCCGGCACTTGTCGCCCACATGGACAGCAACGTGTGGCGGTAACGCTTCAAGTCAAAGAAGCGTTGTCCTTCACCCGCAAACTCCTTCCATTTCTCATTCAGCACACGGCGCAACAAGGCATTGCCACTCAGGCCTTCGTCCAACGGCGATGCGCCCCGCTTCTGCAAGTACTCGTTCATAAGGGCCACGGCCTGCTCCTCATGCTCGCCGTCCAGGCAATAAGCCTCTGCCAACAGCAGGCACACACCGGCCGTCCGCATCTTGTTGATGTAGGCAATCTCTTGCTTTTCCTTACGCATACGGTTGTACTTTCCAAAATAATCCGCCACACGGAGGCTTGTCTGGAACGGATACACCGTATAATCGCCTCGGATATCGCCATCTTCGTAGGAAGAGGCCAGTGCATTGTTCATGGCCAGATAGTCGCCACTATTGGCATCATACACAATCTCCTGATAAAAGGAGGAGGCAAGATTGGGGCTATAAAAAGCAAACAGACGCTCGGAACTCCCGTTGCCGCTCCAAAGGTTGGCATAGGCCGTGGGGGTGAGCGTCTCCATAACCTCGGCATCGGCCATCACCTGCCCGGCATACGAAGCCGCATCGCCGTAGTTACCTGCATAAAGCTCTACTTGTGCCAACAGATACAGGCTGGACGAACGCGAAAGCCAGTAGCATTCGCCGGCATCCGCAGACATGGCCGAGACGGCCTCGGTCAGCAACGACCGGATGGCCGTCACGCACCCCTCGATGTTCGTTCTCGACAGGAATCCCAGCTCAACTTTATCCTTCAACACAATTCCGGGCTTGTCCTTCCCATCCATATAATCCGGTGCGAACAGGCGAAGCAGGTCGAAATAGCACAACGCCTTCAGTGCCTTGGCTTCCGCTTCAATCCGACTTACCACTTTCGCGTCGCCCTGCACCGCAGGCAGACGCTCGAGCAAGGTGTTCAGCGTAACGACCACGGAGTAATAGTCCTGCCACAGCGTGCAGGAAAAGTCGATGATGGGCTGTGGCTCCCATTTGTAGAGATTCTCCAAATCGGTATTACGCTTAATCCACGATGTGGGCGTGTAATCATCGGCCAACACCGACAGCTGGAATTCCGGATGTGGCAGGTCACTATAGGCCGTGGCCAGCAGCTCGCGTGCCATCTGCGGTGTGGTGATGGCATCGGGATCGGAGAACTGGTTCTCATAGGGGACATCCAGCGAACAGGCCTGGAGCATCACCACGCCCACAAGCATATAAAATAAATTATAATGTGTAAATGCCGTTTTCATGAGAATGTGGATTTAGAACGTAACATTAAGATTCATCGTCAAGACAGGCTGCACGGCGGCACCCAACTGACCGGTCTCGGGGTCGGACTCGTTATAGGAGGTCAGCGTAAAGAGGTTGGAGGCCTGGACAGCGATATTGGCAAACTTGATGAAGGGGCAATGGCGAGTCAGGAACTTCTGCGGCACACGATAACGGAGCGAAAGCATTGACATACGCAGGTAGCTGCTCTTGCCCACCGTGTTGGTGTTGGGATAGCTGAGGGTCTCGATGGCGGCCGAAGAGTAGAACGGCGAATAATAGATCTTGTCAAGATCGCCGCGCTCAAACCACATCTTGTCCAGCAATCCGTGGATGGCATTCTGGTTGGCGGCGCTCATGTCACGCACATAGGTGTAATTGTATTGCCGCACGCCGCCGGCCACGTAATAAAAATCAACATCGAGGTCGAAGTCGCGATAAGACATCGAAAGGTTAATGGTTCCGGTATAGGGCGGAGTGCTGTGCCCCAGCTCGGTAAAATCTTCGCGCGTCAACCGGTCGGTGGCGTTGATCTCGCGTCCGTCCGCCCCCTCAAAGACCGGCAGGCCCGTGCGCGGGTTGATGCCGAGCGACTTCAGACCATAGACAATGTCATAAGCCTTTCCGATTTGGAAATCGGGAATCAGCGAGGTCTCGCCGGAATACAGTTTGTCGGTGAAATAAAGGTCGGTAACCTTATTGCTGTTGTAGGCGAACGAACCGCCCATGCGGAAACGGAAGATGCCGTTGTCGACTATCCGCACAGAGGCACTCAACTCCACACCATCATTGCGTAGCACACCGATGTTGCGCTTCATCGTGTTGAAACCGTTGGAAGCCGGTATGGGCACGTCGAGCAGGGCATCAGCCGTCTCGCGGCGGTACCATCCGAAGTCTACGGTCAGGCGTTTGAAGAGTTCAAACGACAGGCCGGCATCAATGGATGTCGTCTGTTCGGGCTTCAGGTCCGTGTTGTACAGAGCCAGCAACTGCAACAGGCGCTGGTTGCCATAGGTGTCATCGGAATAAGCGAACGTGCCGATAGTGGAAGCGGCAGACACACCGGCCAGGCTGGCCGTTACGCCATACGAGGATTTCAACTTCAGATTGGTGAGCACCCTGTTATCTTTCAAGAACCTGTAGTTGCTCGGGGTCCATCCCACCCCCACGGCCCACGCCGCGTTCCAACGCTTGTCCCTGGGCAGCACAGATGACGCGTCCCATTTATAGGTGGCGAATGCGTCGTACAGATTATTATAGGTATAGCCTCCCACAAGACCTGCACCCAGTTGCCGGGTCTTCTCCTTGAGCGATCCGACGGCAGGCTTGCGGTTGCCTTCGAGCGACTGGTTGATGAGGGCTGCCGAAGGATGGTCGCCCACGCCGTAGCCCGTAATGGACACATTGTCGTTGTTGGTCAGGTAATAGTCCGTGTTGGCACTCAGCGTAAGGTCATGCACCCCACCGAACACTTTGTTATAGGTGACGCGGATGTTAGACGACACGTTGGCCACGGTGTTCTTGTACTTGTTCAGTTTTCCCAAAGCCTCCACCGGCTCGCCGCTCTGTTGCTCCTCGTAGGAAGAAGCGGGTGTGAACTGCATGCCTTCGGTGAGCAAGAAGTCGACACCCGCCACGGCGGCCACGGTGAGTCCCTCTATGGGGTCAAGGTTGATGCTTCCGCTGACCCCGCCGCGCTTGTCGGACGATTCGGAACTGAACTGGTTGAGCAAATCCCGGTACGTGCGGTTGGGATACGACCACAACGTGCCTTCCGACGGTTTCTCGTAAGGGTTCAGGTTATAGACCAGTGATGCCGGCGAATAGGTGGTTCCCGTCGGGGTGTCGGTATCCGAATAGCCGCCGTCCGCACTGAGCGAGAGCACACCGATTTTTCCCAGCTGCTGGTCAAGCCCCATGTGCACGGTGGCGCGTTGCGTTTCGTTGCCGGGCAGTGCGCCGCCCTGTTTGGCATAGTTGCCCGAAACGTAATAGGACGTGTTTTCGTTACCGCCCTTGATGCTCACGTTGTGACGTTGGTACATGTTGCGATGAATCAGTTCCTTGAACCAGTCGGTGTGGATATTGCGCAACGAATCCAGTTTCAACTGCCCGTCGGCTATCATGGCATTCAGGTTGGGCGCATTGGGATACTTGGTGCGGAAGTAGTCGGCACTATATCGGTAGCCCGGGGCTGCCTCGTTCTTCAGGCGGCGCTCGAACTCGAGCTTCTCATCCGTATCCATCAATTCCACGCCACGCCTTCCGCGCATCGTGACACCCATGTTGAAGTTGTAGCTCACGCTGATACGGCCATAGTTCGCGCCACGTTGCGAGGTTATCTCCAGCACTCCGTTAGCCGCCTTGATGCCGTACAGAGCACAGGCCGCCGCATCCTTCAACACTTTTATTTCCTTGATGTCCTGCGGATTGATGGTCATGAAAGCATCCGATGAAATCACCTTTCCATCAAGCACGTACAGAGGTTCGTTGGCGGCATCGCCCTTGCGCAACGATGAGTTCCCACGGATGCGGATGGTGGGTTTTGAACCCAGGTCGCCGGTGTTCGTAACGATAAGTCCGGGCACGCTTCCCTGCAACGCCAGCGACATGTCCATCATGGGTTTGTCGATAAGCCGCTTCATATCCACCGTCTGCACCACGCCCGAACGGGCACGCACATCAATGGCATTGATGTTTCGGTTGGCCGTCACCGTGATTTCCTTCATCTCTTTGGCGTCATACTGCATGGCGGCATCCTGCTTCTCCTGTCCGAAGAACTCCATCTGCACGCTTTTCATGCCGACAAAACTGAACACGATGAAGTCCCCTTTCTTCCACTTGCCACGCAACTGGTACTTGCCATCCCCGTCGGTCAGCGTTCCGTAGGGCAGGTCCTTGATGCGGACACTCGCGCCGGCCAAGGGCTGGGCTTCGGGGTCTGTGACCACCCCCGTGAGCGTATATTCTTCAACTTCCTGCGCCCGTACGGCTTGTGGCAGGGTAAAGGTCAGCATCCACAGCGTGAATACAACGAACGAGGAAAAGAAAAGTCGGAATTTCATAAGATTTCCTGTTTTAAGAAGAAAAGGGCAAATACGCTGCAAGCGGAAGACGCACATTCCTCTTTGTTAATGAACGCAAAGATACAACATAATCCCCAGTGGAGCAATACCCAAAAGGCAGTAATTTTAAGTTATTTACACATGAACCCCAAATAAATGTAAAAAACGGGCGGTCCGCCGTGCCGCGAAAGACGCCCGGAAGCCTATATTTAAATAAGGTGAGTCCGACAAAATCTCAATAAGGCAAGTTGTGTGTTTCATACCGTTTTGCAGAGACTGCAAAAAAGCATATAAATGTTTTCTGAAAAACATGCTCATGTTTTTCAGAAACGTGTTCATGTTTTGGCTCAAACATGTTCATGTATTTCCGGAGGCTTTGAGGCGGGGACTTTTTGCGGCCCGAGGCGATGCCCTCACATTGCCTTCAGGCGATTGAGAATGGCTTCTGCGCAGTGGGCGGGAGCGCCGGGACTGCCCAACTTTTCGGCCATCCGTCCATAACCCTGCAACATCGTTTCCCGGTCCGGAGCGCCGGGAAGAATACGGTCCAGCTCCTCCCTCACACGCACGGGATTCATCTCTGCACCAATCAACTCGGGCACCACTTCCTCACCTGCCACCAGGTTCACCAACGACACATAGGGTGTCTTGATAAGCCAGGGGCGGCCCCAATTGGCCAGACGACCGATGCGCATGTAATAACACACCACTTGAGGCACCCGGAAAAGTGCCGTCTCCAATGTGGCCGTACCGCTGGTGACGAGTGCCGCCGCCGAATGCTGCAACAAGGCATAGGTCTGTCCGTAGACCACCTGCAACGGTTGTCCGTTGGCGCACCGCGCATAATACCCGGCCTCGATGCCCGGTGCTCCGGCCACCACCATCTGATAATCGCTCTCAAGGCCGGCAGTGGCACGGACCATGCGGCTCAGGTTGTCGCGTATCTCCTGCCTTCGGCTGCCTGCGAGCAGTGCGATAATCGGGCGGTCGGAAAGCTTGTTCTCGGCACGGAAACGTTGGGGGGAGGCAGGATGGGCATCCAGGAAAGCGGTCACCTCGTCCATCGTCGGGTTGCCCACATAGTCAACCTGATAGCCATGCCTGCTGCGGAACCATTCGGGTTCAAAAGGCAGGATGCTGAAAAGGGCATCGACATAGCGGCGTATGCTCTTGATGCGATACTCCTTCCATGCCCATATCTTGGGCGAGATATAATAGAAAACGGGAATCCGGGTGTGGCGCTTCACCCACTTGGCCATACCCAGATTAAAACCGGGATAGTCCACCAGGATGAGCACATCGGGCTGCCAGCGAGCCACATCCTTGCGGCATCGTCCCATGGCTCTGAGGATGGTGCCCAGATGCGTGAGTACGGGCCACACGCCCATATAGGCCAGATGGCGGTAGTGGCAGAGCAAATCTCCGCCCTCGGCCTGCATCATGTCGCCCCCGATGCAGCGGAACCGCGCTTCGGCGTCAAGTCGTTTGAGTTCCGCCATCAGATGGCTGGCATGCAGGTCACCGCTCGCCTCTCCGGCTATCAGATAATATTTCACTATGTTGATGGGGATGTTGGTTCGTGATTAATCCGTTGTCAGGCGGTCGGCCAAGGCCTCCATGGCCCGGTATGCCGTCATATCCAGTTGAATGGGGGTGATGCTGGCATAGCCATGGTCCAGCGCCCAATTGTCGGTGTCGACAGCTTCGGGTTCAAGGTTATCAAACCTGCCCGTGAGCCAATAATATTCGGCGCCGCGAGGATGGTGCGCCGGTGCCCATTCGCCGCTCCAACAGCCGCGACACATGCGGGTGACACGAGCGCCCTGCAGACGTTCCACTTCGGGAAAGTTGACGTTGAGACACACATCCTGCGGCAACCCTTCATCCAGCACATGGGAAGCCACCTGCAGGACGACTTGGTCAAAAGGCAGAAAGTTGCATTGTTGGCTGAACGTGCGCAGGCTGTAACCTATGGCGGGAAGCCCCTTCATGGTGGCCTCAAGCACGGCTCCCATGGTGCCGCTGTAATGGATGCAGATGCTGGAATTGTCGCCATGATTGATGCCGCTGACCACCAGATCGGGCAGACGGGGACACACATGCTCCAAGGCCAGCTTCACACAATCCACAGGTGTTCCCCCACAACTCACCCACTCGATGCCCTCGGCATCCATGCCCAGCCGCATGAGGTGCACGGCCTGTGTGGGCGTAATGCTGCAGCCGGCTCCTGAACGGGCACCCGAGGGGGCCACAACCACCACCCTGCCCAAGCGGGTCATCAGACGGGCCAGATGGCGAATACCCCGGGCCTGGCAACCATCGTCATTCACCACTAAAATCAACTTCTCGGAATCGTTGTCCTGCTTCATATACAAGCTCTTTCACATAATAGGAACACAAAATTAAACTATTTTTGCGAAGTTATCAACAATTGGCATGAGTTATGAACAGAAAAAGCATCTTTTCCTATATTATTAAGGTGAAGCGAAGAAAAAACATTATCTTTGCATAACCGAACCAATACAAAGAAGTTAATGGCAAGAATCATTGCATTGGCAAACCAAAAAGGCGGTGTGGGCAAGACGACCACAACCATGAACCTGGCAGCCTCTTTGGCCACATTGGAGAAGAAGGTACTGCTGATCGATGCCGACCCCCAGGCCAACGCTTCGTCGGGCTTGGGTGTCGACCTGGCACAAGTGGACTGCTCCATCTACAATTGTCTCATCGACAAAGTAGACGCCATGGAAGCCATCTACACCACCGACATCGAGGGGCTGGACATCATCCCCTCGCACATCGACCTGGTGGGCGCCGAAATCGAAATGCTGCAACTGAAAGACCGCGAGAAAGTAATCAAGCGTCTGCTACAACCCCTGCGGAGCGAATACGACTACATTCTGATTGACTGCAGCCCTTCGCTGGGACTTATCACCGTCAACGCCCTCACGGCTGCCGACAGCGTGATTATCCCCGTGCAGTGCGAGTACTTTGCGCTGGAGGGAATCAGCAAACTGCTCAACACCATACGCATCATCAAGAACAGTCTGAACCCCGACCTTGAAATCGAAGGCTTCCTGCTGACGATGTACGACAGCCGTCTGCGACTGGCCAACCAGATATACAACGAGGTGAAGACCCACTTCCAGGAGCTGGTATTCGAAACCGTCATCCAGCGAAACGTGAAACTGAGCGAGGCGCCCAGCCACGGACTGCCCGTAATCCTCTACGATGCCGACTCGGCAGGTGCCAAGAACCATCTGGCTTTGGCCAAGGAAATCGTGAAGAAGCATCCCGAGATGTAGGCGGAACGCCAAGACAACACCCCTTAACCCATCACTAACCTAACACTACCGACCGTGCCTACACACAAGAAATTTCCCGCTTTAGGACGTGGCTTGGACGCGCTCATCAGCACCGAAGAGGTGAAGACACAGGGCAGTTCGAGCATCAACAACGTGGAGGTGGACAAGATAAAGCCCAACCCCAACCAGCCCCGACGCGAGTTCGACCACCAGGCTTTGCAAGACCTGAGCGACTCCATCCGGCAGATAGGACTGGTGCAGCCCATCACCATCCGTGACATGCAGGACGGCACCTATATCATCATCGCCGGAGAACGCCGCTGGCGTGCCAGCCAAATGGCCGGGCTCACCAGCATACCCGCCTACATACGCACGGTGGATGACGAGAACATGATGGAAATGGCCCTCGTGGAGAACATCCAACGCGAGGACCTGAACCCCATGGAGATTGCCCTGGCCTACCAGCATCTGCTGGAGCAGTATGGGATGACACAGGAGCGATTGAGCGAACGCGTGGGCAAAAGCCGCAGTGCCGTGACCAACTATCTGCGCCTGCTGAAGCTCCCCGGAAACATACAGGTGGCTTTGGAGAACAAGGAGCTGGACATGGGACACGCCCGCGCACTGCTCAGCCTGAACGACCCCACCCTGCAGAACCAGGTGTTCCTGGCCATCAAGAAGGAAGACCTGAGTGTGAGAGCCGTGGAACAGATGGTGAAAGAACTGCAAGAGGGCGGCAGCGTGAGTACGCAAAACGGCAGACTGAAAGGCAAGAAGACACGTCTCAGCACCGAATATGCCGAGTTGAAGCGCGGCTTGAGCCAAATGTTCCAAACCAAAGTGCAACTCACTTGCAGTGAAACGGGACGAGGCAAAATCAGCATCCCCTTTGCCAACGAGAGTGAATTGGAGCGCTTAATTGCCATGTTTGACAGTCTGAAGCATTGACACTTCCGGGCGGCATATATCGGATGGTTCTTGCCGGCATCATGATGATGCCGGGCATGGGAGACGAGGTGTCGGCACAGACCGTGCAACCCGTGGAGGCGGATTCCACCGGCCTGCTGTGGGCGGATGACCCTTTCGTGGTGGACAGCATGGAGGTGGCAATGGACACCACGACGGTGATGCCGGACACTCTGCGCATCGACAGCCTGACGGTTCCCATGCCCAAGCCGGTGAAGACCGACGGACGCGGCACAAGCCATTTCATGCCCAATCCCATCCGCGCCATGTGGCTGGGGTTGGTGTTTCCGGGCGGAGGGCAGATTTACAACCGCAAGTACTGGAAACTGCCCGTCTTCTATGGGGGATTCCTGGGATGTATGTATGCGCTCACGTGGAACAACATGATGTACCGGGACTACAGCCAGGCCTACCTCGACATCATGGACGATGACCCGAACACCAAGAGCTACGAGGCAATGCTGCCTCCCAACTACAGCATCGAGGGCAGGGAAAAACGCTTCCAGGAAATCTTCCGCGGAAGAAAAGACCGCTATCGCAAATGGCGTGACCTGAGCATCTTCGCCTTCATCGGAGTCTATGCGCTGAGCATCGTGGATGCCTATGTCGATGCAGAACTGAGTTCATTCGACATTTCTCCGAACCTGAGCATGAACCTGCAGCCGACCATCATCTCCACCAACGCCTTCGGTACCACAGGTCGCTTCGGCCAGCAGAGCTACGGCCTGCAATGCAACCTTAACTTCTAACACAAGAGTCGACACGAAAATGCAAATAAGAAACAAATACACACTGACCCTTTTGGCATTCTGTCTCACCGCTTCCGTAGCCACGGCACAGGAAAACAACAACGACTATGGGCAGGAGGCCGACACGATTCAGCAAGACGAGAAGACAAAAAGCGAGGCTTTCGGCCTGCCCGAAGGAATGTCCGAGGCCCAAGCCGAGCAACTTATAAAGGACTGGCATGCCCTTAAATACACAAACTTCGGTGAGGATTGCAGCCAGGGCACATCCTCGCCCGCCTTTTCCGAGGAGGATTATATCCGCAGACTCAGCCATCTGCCCAACATCATCGAGATGCCCTATAACAAGGAAGTGCGCCAGTGCATCGACAGATACAGCAACCGCCTGAGCCAGACCGTAAGCCTCATGCTGGGCATCAGCAATTTCTACACACCCATCTTCGAGGAAGCCTTGGAAACCTATCGGTTGCCTCTGGAACTGAAATACCTGCCCATCATCGAAAGCGCCCTCAATCCCAACGCCGTGAGCAAGGTCGGTGCAACGGGATTATGGCAGTTCATGATTACCACAGGCAAACAATATGGGCTGGAAGTGACCAGCCTGGTGGACGAACGTCGCGACCCAGTGAAAGCAAGTTACGCAGCAGCGCGTTATCTAAAAGACTTATATGACATCTTCGGCGACTGGGCTTTGGTCATCGCCTCGTATAACTGCGGTCCCAACAATGTGAACAAGGCCATCAAACGTGCCAATGGCGAGAAGGATTATTGGAAAATCTGCCCTTATCTGCCCGAAGAGACACGCGGCTATGTGCCCGCCTTTATTGCCGCCAACTACATCATGAACTATTACTGCGACCACAACATCTGCCCCGTGAACACCACCTTGCCGGCCAACACCGACACGGTGATGGTCAACCGTGATGTGAAGTTCGAGCAAATCAGTGAACTTTGCGGCATAGAGATTGGCGAACTGAAGGCCCTTAACCCCCAGTACCGCACCACACTGGTGCCGGGCAGCGCCCGCCCCTGCCCCATCCGCATGAACACCGAAGCCATCGGCCAGTTCCTGAAGATGGGAGACAGCATCTATGTACACCGCGCCAATGAGCTTTTCAACCGCAAGATGGTGGAGGTGGCCGAGGCCGCTCCGACCTCAACGTCCCGCTCCTCTGCCACACGAGCCAAGACGGTGACCGTGAAGAATGGTGACACCCTGGGAGCAATAGCCAAGCGCAACGGCACCACCGTGGCTAAATTGCGCAAACTCAACGGGCTTAAAGGTAACAATATCCGTGCCGGAAAGAAAATACGTGTGAGATAAAA
Organism: uncultured Prevotellaceae bacterium; assembly: GCA_947176895.1. Classification (GTDB taxonomy): domain Bacteria; phylum Bacteroidota; class Bacteroidia; order Bacteroidales; family Bacteroidaceae; genus Physcousia. The sequence continues at coordinate 57,390 of CAMWSK010000008.1, read as the reverse complement.
AAGGTTACTCGTCATGAACAACGCAGGCAACAATCTGAACGAGATGACACGCGAAGAGCGCGACAACATCATGGTGGAGGAGGCTTTCCGACACCTGCTGGACACCTATCTGCAGAGCCGCCACCGCAAGAAAGTGGAGTTGATCACCAAGGCGTTCAACTTCGCGCGTCAGGCCCATAAAGGTGTGCGCCGCCTCTCGGGCGAACCCTATATCATGCACCCCATCGCTGTTGCCCAAATCGCTTGCGGGGAGATAGGCCTCGGGAGCACCAGTATCTGCGCAGCCTTGCTTCACGATGTGGTGGAGGACACGGACTACACCGTGGAGGACATCGAAAACATCTTCGGTCCCAAGATTGCGCAGATTGTTGACGGACTGACCAAAATCTCGGGAGGAATCTTCGGTGAGAAAGCATCGGCACAGGCCGAAAGTTTCAAGAAACTGCTGCTCACCATGAGCGATGACATCCGGGTTATCCTCATCAAAATGAGCGACCGCCTGCACAACATGCGCACCCTGGGCAGTCAGCGCCCCAACAAACAGTATAAGATTGCCGGAGAGACCCTATACATCTATGCTCCTTTGGCCAACCGGCTGGGCCTGTACAAAATAAAGGAAGAGCTGGAAGACCTGAGTTTCAGCTATGAGCACCCCGAAGAATACCACCAGATAAAGAACAAATTAGAGGACACCCGCGAACACCTGAACAAGATTTTCGAAGATTTCGTGGCTCCCATCGCCAAACAGCTCGACAACGAGGGTGTAATCTATGAAATCAAACAACGCATCAAGTCGCCCTACAGCATTTGGAGAAAGATGCAGACCAAGCACATCCCCTTTGAGGAAGTCTACGACATCCTGGCCGTAAGAATCATCTTCAAACCCAAAAGTGAGGAGACGGAAATTGACGAGTGTTTCCACATCTTCAACATGGCCTCGCGCATCTACAAGACCCATCCCGAACGCCTTCGCGACTGGCTGCACCATCCCAAGGCCAACGGCTACCAGGCCTTGCACACCACCCTCATGAGCAAAATAGGCCGATGGATAGAGGTGCAGATACGCTCCGAACGCATGAACGAGATAGCCGAACAGGGCTTTGCGGCGCACTGGAAATATAAGGATGGCGGAAAGACCTCGGAGGATAGTGAAAACGAACTGAACAAGTGGTTGCAGACCATCAAGGAGATTCTGGACGACCCCCAGCCTAACGCCCTTGACTTTCTGGACACCATCAAGCTAAACCTCTATTCCAACGAGATTTTCGTGGTTACCCCCAAGGGCGATTTCAAGACCATGCCGGCCGGCTGTTCGGTGCTTGACTTTGCTTTCAGTATCCATTCCATCCTGGGTACCCACTGCATAGGAGCGAAAGTCAACCATGTCCTGGTACCCATCAGCCACACGCTCAAGAGCGGTGACCAGGTGGAGGTGCTCACCGGAAAGGAACCGAACATCAGTGCCGAATGGCTTAACTTCATCACGACAGCCAAGGCGCGGGGCAAGATTATGGCAAGCCTGAGAAAAGAGAAGCGCGAATACCAGCGGAAAGGCGAACAGATGCTCATCGAATTTTTACGGCAAAACGACCGCGAGGCCAGCAGTCTGAACATCGAAAAGCTGACCGAAGGACATCAAAAATCCAATCGTGAAGAACTTTTCGCCGGCATCGGAAGCGGGGAAATCGTGTTGGGGGACACCGACATGGACATCATCAACGGCAAAGACAAGCGCGACCATTCATCGTGGACGGACTACCTTAACATCTTCAAAAGCAACAAGAAAAAGTCGAAGAAGCGCACCGAAGCCGACACGAAACAGGTACCCATGACCGTAGACACGAAAAAACCGCTCATATTGAACGAGTCTACCATCAGCCATTTTATGATCTGCGAGTGTTGCCAACCCATTCCCGGTGATGCCGTACTGGGATATTTCGACACCAACAACCGAATCACCATCCACAAACGGCAATGCCCTGTAGCCGCAAAGCTAAAAGCCACAGGCGGCAATCATATTCTTTCGGCTGAATGGGACACGCACCACAAGCTCTTCTTCCCCGCCACCATCCAGGTGCGCGGCATAGACCATGTGGGCGTGCTCCACCAGATGACAGACGTGATGTCAAAACAACTGAACATGAATATCCGTCATTTGGAAATCAGTACAGACAACGGTCTCTTCACGGCAAACATACAAATGGAGGTGCACGATGTGGACGATGTGAAGAAAATCTGCCGGGACTTAAAACAAATAGAGGAAGTACAAAAAGCCGTACGTATCAAATAACTAACGAAAAACCACCGTGACAAAGAAGAAGAACGCCACGGTAGTACCATATAGAAACTCCGCGGCAATCCAATCGATTCGCCGCGGAGTTTCTATTCTTGTATATACCCACCTGCATGTGGCTCACAGGGCAGCGTGGTCCAGTTCCTTGCGCAGAGCCACCAGTTCGGCACGTATCTTTTGCAGTTTTTCAAACACGTCCACCGAGTTTTTTGCCTTGCCGTGCCCCTGTTGCAGTGTCTCCCTTGCAGCCGCCAGCTTCATGCCTCTCACCTTCACCAGGTTGTGGACGACACGTATCTGTTCGATGTCGTCAGCGCTGTACTGCCGGATGTTGCGCCCGCTCTTCCGGGGCTTGATGGTGGGAAATTCGGTTTCCCAATAGCGCAGCAACGATTCTGCCACATCAAACATCCGGGCCACCTCGCCGATGGAATAATATTTCTTCAGGTCTTTCTTCGTGCTAAAAGCCATGACTTAACGTTCCTTTATAGTTGATTTTGTTGCAAAAATAAGAAAAACAAGCTACCTTTGCAACTAAATTTAAGTAAATTATAACAGAAACGTCTATGATGACAGCTAACGAAATCCGCGATTCCTATAAAAAATTCTTTGAATCGAAAGGGCACACCATCGTACCCAGTGCCCCCATGGTGATCAAAGACGACCCCACACTGATGTTTGTCAACGCCGGCATGGTGCCTTGGAAAGACATCATCCTGGGTGCCCGCGACCCCGAACCCCGCCGCCGGGCCGACAGCCAGAAGTGTCTGCGTGTGAGCGGTAAGCACAACGACTTGGAGGAAGTGGGTCATGACACCTACCATCACACCATGTTCGAGATGCTGGGTAACTGGAGTTTTGGCGACTACTTCAAGGAGGGAGCCATCGACATGGCTTGGGAATACCTGGTGGACGTGCTCAAGCTCAACCCCGACGACCTGTATGTCACCGTGTTCGAAGGCAGCCCCGAGGAAGGTCTGAAGCGCGATGACGAGGCCGCAGGCTTCTGGTTGAAACACGTGCCCGCCGACCATATCATCAACGGAAACAAGCACGACAACTTCTGGGAGATGGGAGAGACGGGACCCTGCGGACCCTGCTCCGAGATTCATCTTGACAGCCGTACGCCCGAAGAGAAGGCCAAAGTGCCCGGTCGCGACATGGTGAACAAGGACGACCCCCAGGTGATTGAGATATGGAACATCGTGTTCATGCAATATGAGCGTAAGGCCGACGGCCACCTGGAGCCCCTGGCCATGAACGTGATTGACACGGGCATGGGCTTCGAGCGTTTGGTGCGTGCCATCCAAGGCAAGCACTCCAACTACGACACCGACATATTCCAACCCATCATTCAAGCCATCTGCGGTGCCACCGGCCTTGAATACGGCAAGGAGGAGAATGTGGACGTGGCCATGCGCGTATGTGCCGACCACCTGCGTACCATCGCTTTCAGCATTGCCGACGGACAACTTCCGGGCAACGCCAAGGCCGGTTATGTCATCCGCCGCATCCTGCGCCGCGCTGTCCGCTATGCCTATCAATATCTGGGACAGAAGCAGGCCTTCCTCTACAGCCTGCTGCCCGTTCTCATCCGCGAGATGGGGGCTACCTATCCAGAATTGGAGGCTCAGCGTGAGCTGATTTCAAAGGTGATGAAGGAGGAGGAGGAAAGCTTCCTGCGCACCTTGGAGACCGGAATCCGCCTGCTCGACGGCGTGATGGCCGAGACCCTTAAGGCCGGCAGCACCGTCATCGACGGACAGAAGGCCTTTACCCTGTTTGACACCTACGGTTTCCCCTTGGACTTGACGGAGCTTATCTGTCGCGAAAAAGGGCTGACCGTGGACGAGGAGGCCTTCAACACCGAAATGCAAAAGCAAAAGGAGCGTGCCCGCAACGCCGCACAAGTGGAGAACGGCGACTGGGTGGAGGTACAGGCCGGCGACGTGGAGTCCGTGGCCTGGGACTTCACCGAGCACGAGTGCCGCATCCTGCGCTATCGCCAGGTGACACAGAAGAAGAACACCTATTACCAGATTGTGCTTGACAAGAGCCCCTTCTATGCCGAGATGGGCGGACAAGTGGGCGACCGCGGCGTGCTGGTGAGCGAAGAAGAGACCATTGAAGTGATTGATACCAAGAGTGAGAACGGACAGCCCGTTCATATCACCAAGCAACTGCCCAAGAATCCTCAGGCTCCCTTCATGGCCTGTGTGGACACCGACCTGCGTCACGCCAGCGAAGCCAACCACACCTGTACCCACCTGCTGGACCAGGCCCTGCGCCAGGTGTTGGGCGACCACGTGGAGCAGAAAGGCTCGCTTGTGACGCCTGAATACCTTCGCTTCGATTTCAGCCATTTCCAGAAAGTGACCGACGAGCAGATTCGTGAAGTGGAACAGATTGTGAACGCCCGCATCCGCGAGAACATCCCCTTGCAGGACCACCGCAACGTACCCTTGGAGCAAGCCAAAGAGCTGGGCGCTATCGCCCTCTTCGGCGAGAAGTATGGCGATGAGGTGCGCGTGGTTCAGTTCGGCCAGAGCGTGGAGTTCTGCGGCGGTTGCCACGCCAAGAGCACCGGTTGCCTGGGCATGGTGAAGATTCTCAGCGAGAGCAGCGTGGCCGCAGGTGTGCGCCGCATCGAGGCCATCACCGGTGCCAAGGTGGAGGAGATGTTATACAAGGTGGTAGACATATCTGCCCGGATTCGCCACATGCTGAACAACGCACCCGACACGCTGGCCGCACTGAAGAAGGTGTTTGACGAGAACGAGACACTGAAGAGCCAGGTGCAGGAGAGCCTCAAGGAGAAGGCTGCCGAACTGAAACAGCAGATGAAGAACAATGCCACCGACAAGAACGGCATCGCCGTGATGAAAGCCATCACCGCCCTGCCCGCCGAGTTCGTCAAGGACATCGCCTTCCAGTTGCGTGCCGAGGTGGAGAACGCCCTGGTGGTCATCGGTTCCCAAAACGAGGGCAAGCCCATGCTCACCGCCGCAGCCGGCGACTCACTGGTGGCTCAGGGCGTGAACATCGGCAAGAGCATCCGCGAGGCCGCCAAACTGATTCAGGGAGGTGGCGGCGGCCAGCCCCACTTCGCCACGGCCGGCGGCAAGAACATCGACGGCTTGCTGGGTGCTGTGGACAAGATGGTCGAGGACCTGACCGCATAGACGAGGATATATATCAATAAGGAGAAGGGGATGTGCCGTGCGGCGCATCCCCTTCTCCTTGTATTCATCTCAAATAATATCATCCTCACCGTCGGGACGTGTCTTTGACACGTTCTCGCCGGAGGGCTGCACGTGGGTTCAACGTGTCAAAGACACGTCCCTATAGTGTGGCAGAATCTTTTGCTTTCAGTGCTTCCCTCAACGGCCCTTCCCACAATCGGTTGTCGGGCACGTAGATGGCTTGCAGACCCGCCTGTCGGGCCGCCTCCACGTTCTTGGGCGAGTCGTCCAGGAAGATGGTCTCTTCGCTTCGGTAGCCTCCTTGCTGCAAGATGCGCTGAAAGAAAAGGGCATCCGGTTTGTAGGCCTTCAGCTCATAGCTGTACCACAGTTTATCGAAATACATCTGTATGCCCTTGCCTTCGGGTGTGAAGTCCTCACTCTCCTCCCATCGCTGCAGAAAAGGGTTGGTGTTGCTGGCCAATGCCAGGTGATAGCCCTCGGCACGCAACTGCCTCAAGGCCTGCAGGCGGGCGGGCGTGGGCGGAAAGACGAAGCCGCGCCAAGCCCATGCTATCTCATCAAAAGTGGCACGATAGCCCGTCAGCCGGTGATAAGCCTCCAGGAACTCGTCGGGCGAAAGCGAACCGTCCTCGGCTCCGCGAAAGATGCCCTGCTGGCCGTTGCGGCCGAAATATTGCCGGGCCAACTCCTCGCTCAGGCCAATGCGGAGGAAACGCCTGGCCGGTTCGTCGGCAGATTGCATGGGGCAGATGACGCCTCCCATGTCAAAAAGAATGTTCCTGACCATCGCTTCAAGGGTTGGCCTTGTTCAGCTGCAGCAGACTGTCCACGTTGATACCCTCGTTGCGCAGAGCCTCGATCAACAGCTCACGGGGTGTCTTCACCTGGTCATACTCCTCCAGAATCTTCATCATCTTGCGGCGATGCCGCTCCCTTTTGCGCTTGCTGAAGGCAAAGGGGTGCATAATCTTGTCGGTGAGGCTCTTTCCCAATATGTCGCTCACCGTGGGCACCCGGATTTCCCTGGGCATCTTCACTTTGACGGGCAAGTTGCCGTCCTCCGTAATGATCACGGGCAACAGGGTATCATCTTCCAGGCTGTCGGGGGGAGCCGCCGTCCACGATTCCCCGCATGCCGGGGAAGATGCGGAGGCCCGGGTTGTCATGCAGAGTGTCAGAGGTGCCACCAGCACGGCAACGGCAGCCACGTGTAAGGGTTTCTTGGCCATATCCTTAACATATTTTCCACAAATGTAGCCACAAAGCGGCGGATATGCAAACTTGTTCCGTGAAAAAAAGTTGCCGCCCCCGTTCCCGTCGACATCAAGCAAGCTCCTGAAGCAGAAATCAGCGCAACAGCTTCCGATAAGCAAAGATGTATGAGATATGCGTTTTTTCCATCACATAGGCTATTCCCAGGCTACCCGCCACAGACATCGTTATCGTGAACAGCGCATGCAGACATCCCGTCAAATCAAATTGGAACATGGGTAATGCGAATTTCGCAAGCATCGTGAATATGGGATGAAAAATGTATATGGGCAAAGTGTTTCTTCCGATGTACAAAAGAATCTCGCGCACTTTCCCTTTGGGATATTTTGCCAATACGGTGGTGAACGAGAAGAAACACATCACACAGGCAAGAACATAGAATGTTTCCCAACCTCTGCATTCTTCCCGGGAAAGCAGAATCAGGAACGGCACAAAAGCCCACAGAGAGCCGACACATATCCTCTCGAAATCCCGAACATAGACTCTTATGCCGACACCGATAAAATAATAAGCGGCGGCCTTCACATCCAAAACGGGGGTGAATAACGATATAGCCAATAAGGCGGAAGCCAAAAGCATATACCTTGTGTTTCTGTCAAACAAGGATTGGCATAGATGGAAAACCAGATAGTAACAGCAGCCACAAATAATCATCACCCGGAAAAACCAATACGGACCTATGGAGGTCACAAACAATACGTGGCACAGGGTATGGATGTCAAAGGATTCTATACCGTCTCTCACCGGCAGATACATGGAAAGCAGCATATAGCCGGAAACCATTATGGTATAGGGCAGCGCGATTTTCAGAAGATAGAGCAGGAATTTCTTAATCGGTTTGTCAACATTTACGAGATACCCGGTAATCACCAAAAAAGCCGGCATCATGAATGCCAAAATAGCGTCCTTTGTGTTTGGATGCAAATCACCAAAATGGACAATATGGACGAGCACAACGAGCAAAATCAGTATTGCCCGCCGGAAGTCGATAAGTGAATTTCTTAAACGCTCCATAAGAATCATTGATACAGAACCGTCATCCTCCTGTTTATAACATGGAAGGCCTGTTCTTTGTTATTTAACGTGAGTTCGATGAATTATAGCCGTCTGTAATTTTGGTGATTAGCGAAATTGTTGTAACTTTATGGTGCTAAATTACAAAGAATAATCGCTATGCTCACCGAGGGCAAAGTTACAGAATTATTTTGTATGGCAGATGGCTTCTACAAGTTTTTTGATGCCATGATGGAAAACATTTCTATTTGGAAAAATTTGCACGCATCTACGCCACCTCTTCCAACGGCTGTTTGTGGATGGCATACAGCTTATCACCAAACTCAAAAGCAATATGAAAGGAGCGTTGATGAGTGTGTCGGACAGGCTGCTTCTGAGGAAGCGGGCTATTATTGAAACCATAAACGATGAATTGAAAAACATCGCACGGGTGGAGCACTCCAGACACAGGAGTTTAAACAATTTCATCGTCAACATACTTGGGGCTATTGCTGCCTATTGTATGTTTCCTAAGAAGCCGTGTATCTATGTACAACGTACATTGGACACACAGCTTGCATTATTCTGAATTCGTCGAACTCACGTTACGTTAAATTTCATCCTTATATTTTTTGCTTATACATGACAAATCTTATTCTGTCCTGATGGCCATCTGCCTTGTGCTCTTTGGCATGTTCATACGGCAATACAGGAACAACCACGGTTACCCCATCCATGCAAAACATCTTTGGCAAAGGGCTTGTAAGTCTTTTATTCAAGAGGGGCTTCCCGTTTTTATCGAAAACCGCCACCATGGGAAAGCGTCCTTTAATATAACTGATAATGATTCTGTTCGACAAGATTACGACATCAAGCAGGAAATCTTTATTTATGGCTTCCGTATTGAATGTCTCAATGTCTTTATAGGCGGATGGAGAGAGGGGACTGGGAAGTTTGATGCCGTACTTCTTCTCAAGCCCTTGTTTTTCGCTATTATACGCATACACAATATTTGTGGGACTATCCACATAATAGCATTGTTTCCCGTCAGTTTGAAATACGGAAGAAACCTGTGGCGGAACCGAGACTTGGAAAGGCAACGTCTCCACACAGCCTTTCAAGTCTGAAAAGGTGTCATCTGTCGTGTATAATAATGGCTGTTGATTACCTTCTGAATTTGGCAAATGATTTGTGGAAAAGACAAATCCGTCCATGATGCCGGATACATTCCAACAATAGGTGTCCGATAATGTTTTCCTTTCTATGAAGTTCCCTTTAAGGTCGTATATGTTTATGGTCATGGGAAATGTAAGTATGGCAATCTTACCGGTTTGCTCGCTTACAGAGAAATCTGATATCGATGTATACTCGCCATGCCCTCTTCCAAAGGCACCAATGGAACGAATATACCTGCCATCCCCGTCAAATACCCGTAGGGGTTCTGTGTCCGGATTTCCCATTACATAATATTGTGAATCATGCTTTTCTATCTTTGTCACAACCTGCATGGGAATTTGCATCGTATTTTCCAGCATGATGCTGTCAACACACATGAATAGGTCGTTAAAATCAACCGTCCCATCTTCCGATGATTCTAAGTTTAATGTCAGGTTCGTGTCTGTCTCACTTTTCGGTTTGCAAGAGTTTAATAAGGCGACACAAGTTAGCATAAGAAAAACAGCCTTTCTCATTTTTTTATTCTTATTATTCATTCAAGATAATATGCCATATGTAATTGGTAGACGAACAAAAAATATAAACTAAAGCTTTGATGTATTCTCTTCAGCAACTCTCCTATATATAACTTTGTTCATTTACCAATGTATTGCTTTGTCATTACCTGCGTTCTGTACCTGAAGGGCAGCCATGCACACTATAATGATAACAAATTAAGGGAGAACCGACAGGAACCTGATAGTGCTCAACTGCATCAATATATGTGCCTCTCCACATTCCATCTTCCTTTTGATAGCAAGAACCGGAAATTTTAATTCTGGTACAATCCTGCATCTTCACAGGAGCCTCTTCTTCATCAGATAACGCTTCCACGTTAGCAATAAGAAGGCTTGAGTTTGAAGCAGATTTAACTGACTGAATCTTGATTGACGCAGAAATCGCGCAGATGCCAATACACATCAACAAAAAAGTTTTTTGTTTCATAATAAATAGAATTTTAATTGTTACTTGACTTCTCTTGAAGTATTTTTATCATATTTGACTGTACGTTTATGTCCTGCATAGGATTGCCAATCACAATAATTTTATTATCCTTATCTATTAACATAACCTGATCTTTTGCATTACTCATGATATGTTCGTTCTCTTTTGGGAAAATATTGGCGGTGTCCACATATATGGCACTTTTCAGGTACGAATACTCAATGGCTAAGTACATGTTCTCTATTTGCTCTTTTTGTGGAGAAATAATGAATATCCACCTAACATTATATTTGTCAAATTGCTTTATCATATCATTCCAAGCATACATTCTGTCAATCGCACAAGGGGTACAGCTTGTAGCATCTTTATATATCAGAATTTTGTAGGATGAATTTACACTCTCTGCGAAAAATGTGTTTTTAATATACGCAGAGTCAACCCCATGAAGACACTGCATTTTATTAAGAGCTAATTTGACTTTTTGGGGTGCGCCTGATGATTTCATTAGTCGTGTCGATTTGCATGAATGCCTACCTGACCTTGACACGCTTATACTAAAGAAAACGCACCCGAATAGTGCAAAATAAATGGAAAGACTGCTGTTGTGTTTCATGTCATCTCTGATTTACAAATTTCGAAGTTGCGCAGGTGTTGTAACAATCTTCGTTCGCATTGCAAGTGCAGGAACAATGTCTTGCTACATAGAAAATATTAGCTAAGAGCACACCAATGCCATATCGGATACCCCAAAATAATCCGAGAAAGTCATTGGTTGTTTGTCCTAAGCAGAGAAAGCTGACGGCTTTGGATAAGGATGAGAGAATAAAAACACCTCCCAATGCCTGGCCAAGTATTACTTGAATGATTCTCATCATTTACTCTTTAAAATTATTTATACAACACATGGATTTTCTCTTATCATCAGAACACCGCAGAGCCAATATAATGTATACCGTTCTCATCCGTGCATTTTATTGTCACCAGACCTTCTAACCCGGGAAGGAAGATTTCCGAATCGGCTGCAGTAACCCACCCTTGCCACAAAACCATTGCCTTCTCGTCCAAAACCACAACATCCAGCATTGAAATGTCTTCCGGCAAAACAAATATCAGAAACTCCCCTTCATCGTAATACGACAAAAAAGCCGGAACACCCGCAGGCATTTTAGGGTATTGTGAGGATCTTTCCTTATGAAAGACTATTGGTTTCCTGTCTGTTCCCTTAGTTACTATATTTGTATTTCCATACGAATTCGCAAAAGAGATTTGATGAACGACAGGGCAAAACAAAAACAGGAGAAGGAACATTCTTAGTTTTTCTTTCATACTTATTATTAGATTTTAGGTTTTTCTTCGCTGCAAAGCTACGCATAAACAACTAATGGCCAAACATTCCACGTTGTTTTTTGTTGGTTTTTCGGCTTACAGAATCATTCACCTGACAAACTATATTTCTATCTGTTAGAGTAAAAAACACAAAAATAAAAATGTTGGGATAATATTATTACACCAATTTAATGCTCCGTAACATACTAAAAATTAAATGTTTATCACAAACCAAACAAAATGTCAGGCTACTACTATTTGTTTCTCAGTATGTTAACTACATCATCTTCAAGTAGCGTTCCTGCTTTTCGAGACTAAGATTCTTTATTTTATTCTTCAGACGCCTCTTATATTCATATATCGACCTGACATCGTCCTTACCCATGATAACGGCAATTATGGAGGATTTCAACTCCAAAACGAAGAACAGGAACAACCGATACTCTGCTTCTGACAAATTCGGCATGTCTTTTCTAAAATCGCGACACACGTTGTCATGCAAACGATTTGCTTCAGCTTCCAGCTCCCTAACCGTTGCCCCATCGAAGTCCAACTTTTTAATGAGGTTACGAACAGCTGCAGCAATGCGCTTGTCCGACATGGGGGTTCCGCTCTTTGTCGCCAGATGTTCATAAACATCTTCCAACAACGAGAACTGAGATGCAAGCAACATCTTTATCTTGCCATCCGCTTTTGCATTCTCTTCCACCAACTGCTCTGCCAAAGATACCTTTTGAGATATCTCTTTCAAATACCTCTTTCTTGAACGAATAATGACATATCCCAAAGCCAACGTAACACATAGCAGCAAGGCAACAACCAATCCCCTTTGAATCCGGGTCGTCTTCAGAACTTTCATGTTTGCTTCCCCTTTCATACGGAAATACTCTACGACAGTCCCTGTAAGGTTTTGTCTGGTACGGCTTTCAAAAATACTGTCAAGAACGGCATCGTATCGTTCGTGCAAGGCCAACGCCATATCATATTGCTTAAGTCCCTTATACAACTTGCTACGAATCCCGTCTTCCAATTTGGGGTTTTTCGATATGGCATCAAAAAAGGATTGCGCCTTGTCCAACTCCCCCAAACCCACATACAACAAGGCCATATAAGCGGAATCCTGAACATCAAGAAGATTTTCTGCAGCCAACCCGTCATAGACAGACAAAGCCTTGTCATATTCATCCATCGCCAGATAGCTCACGGCAATATTCCGCTTGGAATTATTATACAGACAGGCATCCTTATATTTGACGGCAGAATCCACCAAACACGCGTACATACAAATGGCTGTGTCACGCAGGCCATTATTGTCATAGGCACGAGCCAAGTCAAGAATAGCATAATTGATATATGGCTGGCGACCGCTTTTACGGAAATTCTCCATTTCCTCGCAAGCATACCGAAGTTCCTCGGAAGAACTGAAATTAACATTGTAGATAAACGACAACGCCCTCGCCGACATCCCCATCCAGAACGGGTCGTTTTCACTGCGAGCCAACTCGTATGCCTGAAGCGTGGATACGATTGCCTGTGCCATGTCGTTTCCCACAAAGCCCACCTGCCCTTGATAATAATATGACATCATCCTGTGGTGCTTGTCATCCGTTTGTTCGAAATAGCGCACAGCTTCGTCTATCAGCAGTGTATCCCCCGCCTCCAACAGGTCGTTCTTGTCCAATGCACGGGTCAGAAGCAAGGCATACAGGGCTTTGTTTCCATCGCCTTTCAGCGTCTGTGTATCAAGTTCCCTCAATTCCGCAAGACACTTTTCCGAATCACTGTCCATCGCCAGTTCCACCTTCTTCAATCTATTGTCCGTGCCTTCATCCGAACAAGAGAGAAGAACCACAAGACTCTGCAAAACAGGCATCAACAAAAGCAATACCTTTAACGTATATTTCTTTAATGTGGGCATGGTATTTGATTCTCCTTACTTTTGCCAAAGATAATGAATCTTCCGTTCACAGGAACAATTTCATCTGTCTTTTTTTGAAGAATGGAGCCGACTTTATCCCCCCCCCGAAAAACCATGTTCATGTTTTTCAAAAACGTGTTCATGTTTCGCCTCAAACATGAACATGTTTTGGTGGAAACGCTCAGACGTTTGAACAAGAGCATCCGAATGCCTGTGCCACCCCTTGCCGATTAGCGGACTTAACATTGACAAATTCAGAGAAAAACCTTGGTTTCCGCACCTTTTTATCGTATCTTTGCGTAGAAAGAAAACTCTAAATCATTCTTATACTTATAACATGAAACACTTTCTCGCCCTTGCCTGCCTGCTTCCCCTCTCCTTGGCCGCACAAACCGTGAACCTGACCCCCAAGGCCAAACAGATGACCGTCGGCACGGGAACCCTTACCCTGCCCCGGGACTTCCGCGTCAGCTACGGCTCGCTGCCCGACAGCCTGAGCATCGAGGCCGCCCGCTTCGTGAGTGCGATGAACGCCGCCACGGGGCTGAACGCCCGCGCACAAAGCACCACCGACGGATTGTTTACGATGGAACTGGACACCACCGCCTCCGCCGAGGGCTACACGCTGGACATCACCGCCGACAAGGTGAGCGTGAAGGCCTCCACATCGGCGGGCTTCTTCTACGCCTTCCAAAGCATCAAAAAGATTCTTCCGGCCAACGTGATGGCGGGAAAATATGACGGGGAAGCCACCTATGCCCTGCCCGTGGCAAGCATTCAGGACGAACCCCGCTTCGGCTATCGCGGCTTCATGCTCGACGTCAGCCGACACTTCTTCACGGTGACCGAGGTGAAGCGCATGATCGACCTGATGGCCGCCTACAAGATGAACGTGTTCCACTGGCACCTGACCGACGACCAGGGATGGAGAGCCGAAATCAAGAAGTATCCCAAGCTCACCACCATCGGCGCCACGGCAAAAAACACACGCATCACCGACCTGGACATGGGCACCTATTGGACCAACCGCCCCTACGGCCCCTACTTCTACACACAGGACGAGATGCGCGAAGTGGTGGAATATTGCAAGGAGCGCCACATCATCGTCATACCCGAAGTGGACATGCCCGGACACTTCACCGCTGCCATGGCCGCCTATCCCGAGTTCAGTTGCCGGCCCGATGGCAAGCATGAGGTGTGCATCGACGGCGGCGTGTACAGCGACATCATGAACGTGGCCAATCCCCAAGCCATTCAATTCGTGAAGGACGTGATTGACGAGCTGGTGGAAATCTTCCCCGCCCCTTACTTCCACATCGGAGGCGATGAATGCCCCACACACGCATGGGAACACAACAAGCAGTGTCAGGAACTGTATAAGGAGAAGGGGTACACCCATTACCGCCAGCTGCAGAGCGAGTTCATCAATCAGATTTCCGGTTATCTGAAAACCAAGGGCAAGCGCACCGTGATGTGGAACGAGAGCATCGGGGCCGACGGGGCCGACCTGGACAAGGTGAAGGAATACGACCCCATCATCATGTGCTGGACACCCTGCCAGAAGGACGCGAAGAAGGCTGCCGAACAGGGTCTGACCAACATCGTGACGGAATACAACGAGCCCACGCCAAACGCAGAGAAGGGCACCTATTATATCTGCCGCACACAAAGCAACGAGCCGGGCGAACCCAAGGGCCCCGGCTATGGCAACAACACCGTGAAGGCCTGCTACAACTATGTGCCCGTGCCCGCCGACACACCCGAGAGCCTGCTTCCTTATTATAGCGGCGTGCAGGCCACTTTCTGGACGGAGTGGGTGGAGAACCCCCGTTACCTGCATTATCTGGCACTGCCCCGACTGATTTGCGTGGCCGAAGCCGGATGGACACCCCAGGAGGGCAAGGATTGGGACGACTTCAAGAAGCGCGTGACCTTGGACAGGAAGATGCTGGACTTGGGCGGATACGAGTACTCCAAACACATCTTCCGCGACTAAGAAAAACCATAAAAAAGAGCGCATGACCCCCAATATTCTCTCCCGCCCGCTGTATGTGATGCTGAAGCCCGTGGGGGCCGGCTGCAATCTGGCCTGCCACTACTGCTACTATCTGGACAAGAAAAAACTTTACCCCAACGATCCGCGCCATATCCTGAGCGAGGAACTGCTGGAGGAGTTCACGAAACAATACATCGAAGCCCAGACCACCCAAGAGGTCTTGTTCACCTGGCACGGGGGGGAGACGTTCATGCGCCCCCTGAGTTTCTACAAAAAGGCTTTGGAACTGCAACGGAAGTATGCCGGCGGCCACATCATCTCCAACTGCATACAGACCAACGGCACGCTCATCACCGAGGAGTGGGCGCGGTTCCTGCATGACAACCAATGGCTCGTGGGGGTGAGCATCGACGGCCCACAGGAGTTTCACGACGAATTCCGCCTCACGCGGCAGGGCAAGCCCACATGGGCCAAGGTGCGCAAGGGCATCGACCTGCTCAACCGCTTCGGGGTGGAATGGAACGCCATGGCGGTGGTGAACGACTACAACGCCGACTACCCGCTGGACTTCTACCGCTTCTTCCGCGATGAGCTGGAATGCCGCTACATCCAGTTCGCACCCATCGTGGAGCGCGGACTGGACTGCAACGTGCGGCCCGAGCAATGGGGCAACTTCCTATGCACCATCTTCGACGAATGGGTGCGCCACGATGTGGGGACGGAATTCGTCCAAATCTTCGACTCCACACTGGCCAACTGGATGGGTGTCCCCCCGGGCGTGTGTACGTTGGCACGCGAATGCGGGCATGCCGCGGTGATGGAATGGAACGGCGACGTGTATTGTTGCGACCACTTCGTATTCCCCGAATATAAGTTGGGAAACATCCACCGGGACACCATCGTAGGGCTGATGTACAGCCCGCGCCAACGGGAGTTCGGGCGCATGAAACACGAGGGACTGGCCAAGCAATGCCACACGTGCGAATGGCTGTTCGCCTGCAACGGCGAATGCCCGAAGAACCGTTGGCAGGGCGGTCTGAACTATTTGTGCGAGGGCTATCGGCGGTTCTTTGAGCACGTAGCCCCGTCGATGGACCGCATGAAACAACTGCTGCAACAAGAAAAGGCTCCCGCACTCATCATGCAGGAACCTCAGTATTGGCCCAAGGGAAATCAATAAATCTCCAGCTCGTCGGCGTGGTATTGCGACCCCGGATTCTCGGGCAAGCGCATATAATCGCCGTAGCGCCAGGCCAGACATTTCTCGGCCTCGTTCATGACGGGAGCCTGCAGGGTCTCGAAAGGAACACGGCGAACGGGCAGATAATCGGAACGCAGCGAACGCTGGTAATAGGGAATGCCCAGCGCAAAATCGTAGTGGCGCGTCGGCATCAGGCGGTTCAACCCGCGAAGCACGGGGAACACCACCTTGCGATGAAAGCCGACCCAGCGACGTATGCGGGGCATGGCCGCCATGGGGTCGGAAGCCGTTCGCAGCATCTTATAGGCATGGCCATAACTCATGTTGGACAAACGGTGTATCCAGGGGCGGACAGGTTCCACGGGAAAGATGTCCACAAAGATGCCATGCTCCCGAAACACCCGGTCGTACCCGTTACGCTCAAACAGGCGGCTGTTGCGGTCGCGAATCTTGGCAAAGGGGAAAAAATAGTTCTCGTCGGTGGTGTGCCATTGTAACACCAGATTGTCGGGAAGCTCACCGGGCAACAGCCTCATCAGTTTTTCAAAATCGGGACGAAGCATTTCGATGTCCAGGTCATCGTCCCAAGGGATAAAGCCCCGGTGGCGCACGGCTCCCAGCATACTGCCGCCCGAAAGCCAATAGTCTATGCCGTGGCGCCGGCAGATGGCGTCCACCACCTGCAGCATCTCCAGCATACGCATCTGCATCTTTCGCAGTTGGGAACTATCCGGGTTATATTGTTGGCGCAGGGCCTTATGGTCGATATTCATGGCACGCAGGATTATTTCAGTTTACCCAGCTGCCGATAGCTGGTTTGCAGGATGGCCTTTGCCTTGGTCAGGCGGTCGGAAGAAGCGTCGGGGTGCTCGTAAATGGGACGGTTCCCCTTAATGTCATAAATCGTGATGCCGGTGCTGTCCTGAAAGATGATGCCCTCGGAATAGCTGCTGTACGTAAACGGATAGGTGTATTTCCGGCTAAGCACATTGCGGCTCCAAGGGAAATCCCCGGAGGAGACACCCATCTGGGCCAACAGGGTGGCGGCAACATCGCTTTGGTTCATGAGGACGTGCATGCGGCGGGGTTGGCGCACGGCTCCGCCAAGCCAAAGGAGAGGACCGCGGAAGAAGGCCGGATCCTGATAGCCGAGCCGGTAGGTGCTGCCATGGTCCGTCATGATGATAACCAGAAGGTTCTCCCATCCGGGCATGTTCTTCAACCCGTCCACCAGTTCGCCGATGCAATCATCCGTGAAAGCAAAAGCATTGGGAATCTTCTCGGAAAGACGGTCGTAGGGCACCTCGTAAGGCTCATGGCTGCTGAGCGTCTGCAAGACAAAGTGCCAAGGCTGCTCCGTCCGGTTCAGGCGCTCCACCTCCTCAAGGGTGCGCTGCACGGTGAGCCTGTCGTTCACGCCCCACTTGGATTCGCCTGCCTGCCTGCGAGGGAAATCCTTATCACTGATGATATGCTGATAACCCGTGGTGACCAGATACCCGTTCTTCCCCCGGAACATGATGTCGCCCCCATAAAGGAAGTGGGTGGAATAGCCTTGTGCGGAAAGCGAACGGGCAATGGAGGGCAGACCGTCGGAATAACCGGGCAAACGCATCAGCGATACCGTGGGATAGCTGAGCCACCCGCTGAAGCCCGACACGAAGCCTCGGTCGGTGCGGAAAGAGTTGCTCCACAGATTGTCCCAAAAGATGCCCTCGGGAATGAGGCGGGAGAAATTCGGAGCCACCCGGGCATCGCCCCCCAATTCCTTTATGAACTGGGCGCCATAACTCTCCAACATCACCAGAAGAACGTTGGGGCGTTGGGTGGTGAGGAGCGTATCGGTGATGTCCTCACCACGCTGAGCATAGAGTTCAAGGGTAAGAGCCTCGGCCTTTTCGGCATCGGTGTATTGGAACTGGGCGGCATAGTTGTTGTCCTTAATCATCGAGTAGAGCAAGCCGAATGCCGGATTGATGGCTGCATGATTGTGGAAAAGACTTGAGCTGTGGTAGGCCACCCCCACATTCATCGAACTGGTTCCCCACCCGCCTCGGATAAACAGAAAGGTGAAAGGCGCAATCAAAAGCCAAAGAAGGCTGTTCTTTACAGAAGAACGCACCGACAGCTTGTTCTCGTCACCCACATGCATCAGACTCTTCTTCGTAACATGAACAAGCAGGAAGGCAATCACATAAGCCACCAGGACGAATGCTGCAAGACGAACGATGATGAACCACAGGCTGACCGAATTGGTGGCTCCCTGAGCCTCACCCAAATAGGAAAAGGCCGTTGCATCAAGCTTGGTTTTCCAGAAACCGTACATCACGGTGTCGCCGACCAGTATGGCGGAAACGATAATGCTGACAATAATATAATAGGTGACAAGGAACGGGCGAACGGGCATTCGCTTCCACCAGATGCTGACAGCCAAGATAAGCCAAGGAATGATGATGAGATAACCCGTGGTGCTGAGGTCCATGCTCATGCCATGAACCACCACTTGCCACACATCGGACAAGGTTGTGGGGGCGATGTCGCTGTTGCACCCCAAGAAAGCTATCTTGCCCGTGATAAATACAAGGATAAAGACACCCGCCACAGCCAGCAGGTGCGCGAAACGCTGTTTCATTCTTTGTCGTTATGAAGTTCTTCGTAAGAAACCTGGAGCAAGGCCCTCGCCCGGCGGATGCGCTCTTCCGAGGGTGCGGGCTGCTGGGTGATGGGCTTGCGGGCCGTGATGTCGTAAAGGGTGGTACCCGTAGAGTCGCGCAACAAAAGTCCTGCGGGATAATTGCAATAAACGGCCGGATGGGTGTATTGCCTGCTGAGCACATTACGGCTCCAACGGAAATCGTTGTGAGGCAAGCCCATCTGAGCCAACAGGGTTGCGGCAATATCGCTCTGGTTCATGAGCACATCCACTTGGGCGGGGCTCTTGACGGCTCCGCCAAGCCAAAGCATCGGACTGTGGAAGAACTCGGGATCCTCAAAAGTCTGATGCCATAGGAAGCCGTGGTCGGGGATAATGATGACCAACAGGTTATCCCATATCGGACTGTTCTGCAACGTGGTGATCAGCTGACCCAGCACATCGTCGGTGTAGGCAAAAGCGTTCAGCTTCTCGTCGGCGAGACGATGATAAGGCACTATCCAAGGCTCATGGCTGGAGATGGTCTGAAAGGTGAAATACCAGGGTTTTCCGGCTTCCATGTCCTGAAGCCAGGAAACCATCTTATAGGCCGCCGTGCCGTCGTGTGCGCCCCAAGCCGTCTCAAGTTCTTCGGGAGTAAAATCGTGCTTGTCGTAGATGGAGTCTATGGGCAACTGGCTGACGAAGTCCTTCTTTCCCATGTTGGTCATCGGACCCGCATACAGGTAATAGGTCTCGTAACCGGCATCCTTGAGAGCCCGGGGCAGCGAGGCCAGCATGGAGTGATACTTCTTTTCGCGCATCAAACTCACGGTGGGATGGGCGGTATGGCCGGTCTGCAGACTTACCGTGCCGCGGTCTGTGCGGAACGAGTTGCTGTAGTAGTTGCTGAACCAGACGCCTTGGGGAATAAGGCGTGAAAGTTGGGGCGTGACATTGGGTTCTCCACCCAACTCTTTCACAAACTTCCCGCTGAAACTTTCAAGCTGAATCACCAGAATGTTGGGACGTTGGTTCCGGAGCAACGTATCCTGAATGTCATCCCCATCGTTGTCAGCATACAACGTCCGGAACACTTCATGAGCTTCTTCGGAAGGCATCACGTCAAAAGTGGAAGGTGCCCAAAACGACGTCACAAAGCCATAGACAGGATTCACGGCAGCATGATTGCGCATAAGCGTGTTGCCCTGACGGTAGCAAAAACGTATGTCAATGGGAAGAAGCACCACAAGCACGATAAAGATGTGCCACGTGTAGGGACGCCAGTTGATGATAGGCTTCAGATTCTTGAGCTTGAGCCGGCTATAACTTTTGGGCTTAACCCTCTTCTCTTTGGGAGTAAAGGAGACGAAACCGAATAGCAGAACGGCAAAATAAAGGAGAGTGGTGCCGAGACGGCTGACCAGAAACCACGTGGAAACACTGCTGGTTGCTCCCTCGGGCGACATGGCATAGCTGAGCACCACAGCATTGAGCTTGAACTTCCAGAACTCGTACATCACGATGTCTCCGGCGATGAGACAAGCCAGGCAAACAGCCAAAACAATATAATAAGGAATAAGAAGACGGCGCCAGGAGATGCGTGTCTGCAAACTGACGAGAGCAGGAACAAGCAGACAGAGGCAAGCCGTGCGGATATCCAAGGGCAGACCACGCAACCACACTCCCAGCATCCCAACGAAATCGATGGACTCGACCTCTCTGTTGTAGAGCATGAAAACGACTTTACTCAAACCGAAGCATACGAGCAGAAAAAAGAATAACGAGGCGAGAAAGGTTTTACGTGATGACTTCATAGCTGTTGCATGTCGTGAAGGCGTTTGTAATATCCGTTGAGCGCGATGAGCCGGTCGTGGGTGCCCTGCTCCACAACATGTCCCTCGTGCAGCACATAGATACACGAAGCATTCCGGATGGTGCTCAACCGGTGGGCGATGGCAATGGTGGTGCGGGATGACATGAGCCGTTCCAAGGCCTCCTGCACCAGGCGTTCGCTCTCGGTGTCAAGGGCGGAAGTGGCTTCGTCCAGAATAAGGATGGGAGGGTTCTTCAATATCGCACGTGCTATGGAAATGCGTTGACGCTGACCGCCCGAAAGCTTACCGCCCCGGTCACCAACAAGCGTATCGTAGCCCTGTTCGGTTTGCATAATAAAATCATGGGCATTGGCGATACGTGCGGCAGCTTGAATCTCTTCGTCTGTGGCATCGGGCTTGCCAAAAGCGATGTTATTGCGAATGGTATCGTTGAACAGAATGGCCTCCTGATTGACATTGCCGATAAGCGAGCGCAGTTGCCTGATATTCAGGTCACGCACATCATGACCATCTATAAGAATGCTTCCTCCCGTGACATCATGGTATCGGGGAATCAGGTCCACCAACGTGCTCTTACCCGAACCGGACTGCCCTACCAATGCAATGGTTTCTCCCTTGCGGATGGTGAGATTGATGTCAAAAAGAACCTGTGCTCCCGTGGAATAGGAGAAGTTGACATCACGCAATTGGATGTCTTTCTCCAAACTTGTGACGGCCTGCGGATGCTCCGCCTCCTTAATCGTATTCTCGGCATCCAGAATCTTCCGGATACGCTCTAACGATGCCATACCCTTTTGGATAGCGTAACCCGCACGCGAAATCTCTTTGATGGGTTGCAACGTGGTATAAAGAATGACAAGATAATAGATGAACAGGTTGGCGTCAATATCGGCCTTCCCGTTAAAGATAAGCCATCCGCCAAACCAAAGGACAATGACAATCATCACCGTGCCCAGGAACTCGCTCACGGGATGGGCTGCGCTCTGGCGTATCGCCACACGACAGGCTATACGCCGGTATTCATTGTTGACACGGTCAAAGCGTTCTTGCATCTTCCCCTCGGCAATAAACGCCTTGATGATGCGCAAACCACCCAAAGTCTCTTCAATCTGCGAAACGCTGTCAGACAACCTGCTCTGCATAAGCAGGGATCTTTGCTTCAAGCGCTTGCCGATGCTTCCTATACCCAAAGCCAGGACGGGCACGATAAGCAGGGTGAAGAGTGCCAATTGCCACGAGATGGTGATGAGGGTGATGACATAGACCACAATGAAAATAGGGTTCTTCACCAGCATATCCAGCGAAGCCGTGACCGAAGCATCCACTTCGTTTACATCCGTAGTCACGCGGGTGAGGATGTCACCTTTACGCTCCTGAGAAAAGAAACTTAATGGAAGAGAGAGAATCTTGCGATAAATCGAACTTCGTATGTCGCGAACCACTCCCGTACGCAACGGCATCAAAAGGGCGCTGCCTCCGAAATAGGTGGCTGTCTTGATAAAGGTAAGTGCAGAGAGGGCCAGCCCCAGAAGCAGAAGCGTGGTGACTTCTCCGTAAACGGCTATCAGTTGTTGACAATAATAATACAGGTTGTTCTTGCCCACATCCACGATGTTGCTTAGCCCGCCTGTGCCCCAAGGAATGAAATCATACACCTCGTTGTTCACCCGGAACAGAATCTGCAAGATGGGCAACAGCAGTGTAAAACTGACTACGTTGAACAGGGCTGCCAGTATATTCATCGTCAGCGTTCCGACAACATAACGCTTATACGGTGCCAGCAGGCCAAGGAATACTTTATTCTTCATACTTCTTATTGTCAGTTCAACTATTTTCGTCCGAAGTCGGCGGGAATCTCGCCCCACTCCTCCGTATTCCACTTTTGTATGGGCACGTTCACTCCATAGGTCTGTATCCACTTTTCCGCCCTGGCCAGGAGGTCGAGAGCCTGAGCCGTCCGGGGGGTTCGCTTAAGCGTGGTCTTTGCCTTGCGGTTTCTCACCCATGTCTGAGCCGTCATGCTGTCGCTATAGATGGTGACACGTATCCCCCGTTGCCTCTGCAGTGCCAGCGCATGAACGATGGCCAGGAACTCTCCGATGTTGTTTGTCCCGGGAATCGGCCCGAAATGAAACACACGTTGGCGCGAGGGCAAATGGACACACTGGTATTCCATCGGCCCGGGGTTACCCGAGCAGGAGGCGTCCACACACCAGGCTTCTCTCGTCTCCTCCATGCCGAGCTACATTCTCTCCGGCACCTCGATGCCCAGCAGGCCCAGTCCGTTCTTCACCACCTGGCTGACGGCGGCGGACAGAGCCAGACGTACCGCCTGCTTCTGCTTGTCCTCTTCTCTCAGAACGCTGAAATCGTGGTAGAACTGGTTGTACTCCTTCACCAAATCATAACAATAGTTGGCAATGCACGAGGGGTTGTAATCGCTTCCGGCCTGGCGCACCACAGCGGGGAAGTCGTTCAGGTGCTGGATAAGGCTTATCTCCTTGTCGCTAAGTTCCGCCTGTGTGGGCAATTCCGCAGGAATCCCGATGCCCTGAGCCTCGGCCTTGCGCAGGATACTGCGGATACGCGCATAGGTGTATTGGATGAAGGGGCCGGTGTTTCCGTTGAAATCGATGCTCTCCTCGGGGTTGAACAACATATTCTTGCGGGCATCTACTTTCAGGATGAAATATTTCAGAGCGCCCATACCCACGATGCGGGCGATTTCCCGGGCCTCCTCTTCGGTGATGTTCTCCAGCTTGTTCACCTTGTCTGCGCTCATCTCGCGGGCATCCTGAATCATGGCAGCCACCAGGTCGTCGGCATCCACCACGGTTCCCTCGCGGCTCTTCATCTTTCCGTTGGGCAGTTCCACCATGCCGTAAGAGAAGTGAACCAGGTCCTTACCCCATTTGAAGCCGAGTTTGTCCAGCAGGATGCTCAGCACCTGGAAGTGATAGTTCTGCTCATTTCCCACCACGTATATCATCTTGTCGATAGGGAAGTCACGGAAACGCAACTTGGCGGTACCGATATCCTGGGTCATATACACGCTGGTACCGTCGGAACGCAGCAAAAGCTTCTCGTCCAAGCCCTCCCGGGTGAGGTCGGCCCACACGGAACCGTCCTCTCTGCGATAGAAGAAACCCTTTTCCAGGCCTTCCATCACCTTCTCCTTTCCTTCCAGATAGGTTTCGCTTTCATAGTATATCTTGTCGAAGCTTACACCCAAGGCCTTATAGGTCTCGTCGAAGCCGGCATACACCCATTCGTTCATCTTCTTCCAAAGAGCGCGGACTTCGGGGTCATTGTTCTCCCACTTCACAAGCATCTCGTGGGCTTCCTTGATGAGGGGCGCCTCTTGTTTGGCCTGTTCCTCCTCCATGCCTTGTGCCACCAGCTCCTTGACCTGACTGCGATAGTGCTTGTCGAAAGCCACGTAATAGTCACCAATCAGATGGTCACCCTTCTTACCGCTGCTCTCGGGCGTTTCTCCGTTGCCATACTTCAGCCATGCCAGCATGCTCTTGCAGATATGGATGCCACGGTCGTTCACGATATTGGTCTTCACCACACGGTTGCCGTTGGCCTGCATCACATTGGCCAACGCCCATCCCAGCAGGTTGTTGCGCACATGCCCAAGGTGCAGGGGCTTGTTGGTGTTGGGACTTGAATATTCAATCATCACCAAGGGGGATGTCTCCGTCACAGGCCGGAACCCGAAAGCGGGATCGGCCTTGATTTCCTGCAGCAGACCTATCCATTGTGCGGGAGCAACAACAAGGTTCAGAAAACCTTTCACCACATTGAAGCGCTCCACCACATCGGGAGCGAGCTCCATCAGCTTCTGTCCTATTTCCTGTGCGGTGTCCTCGGGTTTCTTACGGCTCACCTTGAGAAAAGGGAACACAACGAGCGTCAAATTGCCCTCAAACTCGGGACGGGTCTCCTGCAACTGAATCTGACCACCGTCCACCTCCAGACCATACAATTGGCTCAAAGCCAGCTTGGCCGCACCTGCTATCTTGTCGCTTATTTTCATTTGTTTTTGTCTTTAACGAAGTGCAAAGGTACGAAAAAAAGCCTAAATACACCTTTTAGTAATAGGAATTTACGTACTTTTGCAATCATTTCAACAAAAAAAGTGTACGCACATGAACCCTATGCCTCCCATAACCAAAAACCTTCTGCTCATCAATGTTGCGGTATTTCTGTTCTCGGCATTCAGTTCCGTCAACCTTGAGGGTCTGTTCGGGCTCCACTTCTTCATGGCATCCCACTTCTCGCCCTACCAGTTCGTAAGCTATATGTTTTTGCATGCCAGCTTCACCCATTTGCTTTTCAACATGTTCGCCCTGTGGATGTTCGGCCGCGTCATGGAGCAGGTGCTGGGTCCCAAGCGTTTCCTTATCCTGTACATGGTGTGCGGCATCGGAGCCGGCCTGATGCAAGAGCTGGCGCAATACATTTACTACACCAACAGCGAACTGTCCAGCTATCCCGCAGAGGCTCTCAACGGATGGCTCACGGTGGGTGCCTCGGGCGCCATCTATGGCATCCTGCTCTCTTTCGGCTACACTTTCCCCGACCAACGCCTGTTTATCATCCCTTTCCCCTTCCCCATCAAAGCCAAGTACCTGATTGCCGGATACGCCGCCATAGAGGTCTTCAGCCTGCTGGGACGTGCCGCCGACAATGTCGCCCACATGGCCCACCTGGGGGGTATGCTTTTCGCCTGGCTTTTGCTTGTTTATTGGAAAAAGCCCCGGCAGCCATTCCAATTCCGGAAGCCAAAGAAGCCGACACGCTCCTCCACAACACGCCGGACCACGCGTGGCGGCAGCGAGATTGATTACAACGCACAACGAAAAGCACGGCAGGAAGAGGTGGACCGTATTCTGCAGAAGGTCAGAAATCACGGATATGGCAGCCTGACGGAAGAAGAAAAGAAAAAGCTTTTCGAGGCCAGCAATGAGTAAGTCACAGGGCGTGAAACGAAGCGCTACAAGATTCGCCACCATCCGACAGGCCTTTTCCAGAGTCATGCTTGGGGCAAACATCGTTGCCCTGCTGTTGCTGTGGACGGTTTGCGGCACCACGTATCTCCCCCCCTCCCACTATAGCGTTATCACGGTGGCCGGACTTGCGTTTCCCATCGTCCTGCTCCTGAACCTTGTCTTCCTTTTTCTTTGGATTTTTGTCAATTGGCGCTACTTATGGATACCCATCCTGGGAATGGGGCTGGTATGGAACTTTATCATGGACTACCACCCCATAAACATCGGAGCCAATAAGGATGAAAGCGACCTGAAAGTCGTTTCGTGGAACATGCAGGCCTTCTATCGGGTGGACGACAAGATGGACGAGTTCGACGAGAAAATCAAGTCCTGGAACGCCGACCTGATGGTCTTTCAGGAAGAATATGGGGGCAAGATGGTCGACCACGTCGACTCGTTTCTGTCCCAACGAGGCTACAAGAAGGCCGCCGACAACGGACGGGTCGTGTACAGCCGTTTCCCCATCCTGCATTCATGGTCGCCCGATGCCCCCACCGGCCACGCCAACGGCATCTTCGTGGTGGACGTATTGGCAGATGCCGACACCGTGACCATCGTCAACTGCCACCTGGAGAGCAACCTGATCACCAAAGAAGACCGGGCCGACGGCCGGGCCGCCATGGAGAATCATATTGACAGGCAAACCATAAGAAAGGCACGAACGCTATGGGGGAAATTAGCCAGATCCGCCCGGATGAGAGCCGCACAAACCGACTGCATAACCCAATTGCTCGACTCTCTTCCCCAAGGGCACCCCGTCATCGTTTGCGGAGACTTTAACGACACCCCCATTTCCTATGCCTACCAACAAGTGGACAAACGTCTGCAGAACGCCTACCGCAATGCGGGAAACGGCATAGGAGTCAGCTTTAACGAACGCTTCTTCTATTTCCGCATCGACCATTTCTTCCATAGCGACAACTGGACCACGCTATCGGTGGAAATAGAACAGCACTCCCCCTTCTCCGACCACAACCCCCAAATCGTATCGTTGCGAAGGCAGGAAAACAAGCGTTAACAACCATTAATTCTTGTTCTTTTCACCAAAACCGCGCACGTTTTTCCCATCGCTCTTCGTACTGAAAGCCGGAAAACCACAACCAATTTGTAATCAAACGATTGCAAACTCATGAAAAACATCGTGATGTTTCACCAAAAACATGAAGACGTTTTCAAAAAACATCGCGATGTTTTTATCGAAACATTGCGATGCATTCACCGAAATATCGCGATGTATTTTCAACCCATCGCAACGATTCAAACGACACATCCGGAATTAACATGCGTTAACTCTTGGTTTTCCCCTTGGAAAGCCCCACTTCCATATACTTTTTCATCTCAAAAAAAGCACGTTCAAGCCCACGTTTTGCAGGAAAAGCATTAAGTTTTTCACACATTTATGGTCGTTAGTTATAAATAATTGTGTATCTTTGCGCCGATATGTGTGCTTTTTAGCCCAAAACCCTCTGAAACGAACAAATAAAAACATAAAAATCAAACAATGCAAAACAAAGGATTTGTAGCACTTATCGCAGGCTTGCTTACGGCTATCTGTCTGTTTTACATGAGCTTCACGTTGGTCGTAAACCATCACGACGGCAAAGCTCAGGAGATTGCAGAAGCTCAAGGCGAAGAAGCCGCAAGACGTTACCTGGACTCTCTTGACAACAAGACCGTCTGGAACATCGGTATCATGAAAAAGACACTGAAGGAGTGCCGTTCGTTGGGCTTGGGCTTGGGCTTGGACCTCAAGGGCGGTATGAACGTAGTGTTGAAAGTGGGCATCGACGAGGTGTTCAAAAGCCTCAGCGACCACAAGGAGACCACCAACACGGCTTTCGCCGAGGCTTTGAAAAAGGCCAACGAGGAAACGAAGAACGGCGGTGACTATGTGGACGCTTTCGCCAAGAACTTCCAGGCCATTGCCGGAGAGGGCAAACTGGCTACCGTGTTCGCCACCGCACAAATGAACAAAGTGAAACCCAACAGCACCGATGCCGAAGTAATCAGCGCGTTGCGCGAGAATGCCCAGGAGGCTGTGGACAACGCCTACCTGGTGGTGCGTGCACGTGTCGACCAATTTGGTGTGGCTCAGCCCAACATCCAGAAGCTGGACGGCGACCTGGGACGTATCATGGTTGAGTTGCCCGGCGTGAAAGACCGCGACCGCGACCGTGTAAGCAAACTGCTCGAGGGTAGCGCCAATCTGGAGATCTGGGAAACCTATGAGGTGCAGGATGTGCTGAACTATCTGGTTGATTTGGACCGCCAGTTGGCCGACAGCGACAATGACCAACAAATCGTTGCCGCCAAGAACACAACCGTTGCCACCAATGACACCATTGTTGCCGACACGACAGCCACGGGAAGCGAGCTGACAGCCGACCAGATGATAGCCGGCACCGACGCAGCCGTACAGACTCCCGCCAATATGGCCGACCATCCCTTGTTCTCCCGCCTCAGCGTCTTCCAGACCAACGGCGGTTGCGTGGTGGGCGTTGCCAAGAAACGCGATATGGCTATCATCGACAGCCTGCTCACGACTCCCTCCGCACAGCAGATTCTTCCCGCCGACCTGTATCTGGCCTGGGACGTGAAGGGCAACGTGAATGCAGAGAGCGGTGAGGAGTTCTTCCAACTCTATGCGTTGCGCTCCTCTAAGGGAAACCATACTCCCGCCATGTCGGGCGATGTTATCACAGACGCCACGGACGCCTTCGGCCAAAACAGCAACCCCGTGGTGACCATGAAGATGCACAGCGAGGGTGCACGTCGCTGGCAGATGCTGACCAAGAACAACGTAGGCCGCTGTGTGGCCATCGTGCTGGACAACGCCGTCTACAGCGCTCCCGTCGTTAACGGCGAGATTCCCGGCGGCAGCACCGAGATTTCCGGCCATTTCACCGTGGAGGAGACCAAAGACCTGGCCAATGTGCTGAAGAGCGGTAAGATGCCCGCTCCCTCAACAATCGAGAGCTATGAAGTGGTGGGTCCCTCTTTGGGTGCCGAATCCATTCAGATGGGCGTCTACAGCTGTATCATCGCCTTCATCCTGCTGATGGGCTATATGATAATGATGTATGGCTTCACGGCCGGTATGGTCGCCAACTGCGCCCTGCTGCTCAACCTCTTCTTCACCGTGGGTGTCCTCACCAGTTTCCAGGCCGCCC
Organism: uncultured Prevotellaceae bacterium; assembly: GCA_947176895.1. Lineage (GTDB taxonomy): Bacteria > Bacteroidota > Bacteroidia > Bacteroidales > Bacteroidaceae > Physcousia. The sequence continues at coordinate 28,328 of CAMWSK010000008.1, read as the reverse complement.
TCACCATGACGGGTATCGCCGGTATGGTGCTCACCCTGGGTATGGCCGTGGACGCCAACGTGCTTATCTATGAGCGCACCAAGGAAGAACTGGCTCAGGGAAGAGGTGTTCGTGAGGCTTTGGCCGCCGGTTACAGCAACGCTTTCAGCGCCATCTTCGACAGTAACCTGACATCTCTGATTACCGCCATCATCCTCTACCACTTCGGTTCGGGTCCCGTTCGCGGCTTCGCCACCACGCTGGGTATCGGCATCTGCATCAGCTTCTTCACCGCAGTGTTCCTTACCCGCATCGTGTTTGCCTATATGCACAAGAAGGACAAGTGGCTCAACCTCACCTTCCGCACTCCTGTGGGCGAGAAACTGAGCTTCAAGAACAACAACTTCAAGTTCATACAGAGCTATAAGAAGAGCTTCGGCGTGTTCGGCGCATTGGTTGTCATCAGCATCTGCGGCATCTTCTTCCGTGGCTTCAGCAAAGGTATCGACTTCAGCGGCGGACGCAACTATGTGGTTGCCTTCGAGAACACCGTCAGTGCAGATGCCATCAACAACCAGATGGAAGAGGCTTTCGACGGCCAGGCCAGCGTGATTGTGGTGGGTAGCGCAGGTAACAAGATTCGCGTATCTACCAACTACAAGATTGACGAGGTGGGCCTGGAGGTTGACCAGGAAATCGAGCAGAAGATTTACAACACCCTGTTGGCCTCGAAGGTTATCGACGAGACCGTAAGCATCGAGGACTTCACCAACTCCGAGAGCAAGGGCGCTCACATCGAAAGCAGCCAGAAGGTGGGTCCCACCATGGCAAAGGACGTGACCGACAGTGCCTACAAGGCCATCATCCTGTCGTTCCTGGCCATCTTCATCTACATTCTGATTCGTTTCCGCAACATCGCTTTCTCTGTGGGAGCCATCGTTGCCTTGATGTGCGACATCATGATTGTGCTGGGCGCATACGCTTTGCTCCACCACATCGTGCCCTTCTCGCTCGACATCGACCAGACTTTCGTGGGAGCCATCCTTACCGCCATCGGTTACAGTATCAACGACAAGGTGGTGGTGTTCGACCGTATTCGCGAGAACCTTGGCCTGCATCCCACGCATAACCGCCTGCAACTGTTCAACGATAGCGTCAACAGCACTCTGAACCGTACCGTGAACACCAGCATCAGCACCTTCATCGTGCTGGCTGTCATCTTCATCATCGGTTTGTTCTTCAGCGGCGCTGCCAGCATCATCAGCTTCTCGTTTGCCATGATTCTGGGCGTTGTGTTCGGCACCTTCAGCTCCATGTTCGTTGCCGCCCCCATCGCCTACCTGATTATGGGTGAGAAGAAGAAAGCTAAGGCAACCAAGTAAAATCAGCCGATAAGGCTTCTATAGATAAAGCAAGAAGTGCCGGGAAAAGATATAAATCCCGGCACTTCTTGCTTTATCCTTTAATATTGTGGTAAGCAGAAGGAATTTGCTTGCATATACCTATAAGTTTCCGGGAAAAGCCATATCTTTGTACAGACAACACTTCAACCGAAAACCTTATCCCACGCCATGACAAACAACCCTTCGCAACGCCTGGCCTCTTTGGATATACTCCGCGGCTTTGACCTCTTCCTGCTGGTTTTCCTGCAACCCGTAATATTGTCCTTGGGGCAACAACTCGGACTACCGTGGATGGATGCCATCCTCTACCAGCTCGACCACGAAGTGTGGGAGGGCTTTCGCTTTTGGGACTTGGTGATGCCCCTGTTCCTTTTCATGACCGGTGCGTCCATGCCCTTCTCCTTTTCCAAGTACAAGGGAGCTCCCAAACTGAATATCTACCGCAAAGTGCTCAAGCGCTTTGTGCTTCTCTTCCTCTTCGGCATGATTGTGCAGGGAAACCTCTTATGGCTTAACCCCGACTATCTGCTATACTATACCAACACCCTGCAGGCTATCGCCTCGGGCTATCTCATTGCTTCCATCCTACTCCTGCATTGTTCCGTCCGGACGCAGATTATAGCCACCGCAGCCCTGCTGCTCATCTACTGGACACCCATGACCTTCTGCGGCGACTTCACGCCCGAAGGCAACTTTGCCAACAAGGTGGATGCCCTCATCCTGGGAGAACATCGCGGAGACCCCACGTACACCTGGATATGGAGCAGCCTCACCTTCGGCGTCACGGTGATGCTGGGCACCTTTGCCGGCCGCCTGATGAAGAACGGATCTGGAAACCGCAAGAAGACGACCTTGAAGCTCCTGGCCATCGGCTTGGCACTGACGGCCGGCGGCCTGCTCTGGGGCTTGCAGATGCCCGTCATCAAACGCATCTGGACATGTAGCATGACGCTCCTCTCCGGAGGATATTGTTTCCTGCTGATGGCCGTCTTTTATTATTGGATAGACTGCAAGGGCCACCACCGCGGACTCAGCTGGCTGAAGATTTACGGCATGAACTCCATCACCGCCTATCTTATCGGTGAGGTGGTCAACTTCCGCGGCGTGGCACACTCGCTGATGTACGGACTGGAGCAATACGTAGGCGACTACTACCCCACCCTGCTCACCTTTGCCAACTTTCTCATCCTCTTCTTCATCCTGAGGTGGATGTATAACAACAAGATATTCCTGAAGATTTAGCGGTTGCACCGCAGCCACAAAAAAGTTGTGTACCAAATAAGTTGTTGTGTCAACTTATTTGGTACACAGTCTGTTTACACGATACAAATAACTCTACTTCCTGTAGGAAAAGACCATCTTCCCATTCCTGTCATAAAGTTTTCCTGTCACATACGGCTTGTGCCTCAATTCACTTTCAACCGCATCAACCATCATTTTCACGGCCTCCTTTAACTTCGATACGGTATCAGCATTCAACTGACCGGTTGTGTATGAGAATGTAAACTTCAACTCACATGAATTTTCGCCGGTGATGGTTAAGGATTCAACCGTCAAGCCATAAGAGTCCGTTCCGCAAGGGTATGGCAATTCGGCAGCAAGCTCACGAGCACCTTCTTGCCAAATGTATTCTCTTTGCACCAGAACCCATTCTTCTCCGTTCCACTTCTGTGTTGCCAGCAACGTGCCATTTGCAAGATAATATTTCTTTGTTTCCGCAATATTGCCATCCTCGTTGTATGTAACAACCAGTCTATGCCACCCTCCCGAGCAATTCACGGGTTTTCCGGTTTTGTCAAACATCGCGTTCTCGATAATCTTATCTGAGTTTTCCGCATACTTGTAAGTTTCCTTATGATAGTTATTTACAAGTATAGGTTTCCCGTCTGTACCATAATATGAAGCCTCTGTCTCTCTGTTTTGATTATCATAAACATATTTGACTTTGTGGTAGCCGTCAGAAGACAAAGTAGGTTTGTCCTGCGGATTGTAATATGACTGTGAGAGCTTGTTGCCCTTGTTGTCATAGTCATTCCGGCTGATAGCCCAATTATCATTTGGACGGTTTATAAATTTACCATGGCCATCCTGGGCTGCTATATAAATCTTATTACCCCACTTGTCGTATTTCGCTATGCCCACCGGAACCATATCAACAGGATTTGTCGGTTTGCCGTCTACACCAAAGAAACATTGTTTGACAATATTGCCAAAAGCGTCATATTCATACGTAGAGCTACTCCACCCCTCTTTTGATTTACATGGTTTGCGGTCGGTTCCGAAATAGAATGCCTTTACACGTTCGCCCTTGCTATTATATTCATTCTTGAGGATGGCGGTTTTTGTCTCGTTGGACAGAACTAATGCACCGTTCGTGCCATAGTAGCTTTCTTCAACTTCCTGATTGCGGCTGTTATACACATATACATACTTATGGATGCCAGTAGAATTAGTCGCGGCTCCGGAAGCGTCATATAGCGATATCTCCGTTATATTGTCGAACTTATCATATTTGTACTTTGTAATAAGATAGTTGGCGGCCAACTTGCCATTTGAGCCTATCGGGGTTTCCTCCAATGTATTCCCTCGTTTGTCATTCTTGTAATCTCTTCCGGCAACGCCGTTTACGGCAGTCAACGAACCCTGCAAATTATAATACCTGGAGGATTTCAGATTACCGTTCTCGTCATACGTATATTTTACCTTCGCATAATGTATTCCCGCCGGAAGAATCGGTTGGCCGTCTGTCCCGAAGAAGTTTCTTTCAAGATGATTCCCATTGTCATCATAGATGTCATTCCATCCCGCACATCCTTCATGAGAAAGACGCAAAATGCTGTCACCCGCATTATAGAACGAGACCTTTGTGGTATTACCGCGTTTGTCGTAATCATATTTCGCTATGATAACGTTGTTATTGCCGGGAGCCGGCTGTAAGTCCGCGCCCAAGGATGTGGTTTTAACCACCAGATTACGGTCGTCATACTCGGTCAATGTTCCGTAAGTACCATCGCTACCCACACATGGCTGTTTATCGGTACCGTAGTTTACCACCTTGATTTGATTGCCGACAGAGTCATACTCCGCCTTCATGCCGGCACTGCCGGATGAAATCTCGCATAGCTTCCCATCCTTGCCATAGAACCACGCCTCAAGCACATTTCCATGCTCATCGTTCACCAACGTATTGGCGGAGTTGCCATCCTGGCAATCCGTGGGATTTCCGTCGGGATCAAAGAATGACGACTTCGACAAATATCCATGCCCGTCATACTCTTTCTTGACAATCGCAACTCCCGAACCTCTCACAAACATAGGCTTTCTGTCAACATCCAAAAATTCCATCCGAGTGATAAAGCCTTTATCGTCATATACGTTGTGGACACCGGCAACATGGCTTTTCTTGGGCAACATGCCATTGCCCTCCCCGTCCTGATGAAGGGCATAGGTAATGTTTCCGTTTTCGTCATACTCCATCACATATACAGCGACACCGTCAGTATCATCATAAGCCGTTTCCCCGTCGACTGTCAGGTATTCGGCCTTTATCCAATTGTTCTTCTCGTCATAATGGAACTTCTTTATGCCGAGACCCCATTTGGTGGCCATGGGCTCACCGTCTATTCCTATGTAATGAATCTCCGTCTCGCGTCCCTTGGCATCGCGCACATACGTTCTTCCATAGATTCCATTGTCGTCGCAAACAGGCGAATTGTCCAATCCCGCATACCTGACCGTGGCCACGTATCCGTTTTCATCATAATCAATCCACCACCGCGAGATACGCCCGCGGTCATCCGCATTGTCCTCCAGAAGCCTGCCATAGCCAACCGTCTGATTAGACACGACACGTTCGGTGCCATGTTCGTCGTCATACTGGAATGCCATGGTATTCAGTTTTTCGTTGTAACTCTTTACGTAAAGAGTCTTGCCGCTGCGGTCCATGACCTTCACGCGGCTCACCTTGCCGTCAGCCGTATAAGAGAAAGTCTGGTCTATCGGCCGTTCGTTACGTTCGCTTTCGTCATCGTCAATCAGATAGTCAAGGCTGTTCACATGCGAAACCCGGAGCAGTTTCCTTTTCTGATAGACAAACTTATACGACCGGTGCATATGGCCATGCTCACTTGAGCTCAGTTCTCCGATACCTTCCGGAATACCCCAACGCTCGACGTAATCCTTATAATAATAGGTTTTAATCCGGTTGTAGTCCCACAAATACCAGCCCCCTCCCATAATCAGGATGACCGTTGCCGCTACCGCAGCCTTTACCCATTGGGGAATCCGAGTGGGATAGATCGCCTTATGCAGCGCTTTCTTGAACTCCTCGCATGACTGGTAGCGGTCTGCCGGATTCTTGGCCGTGGCTTTATCCACAATCTTCTGCACCTTCTCGGATACATACTTATAGTAGGTCCTCATCCTCGGGAGCGGTTCCTCCACGACCTTCGTGTTGATTTCCTGCTCTGTGAGCGTTGTGGTGTCATAAGGAGGGTTACCCGTCATCATGTGATGCAGCAACACGCCAAGAGAATAGATATCAGACCTTTCGTCGAGGTGTTCCCCTCTCACCTGTTCAGGACTCATATACGAGGGTGTGCCCATGACCACCGAATCCGCCTCTTCCTCGCCCTGGTTCTTTATCACCTTCGCAATACCAAAGTCAAGGATTTTGGGTATTCCCTCGGTTGTGATGACGATATTCGCGGGCTTGATGTCTCTGTGCAGAATCTTTTTCCGTGTCTTGGAACCCTTGTGGGCGTAGCCGACGGCATCAAGAACAGGCTCGAACAACGGGCATATCCTGTCTTCAACAATAAGGCCGTTCACATTCTTGATATAGTCCTCCAGACTTTGTCCATCCGCATATTCCATAATCAGGTAGATGTTACCCGATTTGTCGATGTGATAGTTCTTGAACGCAACGATGTTGGGATGGTTCAAAGCAGCCAGATGTTCGGCCTCATCCCTCAGCATGTTACGCGTGAAGTCATTGACCATATTCGCATTAATGACTTTAATGGCAACTTTCTCGTTTCTTATCAGCGTGTGCTCTGCAAGATAGACAGAACCCATTCCTCCCTTGCCAATCAGGGAGACAATCCGATAGTTTAATACTTCCTTACCAATCATAAATATTTGTATTTTAAAGTGCGGCAATGATTCCTAAGAGGTTAATGACAAAGCTGGCCCATGCAATCGTGTTGGCCTGGGACGCTTTTTTCGGGGAATCGTCTTTCCACGCAAAATACATGATCCAACCGGCCAAAGGGATGAGGAAAGCAAGAATGCCATATCCCACTCCTATGCTTTCGTCTGTGACATACACGTATTGCGGAGGATCATTATGAACCGGTTCATAATGCGTATCGCCATCATAAGGCCTTACTCCCCTTAGCGGAAGCATCGCATATATCTGTGCCCAAGGCAGGGGCACCTTGCCGGCCAGGAGAATCTCCGCCCCTGCGGCAACAGTGATGCGTTGACCATGTATGACCCGTCCTCCGATGACCGAACCGTTTTTCCCGACATCCTCGTAAACGTAGTTGCCCCCGACGATACTCATACGGGCATGCTCCCTGCTGACACTGCCATTGGGAATGATTATATCGCAATGACTGCTTCGTCCTATTGTTATTGTTGGTTTCATAATGGATAATTTATAAATGACGTAAGTCTGATGAATTAAAATTGTCTGTAAAATTCCCTGCCACGAAGCCCCCCCGAAAACATCAAGATGTTTTTGAAAAACATGAACATGTTTCTGAAAAAGATGACCATGTTTTTCCCGAAACATCCACATGCTTTTGAAGCCTCTGCAAACAGCATGAAACACACAGCTTGATTTATCCCGATTTCATAAACTCATGCCAAATAGCAAAAGTAGATTTATCAAGAAGCCGGACCAAGCCAACTTGGCTGCAAGCGAGGCTTTCCGGGGATGCCCGTCTTTATAAACGCCCCACAGGACCCAACCGACCAAAGGAACCAGGCTCACGACACACAAGAACCAGTGCAACGATTCTTCTTTTTTTACCGGCGGATTCTCCGGATTATATACCTGCGGGTTCCACCCCTTTGACCTCAACATGGCCATCACCTGGGGCCAGTTTACAGACAGTTCCGGTTTGCCGGCCAGGAAGACCTCGGGCAGATTCACCGTTCCTTCATAATCGATGCGGCAGATGTCCCTCCTGAGCAACCTTCCGTTAACTCCCGTACCGTTTTTGCTTCCCAAATCTTCTATTTCCAGAAAATACTGTTTCGCCCCACCGGTCATCGGCCGTTCCACGCCGCGAATGACCAGATGTTTCCGGCTGACGTCATCATTCCTGATGACGATGTTGCTACTCTCCAATCTTCCAATCGATACGCTTGGCGAGACCCTTCCGACAGCCTGCTCTATGGCCTCCTTAAATTCTGCCGCCGTCTGGTAGCGGAGGGTCATGTTCTTGTCAACCGCCTTTACGAAAACGTTGTCCAAAGCCGTGGATACGCCTGTGCCACTCTGGGATGGCAACGCCGGGATGTTCTTCAGGATACTGCAAATCGTTTCATAATCATTTTGCCCTTTCGGAATGGCATGTTTCCCTGTCAGCAGGTAATATAACACGCATCCCAAGGAATAAATGTCCGTCCGCCTGTCGATGTTCAGACCGTTTGCCTGCTCCGGACTCATATAGCCATCCGTCCCGATGATTCGTCCCACCGTGTTTCCCGTTCCGACCCTTGCATCCTTGGCAATGCCGAAATCTATTATACAGACACTTCCGTCCGGGCGAATCATGATGTTCGAAGGCTTGATGTCGCGATGAATCCGGTTACGGTCGTGCACATATTGAAGGGCCTGGAGAATCTTGCACATCAGGCTGACAGCCTCCTCCATAGGAATCGTGCCTTCGGCGTTGACCTTTTGCTCCAATGTCCGGCCTTCAACGTATTCCATCGGGAGATACAAGTTTCCCTTGTCATCCTTATAGGGTTCCCCGACGATATGAACGACAGAAGGATGATCCATGCGCCTGAGCGTGTCTACTTCGGACTGAAACAACTGCCTGTATTCCGGATAACAGGTCACCTTGTTGCTCATCATCTTTATGGCAACTTTCCGGCCGTTTGCATCCATTCCTTTATAGACACATCCCATACCGCCATGGCCTATTTCCTCTATTAGGGTGTATGGCATAACCTTATTTTCTTTGGAAAATCAAGCGGATTACCTTGCCTTCTTCTTGTGTCGGGATGTCGATGAAATTGTCCTTTGGGGGAATCTTTCCCCCCTTAATCTTAATGACACACCTGGCTCCATCATTCGTGAGTTCATACCAGACGGTTGTTTTTTTGCCAGCCTTGAAGGCATAAGCATAGTCTTTCAGGTAAATTTCAGTTTGCGTATTTGTTCCGTCTAAGTTACTGTATAAAGTGATGGTTTTCACTTCGGACGAAGCCACTGGTATGGTATAGGACAAGGGAGTGTCCTTATCACTTTGCCCGCCTTCATCGGATTCATCCTCCTTGGGGGTTGTGATATCCACCAGCACCCGCCCAGCTTCATCAGGGTTCTTTCCGAGTGTCCTTGGAGAGAACAGCGCGGTTCCGCTTCCGGAAGGAACAGAGCGTTTGATCGGTCCGGTAACAGCAAACACATAGCAATACGTGCTGTCATCTTTATCCTTAAGTTCTACGGTCATGTCCGGTTCCGTGTAATCGCGGCACCTGAATGCAATGGAGCAACGATTGTCTTTTCTTTCCAACGACAGGCTATCGGCAGGATATACAGAAAGGGTCGACAAAGACAGAGGATTGTTCTTGTTGATTGTATCAACGCTTCCATCCTGATTGTAAACATAGAATCTGAGTCCAAAGCCTGTTACCTCTTCGATTTCCAGGACCTTCTCTGCCGTACGGGAAAAGACTATTGTGTCTTCGGGTTCCGATGAAATGTATTTAGCCACTTCTCTCATCTCTTTCACATGACCGCTTTCCTTCTTCCCCCCTTCTTCCTGATGAAAATGGTTCCAAGCCCATAAAGAAAGGCAAGAAACAAGAACAAGAGAGCCGACAACGGGCAAGCCATACTTAATCAACCGCTTTTTCAAACCCACCGGCTTTGCGCTTTCGGAAGGGGTCACGGCAAATTCCACAATCTGGCAGGTTATATTATCCAGGCCTCCGTTTCTGCGTGCCTTGTCAATCAACGTGTTGACACGGTCTTGCTGGCTCATGCCCATCTGGTTGCCCACCACCTTTGCAATCTCACGATCGGGAACCATGCCGCTGAGCCCGTCGGAGCAAAGAACAAAACAATCTCCCGCCTCAGGATTTATGGGGTCTTCCAAGACGGTGGCCGGTTGCATCCCGTGGAGTCCCAACGCATTGGTTATCTCGTTCTTTCTGGGATGGCGCTCTGCCTGCTCCTGCGTTATCTGGCCGGCATCCACCAGCATTTGCACATAGCTTTGGTCCTTGGTGAGCTGCCGTATCGTCTTGCTCCTGACAAGGTAAATACGGCTGTCGCCCACAGAACCCATATACACTTTTCCGTCCCTGACAATCAACATGACGCATGTCGACCCCATGCCGGTAAGTTCCGGTTGCTCCGACGCTCTTTGCAAGATGGCTGCATTCGCGGCATGGCAAGCCTGGACAATCGCATCCTTGGGATTCGGGATATATTGGGAACTCAGGAATTTTCTGATTGCATCAACGGCCACATGCGAGGCAATCCGGCCGCCCACATGGCCGCCCATGCCATCGCAAACCACTGCCACAAGACCGTTTTCGCACTCAAACGAATCCAGCCAGTCTTCATTGGCCTTTCGCTTGCAACCGACATCCGTATTCCCTTCTACGTGGCAGTAGAAATATGCATTATCACTCATGGCGCAGACCCTTTAAAATTGAGGAATGGCAAGGAAGATGAACTTTGTGCTTCCAAGCACAATGACATCATTGGTCTTAATCTCTATGATATCACCCAGCACGCAAACCTGGCCATTGATGTATGTGCCGTTGGAAGAACCTCTGTCAACGGCTCTAAATACGCCCTTTGCCTCTATGTATTGAATAAGCAAGTGCTCACGGGACATATTGTTGTCATTGGGAAACGGGATGTCGCATTCATTGCCTCTGCCAATAATATTCCTACCCTCGTAAATCTTGTAAACCTCGCCAGCTTCATTAGCACTAAAGGAAACGAGGATACCAACGACGCGCCGGTCTCTGGTAGAGTTAGATGCATCTGTTCCGTTCAGGGGGTAGCCAAAAGTAGTATCACCGCTACCCATATTGCCTGGCTGTGGAATAGTGGCACCCGTCTCATTGCTCATACCACCGTTGCCCGCAGTGCCCCATGTCTCAGATTCCGTGCCGCTGTTGACATGTGTGTGTCCACTGGGACAGAAAGGGCAGTTGTCACCATAGATACCCGAGTCATACTGATGACCGTTAGGACATTTCTTTGTTGCCATAATCTTTGAAATTTGAATATTAGTATTTATTTTATCAAGTCAATCAAATATTTTACTTTGATAGCGTAATTGAAACCTTGTGACCCCGTTACTCCCGCATGGTGCACGCCGATAAGACAGCCCTTATCATTTAAAATGGGGGAGCCGCTGGCGCCACCCGCCGTTTCCGCATCATGGCCAAATTCATATTCCCCTTTATTTTGAGTGACCGAACCGCCATGAACCTGGTTCTTCAAATCCCGACGGCTGTCCTGCGCGATGTTCGCTCCGTAGGGGAATCCTATCGTGAAAAGCGTTCTTCCCTCTGTCAGAGCCTCCTCGCTCGCATCGGAATCGTTAATATCAATTACTCTCTTGACCCCGGTGGGCAACCTTCTTGTTTTTGTCTGAAGCACAGCCACATCCTTGTTTGTGTCATCATGTCCCTTTATTTCTTCGCACTCGACAAGATTGGATTCGCTGACAGGAAGTCCGTCCGGAACCACATACATGCCTTGCAGGACACATTTTACTTCAACCTTACTTCTCGACAGCATCGGATTTTGCGTTGCCAAAAGGGCCAACAGTCTGTTGGCAAGTTCTTCCAATTTTTCTTTATCATCCGAGAAAAGCCAAGGTCTTGAAATGTGCAGGTTTGTAGCAAGCTTGCCATCGTCGCTTATAAAAAAGGCTGTACCCTGGGATGCAGTGGAACCGGCCAGCAAATCATCTCCATCAAAGTAAACAAGACCTTTGTCCTCGATATTCGTGCAACGGCACAACACCGGGGTAAAGTCTTCGTTGTCCACAAACACCTTATATCCATATTGGACATAAACCCAGCAGACGGCAGAATGATACTCCTTGTATATCTTTTCCTTGTCCCACTTGGAAAAACGTGTGTATCCATAGTACGCACCTCCCCCAAGCACAAGACAGGCAACAACGACTGCCGCCACACGCATTAACTTTTGAACCATAGACGTCGGAGAAGGTGCCGTGGGTTTGAATATGTTCTCCCAAGCCAAATTGTAATTTCTGGTTATGGCCACCTTGTCCCCGGCATGCAGGACCTGGCTGGTGATTTTAATCCCATTCACATAGGTGCCGTTTGTCGAATTGAGGTCTTCAATCACGACATTTCCATTAGCTTCCCTATATATAATGGCATGCCTTCTGGAAACATCGTCATGATTCAGGATGATATTGTTGTCACTGCTTTTTCCGATTGTCCGTCTCTCCACTCCGGGCAGACTGCCTGCATCCGTTTTTCTAATGACGGTTTTGTTGGCTTTGGCCAAAATTCCACCAAGGGTTATCACCTCGGACCCCAAACGCAGGGTATCCGAACACGAAACCATTACCTCTGCAGTGATTCTCTTCCCGTTCACATAGGTGCCATGTGTCGAGTTCAAATCCCTTAATCTTCCGCGTTGTTCGTCAGCATCAACGTCAATGACAGCGTGAGTCCGAGACACGGTCTGATTGTCCAAAACACAGTCATTTGTGTGTGAACGCCCGATTTTAATTGTCCTCATATCGTTAATATTTAAGCCTTATACAAGAAATGAATGTGAAGACAGCGGAACGGACTACTCCGGAAAGTAAATAATCGTTGCAATACATGGTCATACATGAGCTTCCTAACCCCGATTTTGCTCTTACGACCTCCTATAAGAAATGATTATTTTCTTTTACCCACAAAAACAAAAGAAGCGTGAGATCCGTACAATTGCTTATCTCACACTCCGGGCCTTCGAACTTGCCTATTCAGTAAGATAAGCAACGCCGAAGCCCACGCCGAATATGATATGCACACCTAAATGCAAATACCCAACAACATACACCCCTTCTTGGGATGATAGTCGTTGCCATCACATAAAGGAATGCGAATTATCACATCCCGGGACATCTGCTGTTGCCTGTCTTTCCACTGAATAATCCAAGTGTTCGAAGTTTGGAGTGTAGAAAGAGAAGCGCTTGCAAACGCCTTTCCATTAATATGGCGATTCCCGCCCAATACCCGCCTCCACATTTGATGTTGCCATCGCATGTCTCAGCTCGGCGTGGACTTCAATCGAACCCTTACTGTCCGGAGTCTCACTGGGGAGGGACACCTTCCAATTTAGATACGATTAAGGAAAATCTCTGCAATAATAGCAAAAAAATGAGAGAGAAAAAAGAAATACAGAGAAAAGTTTGTCTGACCAATATGATTTAGCGTAAACGGATTATACCCGAAAAGACTGTTTTAAATATCCTTACGGAAAGAGCGGACAATAAAAGTTTTTTCGTATTTTCGTGTAAGATAAAACCATGCTATGACACATTTTGACTGCGACTATATGGCCGGCGCACACCCGGAAGTGATGAGACGACTGGTAGAAACGAACATGGAACTGACCCCGGGCTATGGGACAGACCCATACACACGTCAGGCAAAACAACTCATACGCGAGGCCTGCGGATGTCCCAATGCGGAAGTACATCTGCTGGTGGGCGGAACACAGACCAACGCCACGGTAATTGACGGGCTGCTGGCTCGGCATGAGGGTGTATTGGCCGCAGATTCGGCACACATCAACGTGCATGAGTCGGGAGCCATCGAGGCTTCTGGCCACAAAGTGCTTGTGCTGCCCGGCCACGATGGCAAGGTGTCCGCCGTTGACGTGGCTCAATATATAGAAAGTTTCTACGCCGACGATACCTATCAGCACATGGTTGCGCCAGGTATGCTCTACATCTCTCACCCCACGGAATATGGCACACTCTACACGCTGTCCGAACTGGAAGCCTTGCACGATGTCTGCCACAAGGCGAAAATTCCTTTGTATATGGATGGGGCACGTTTGGGCTACGGCCTGGCAGCCAAAGGAACAGACGTGACATTGTGTGACGTTGCGCGGCTATGTGATGTGTTCTATATTGGCGGCACAAAGGTGGGAGCATTATTCGGTGAGGCTGTGGTGGTGACAAACCCCACACTTCTGCCTCATTTCTTCCCGCTCATCAAGCAACACGGCGCGTTGCTGGCCAAGGGACGCCTGCTTGGTGTTCAGTTCGCCACGCTGTTCACCGACAATCTTTATCTGCGTATCGCCCGCCACGCTGTAGAGATGGCGATGAAGCTAAAAGCGGCCTTCGTAGAGCGTGGTCACAGACTGCACATCGACTCGCCCACCAATCAGCAGTTCTTCGTGCTTCCCAATGCCGAACTTGACCGTCTTTCCGCCTTCGCCTCCTTTGAATTATGGGGACCGCGCGGAGAAACCGAAACCATCGTCCGCTTCGTCACCGGTTGGGCAACCACGGAAAAGGAAGTGGACGAACTCATCAGCAACTTATAGAGCCCATCCCACAGCCCATCTTATCTTTCATTTTTCATTCCACTTACGGCAAAAAGGCTATGCCCTAATTAAGTTTTTGAACTGCACCCGAAAAGTTGGACACAAAACTTTTGGAGTGCAGTTCATTTTGACACAGCCTCTCTGCCGTAAATTATTCTGCATATTAAGATAAAGAAAACGGACAACTCCGATGGAGTTGTCCGTTTTCTTTATGATGTTTCCCGCTCATTGAGCGGCGAACATTCGTCAGATTAGAGCTGAGGACCAGCAGCAACCAGAGCCTTACCGGCCTCGTTGGTGGTGTACTTAGCAAAGTTCTTGATGAAGCGGGCAGCCAAATCCTTAGCCTTCTCCTCCCACTGAGCAGGATCAGCGTAGGTGTCGCGAGGATCAAGGATGGCGGGGTTCACCTTGGGCAGAGAAGTGGGAACCTCGAAGTCGAACAAAGGAATCTTCTTGGTCTCAGCCTTCAGGATGCTGCCATCAAGAATAGCGTCGATGATACCACGAGTATCAGGAATTGAGATACGCTTGCCGGTACCGTTCCAACCAGTGTTCACCAAATATGCCTTAGCACCGGATACGTTCATCTTCTTCACCAACTCCTCAGCGTACTTGGTGGGGTGCAGCTCCAAGAAAGCCTGACCGAAGCAAGCGCTGAAAGTGGGAGTGGGCTCGGTGATACCACGCTCGGTACCTGCCAACTTGGCGGTGAAACCGCTCAGGAAGTAGTACTGAGTCTGCTCGGGAGTCAGAATGCTCACAGGAGGCAATACACCAAAGGCGTCAGCACTCAAGAAAATCACATTCTTGGCAGCAGGAGCAGAGCTACCGGGCTGGATATTGTTGATGTGGTTGATGGGATAGCTTACACGAGTGTTCTCGGTAGCGCTCTTATCATCGAAGTCAATCTTGCCGTTAGCGTCAACAATAACGTTCTCCAACAGGGCATCGCGCTTGATAGCACCATAGATGTCAGGCTCGTTCTCCTTAGAAAGGCCGATAACCTTGGCATAGCAACCACCCTCGAAGTTGAAGATACCGTTGTCGTCCCATCCGTGCTCGTCATCACCAATCAGGCGACGCTTGGGGTCGGTGGACAAAGTGGTCTTACCGGTACCGGACAGACCGAAGAAGATAGCGGTGTTCTTGCCGTCCATGTCGCAGTTTGCAGAGCAGTGCATGGAAGCGATACCCTGGAGGGGAAGATAATAGTTCATCATAGAGAACATACCCTTCTTCATCTCACCACCGTACCAAGTGTTGATGATTACCTGTTCGCGGCTGGTGATGTTGAAGGCTACGCAAGTCTCAGAGTTGATACCCAGCTCCTTCCAGTTCTCAACCTTAGCCTTGGAAGCGTTGTACACAACGAAGTTAGGCTCGAAGTTAGCCAGCTCTTCTGCGGTGGGACGGATGAACATGTTGGTCACGAAGTGAGCCTGCCATGCCACCTCCACGATGAAGCGTACTGCCATGCGGGTGTCAGCATTGGCACCGCAGAAGCAGTCCACAACATACAGGTTCTTGTTAGACAGCTCCTTCTTGGCGATCTCCTTCAGGGCAACCCAAGCGTCCTGGGTAATAGGTTTGTTATCGTTCTTATAGTCATCAGAAGTCCACCATACGGTATCCTTGGAATTTTCGTCCATCACAATGAACTTATCCTTAGGAGAACGACCGGTGTAGACGCCGGTCATAACGTTCACGGCGTTGAGTTCGGTGTTCTGCCCCTTCTCATAACCCTCAAGACCAGCCTTGGTCTCTTCTGCGAACAACTGCTCGTAAGAGGGGTTGTGGGCTATCACGGTGCTACCGGTGATGCCATACTGTGTCAAATCTAATGTTGCCATTGTCTTTGTTGGTTTATAATGAGTTAATATTTTTACCTTAATACCAAAGCCCATTCTATCGGGCACTGCAAAAGTACAACTTTTTCATGATATTTGCAAAGCGGGAAAAACAAAAAAGCTGTCCTTTTTATCGGAGTTTATGGTTTCTTAACGCACTTTTTTCTAACTTTGCAGTAAACAGATATATCAACTCTTCTTAAATCACAAGAAAAAGCACATGGAAATTATCAATTTAAGCCAAAGAAACACCATCCTGAACCAATACGTGGCCGAGTTGCGCGATGTGAACATACAAGGTGACCGCATGCGTTTTCGCCATAACCTTGAGCGCATCGGCCAGATGATGGCTTACGAGGTCAGTCAGCGCCTCACCTATTCCACCAAGGACGTACAAACACCCCTGGGCATAGCCAAAGCCTCCACGCCCGACAACGCACTGGTCGTGGCCACCGTGTTCCGTGCCGGCCTGCCCCTGCACACGGGCTTTCTGAACGTGTTTGATCGTGCAGACAACGCTTTTGTTTCGGCCTACCGATACTATAAGGACAAGGAGTGCAGTCAGGTAGACGTTCGCATCGAATACATCGCCACTCCACGCCTGGACGGACGCACCCTGATGCTTGTGGACCCTATGCTGGCCACAGGTGAGAGCATGGAGCTGGCCTTGGAGGCGTTCTGCACCAAAGGCAAGCCCGCCCACACCCATATCGCTGCCGTTATTGCCAGCGAACAGGGCGTTGAGCATCTGAAGAAGGTATACGGCGACCGCGACGACGTCACCCTCTGGTGTGCCGTCATCGACCCCGAACTCAACGAACACAGCTACATCGTGCCCGGACTGGGTGATGCCGGCGACTTAGCGTTCGGCGAAAAACTGTAAACGGAAGACACTATATAATAAAAAAGGGGTAGTTATAAAACCCAATTCATCAAGTTCGAAACCTCCATTCATCCTTAAAGTTGGGACGTGTCTTTGACACGCTGAAGCCTTTATGTATCATAACATGGGCTCAACGCACCAAAGACACGTCCCTACTTAAAAAAGGCAGGATTATCACTCATCTCACCCATAACGCAGAAGGAGCCGCTGAAAAACGGCTCCTTCTGCGTTATGGGTGAGATGATTATTTCACTTCCCAGATATCGTTGGTCTCCAACAGTTCGGCAAAGTTATGATACTTCTTCTGAGCCTTCACCGCCTCAATCTGCTCATACACGGCATCGTCATAGGTGGGAGCCTCCACATCGCGGATAACGCCCAAGGCTACAGGGAATCCGTCGCCATTGCCCATCAGCGCAAGCTTGGTTTGCAGGGTGTTGTCCTCGCAATGGGCATCATGCACCAGGATATCGTCCATCGTATAACCGTCCTTGCCAATTTCCACGACCTTCAGGCCGAAACCTTCGCGCACCAGTCCGAACTCATCGTTCTCACCGAAAACCAAGGGCAGGCCGTGCTTCACATAGATGGCGTTCTTCTTGCGACCGGCTGCCGAATAGACGTTATCGTGCGTGCCGTTGTTGAAGATGACACAATTCTGCAGAATCTCGCACACCGCCGCACCCTTATGGTTGTAGGCAGCCTTCAAGATGTCGATGGTCCCGGGAGCATCAGTGGCCACGGCACGGGCAAAGAAGTGGCCACGCGCACCGAAACATAGTTCGGCAGGGCAGAAAGGGTCTTCCACGGTGCCGTAAGGACTGCTCTTCGACACAAAGCCGCGCTCGCTGGTGGGGCTGTATTGCCCCTTGGTCAGACCATAGATGCGGTTGTTCAAGAGAATCATGTTCAGGTTGATGTTGCGGCGGTTGGCATGGATGAAGTGGTTTCCTCCGATAGCCAGCCCGTCGCCGTCGCCGCTCACCTGCCATACGGTGAGATTGGGATTCGCAACCTTGACGCCCGTGGCGATGGCTGCCGAGCGTCCGTGTATGGTGTTCATGCCGTAAGTAGCCATATAGTGGGGCAGACGGCTCGAACAGCCGATGCCGCTGATGACGGCGATATCATGAGGGGCAACGCCTATCTCGGCCATAGCCTTGTGCAGCGAAGCCAGGAAGAAGTGGTCGCCACAGCCGGGACACCAGCGGGGCTGACCTTTTTTATAGTCTTGTGCGTTCATTTTTCTTCGTAATGTTTGATTCGTTGACTCGCTGAACCGTTCAAATCAGCTTCAGGAACTCGTCCACCAGTTCCTTCACCTTGAAGGGCTGGCCCTTTACCTCATTGTATTGCACGGGGCAGAAGCCGTCCACCTTCATGCGCAACCAGCCTGCCAGCTGGCCCATGTTCTGCTCAGCCACCACCACTTTGGGATATTTTCTTAACACATCGGGGGTGTTGGCAGGCAGAGGGTTGATGTGGCGGAAGTGGGCCATGGCCACCTTCTTGCCCGCCTTGCGCAACTCGTCCATGGCGGCGTGCAGATGGCCATACGTGCCACCCCACCCCACGATGAGCAGGTCGGCATCATCCTTGTCGCCCAGCACCTCCAGGTCGGGCACGGGAATATTCCGAATCTTTTGGGCACGCTTGCGCGTCATCAGGTCGTGGTTCTCAGGGTTCGTACTGATGGCACCCGTCTTGTCGTCTTTTTCCAGTCCGCCCAAGATATGTTCGAAACCTTCACGACCGGGTACAGCCCAATAGCGGGAACCGTTCTCGGCTCTCATATAAGGTGTCCAGCTACCTTTCAGTTCCCCGGGTACGTAGGGGGGATTGATGGCGGGATAGGCATTCAGGTCGGGCAGACGGAAGGCTCCGCTTCCGTTAGCCACATAAGCATCGGTCATCAGCACCACGGGGGTCATGTGCTCCAGCGCCATCTTGCAGGCCTCGTAAGCCGCATCGAAGCAATCGGTGGGACTTTGTGCGGCAATCACGGGCATGGGACTCTCGCCGTTGCGGCCGAAGAGCACCTGCAGCAGGTCGGTCTGCTCGCTCTTGGTGGGCAGACCCGTTGCGGGCCCTCCGCGCTGCACATCGAGCACCACGAGGGGCAATTCCATGATGACACCCAGGTTCATGGCCTCACTCTTCAGACAGATGCCGGGACCGCTGGTGCTGGTGCAGGCCAATGCGCCTGCAAACGAAGCACCTAAGGCGCTGGCGCAACCAGCAATCTCGTCCTCGCACTGCACGGTCACCACGCCCAGGCTCTTGTGCTTGCTCAACTCATGCAGCACGTCGGTGGCGGGGGTGATGGGGTAACTGCCCAGATAGAGTTTCAGACCGGCCTTCTCGGCTGCGGCGATGAAGCCGTAGGCCGTGGCCTTGTTTCCGGTGATGTCCATGTATCGGCCGGCCACCTTGTTCCGGGTCTCCACGCGATAGACGTTGGCCACCGAGCTGTGGGTGTTGTGCCCGTAATCGTAACCCGCCTGCACCACCTTCACGTTGGCCTCGGCTATGGCAGGCTTCTTGGCGAACTTCTCGCGCAGGAAATTGAAGGCGATGTCCAGGTCGCGGTCGAAGAGCCAGCACACCAGTCCCAAGGCAAACATGTTGCGGCACTTGTTGATGCTCTTGATGTCCATACCCGAGTCTTTCAGACAATCCTTCACCATGGTGGTCAGGGGGCAGGCAATCACGCGATCGGGGTCGATGCCCATCTCGCCCAGATAGTCTTCCGTTTGGAAAGCCGCCTTTTCCAGGTCCTTCGCCGCGAAACTGTCCGTGTCGATGATAATGGCCGCACCGGGCTTGGCATAGCGGTATTGGGTCTTCAGCGCGGCTGCGTTCATCGCCACCAGCACATCACACTCGTCACCGGGCGTGTAGACCATTTCAGAACCGATGTGTACCTGGAAACCGCTGACGCCGGTCAGCGAACCTTGCGGGGCGCGGATGTCGGCCGGGTAATCGGGAAACGTGCTGATACTGTTTCCCACCGTGGCGGAAATCGTAGAGAAAATATTTCCTGCCAATTGCATTCCATCGCCCGAATCGCCGGAGAAGCGCACCACTACGTGGTCCAACTCCTTAATATCTAAGGACTCCTTCATGTATTTTTGTACTTATAAATTCAAAAGTACCCCCGCCGGGAATCGAACCCGGATCAAAGGTTTAGGAAACCTCCGTTCTATCCATTTAACTACAGGGGCTCGTCGTTCTGTACAGAATACGAGGTACAAAGGTAAGGATTATCAGCGAAAAAGCAAGATTTTATCACGGAATTTCTTCCGTTCCATAACAAGAAAGGGGTAAGAAGGAGACCGAAGCCTCCTTACAAACACACAATTTTATATTAACGCGAGTTCGATGAAATCGGAATAGCCCGAAACGGCCATTAGTCCGCAAGGAGGAGAAACCTCTCCGCGGACTTTTCTCACTTCAAATCTGCAAGATAGTTAACCGTAACGGCAAATGAGCTGCCACGTTTCAGGATTAAACTCTTGCCCTTTTCTGTTTTCCCGGGAGACGTCTTCTCTTTTAAAATCATATCGTCTATGACCGTCAGAACAAGAGTCTCACTGCCGTTACGGTCACGGAACCTTTGACATAACTGCCCCAGATGAACATCACTACCGCCATCTATCGTTGATATTCCATAGGTAATATCCCCCAGACGAATACTCAACTCGTCTGAGTTGGCATAGATAGCATAATTCATTGAGAAATCGTCCTGCGAGATACTGTATCTCCGTGTACTGCAATCGTAGACGGAATCAGGATCCGCCACCACTTCAAATGAAGCCTCCACCGGATGATGTTGCACAAACGCCTTTCTTTCGTTTTCTTGTTCCAATACAAAATCCCATGTGGCATTCGCCATTTTCTTTTGCTCAGAACATTTTTTGAAAAACGCGAAAGAGAGAACAATGGCTCACTATAGGACTCTCTCTCCAGAACCTTACATTCTTGAGAATAGGCAGTGCCCACCGGCAATACCAGGAGCAGGAACATTTTTAGTTTTTCTTTCATGTTTACTACTATTAGATTTTAAGTTTTTCACTCTAAAGATACGCACAAATTACTAATGACCAAGCATTCCACGCTGTTTTTTTGTTGATATTATGCTAATTTTACATTCTTACCGCAAACCGAACAAATATCCGGCAACTGCTACCTGTCTATCATCAATGTCTTGTTATTGGATTCCTTTGTGGTGTTATCAAAAGTGAAGTTCCTCATTCGTGTTGCTTCATCTCCTTTTTCCACAATGCCTCAAAAGGCGTTTTGCAAAAGGCGGTCTCGTCTATCTCGCCCGGTGTGGAAGGCAGGTTCACGTAGTTCAACGTCTCACAGCCATAGAAAGCGAAGAAACCTACTTGGGGGCTGCATCTTGACATGTCTACATAGTATAACTGCTTACAATCGGCAAAGGCTCTCTCCTTTATTTGTTTCAACGAGAAAGGCAGTTGTACAGAGTTTAGCTTGGTAGCGCTGAACGCCTCTTGCCCGATTACCTCAACGCCCTCGGGAATCACCAGATGAGGAGGCAGGTAGTAGACCATGTAGAAAGCGGAATCTGCAATCTCTTTTGTGTCGTTCGGTATCACGGTGCGGCTGCATCCATGCAAAAGTCGTGCGGATGCCGTTTCGATGATGGCGTTGCAATCGCCCCTTGAATCATATATAGGATTGCCGGGAGCAACGGATATGGCACTGAGAGACCGGCAACCCAGGAACGCCCCGCTTCCAATCTTCCGGACGCTCTTAGGGATTCGTATGGCTGGGATGGAGGTGCCCTCAAACGCAAATTCGTCAATGGCCTTGACACCTTCCGGGATGAAAGAGCTGCCGCAACCGGCCACCAGGACGTCCGTCTTGCTGTCGATGATGGCGTTGCAGTTCTTTCGGGAATCGAACGTGCGGTTCTGCCTGTCCACCTTTACCTCTTTCAGATTATAGCATCCGGCGAACAAATTCCAGTGGGTGCCCCACCTATCAACCCGTATCTCGGAGACGTTGCGTGGAATGGTGACGGATTCCAGACTCATGCAGTCATTGAACATGCCATAGCCCATGCTCTCCAAAGACGCGGGCAGGGAAATCTCTTTCAGGTTAATGCAATGCGAAAAAGCCCATCGTTCAATGCGTTTCACACCTTCGGGGACAACGATTTGCTCCAAATGCTGACAGCATTGCCGGAAAGCGTATTGTCCGATAGTCGTAACCGAAGCGGGAATCTTAGTCCCCGTACAGCCAAAGATGAGCGTGTTCTTATCCGTTTCGATGATGGCGTTGCAGTCATCGCGCGAGTCTAAGTCTTCGTTCTGATCCGAGACGGTGATGCGGCGCAAGTTGCTGCAATACTCGAATAGAGCCTCACCCCAATATTCCAGCGTAGAAGGAATACTGATGTCGGCCAGATTCAGACATCCGTTAAAGGCTCTTCGGCCAATTTGTTCTACGCCTTCACTGATAATAAGACACTTTATCTCCAGCCGAAGACCGAAAGATTCCGGTTCGATGTACTTTACCTGATAGGTCTTCCCCTCGTGGCATACCGATGACGGCGTCACCAACGTGCTGTCCGCCGACACCGGCAGAGGAATCTCGAGCCCCGCATCCGATATGCAAACCGTGGAGTCCGTTTCCACAAAATACTTGAATCCCCCTTGCACAAAGCTGACACGGTCGTCGTTGGCGTGGGCCGGCAGGCAAAGGGAAAAGAGGAAGAAAACGGAAGTCAGATAAGTTTTCATAAGCCAAATAATTAAGATGTTCACCGAAAACAAAATTACAGAATTATTTAGTATGACAAATGATTTCTGCAAGTTTTTGATGCCTTTTATCCGCACCTTTCCGGCAGGATGACAACAGGGCCAAACATAAAATAGTCAAGCATTGTACTTTTTTCATAAATCACAGACTAAAGATAGTCACTACGGGGTTGTCAACACCACGAGAAGTATCATGACGATGATAAACCCCGTATAATGTATCTGCAAATTGTCGTTGCGGGTTAAAAGGAATATCTTCTTGAATATTTACCTGTCCGCAAACAGAGATGGCCGTCAGAGTATCATAAATATTATAATAACGGTTCTCCAAAAACGAAAAGCTGTTAATGACTTTGTCTTTCAATTTAAACCATTTTGTATTATAAGCATAAGCTTCTTTTTCTGAAGTAGCCGAGAGGTTACCATCATACGAATGACTAATGTCCGTGTGATAGCATAGCTGCACAGCATGATTGTTCCATCCGTAAAGGTCGTCAGAAGTCGGTTCGCTAAAGTAAACATTTGATTCATCGTCATAAAAAAAACACTTTGACGATCCCGCATAATCAATCAGTACCATGGAGGAAAGGAAGCTGTCTTTTATTCTGCCGTTATTATCCGTATATACCAGGCGTTTTACCTCTTTGGATGGTGCAAGATTACAGAACAGGAATCCATCCTCAACCTTAATAAAATCCAACGCGGAAACATCAATACTTATCTTTCTCTTGAAGGTTAGATGTATATCATAAATGTTGCAGGCTCTTTCATGAAGCAAATAAACTTCATCTCCAAACGCACATATTGCTTTTGGCATGACATACTCCCCTGCAGCATGTCCGACGGTCCGAATATATTTCACCATCTCTCCGGACATCTTATTGTAACACGACAGCCCCTGATAATCATCCAATATGTATATATATTGCTGATTGACACACATGTCTTGCACTTGTGACACCATGACTCCGCTCCGTGGTTGCAAAGCCAAAGTATCTATTTGAGAGAAAACACTTTCCGTATCCAAGGTTTTGTCCTCATAATCCCGGACCAATATGTTACATACATTATCTGTCTGTTTCCCTGTGTCGGGGCCACAGCTTGTACATAATGTACAAATAAGAACTATCAGGCTTTTATATTTCATTACAAAAGATAATATTTCAGTTCAAATAGGCCGATAGACAGCAAATCAATAACCGGTTTCATTTATTAGCTATTTTGATTTGGCCTAACGGCCTTTTGGGACTTACATTAACATGATTTTTTCTAAATAGGTAGTAATCGTTCTTGATTTTCAACTCCATTAATTCCTGGATCTGCTACAGCATTCTTTCGGCAAATGATCGTGAGATGTTTTATATGGTCCTATGTGATCCTCATCTCCTGCCCAGGATGTCGCGGAACATTTACCCGTTCTTTGGCCATATTTGTTCTCTTGTGGTACATGGAGTGTATAGTATCCATAACTCCCTGTTTCAGGATCTGCCAATGCTTCAACATCCTTCATAAACAGGCTATCTGTCCTTGGTACATTGGTCTCGTAAGTCTTCATGCCAATAAATGTAGCGATTGCAATGGCAACACATGAAAGCATAGTGTTCTTTTTTGTCATAAAAATAAATTTATTTAAAAGTTTTTATTTGTTGATTGCGTTTGTGCCCGTTTTCTTAATGGATCGGGCATGATGTTCCATTGTCTCTTGAAAAGTATCATAAATCGACACTTTGGTTTTAATTACTCTTTTTTATAATAATATTCGACATCTCCTTTCCGTATTTTACATCAGTTTAACATCCATCATTGTCCCCCACCTTGTCGTTTCGGGTTATTCCGATTTCATCGAGCTCGTGTTAAATGAATTTGATTTTGTTATTTCTATCATCATTTTTAACCAGGAAACTTGGACATCTACTTATGACTTCCTTTTCAAAAGAACATGATATACCTTTAGTTACTATTTTGAGGGTTACACTTCGATTTCCCCCTCGGCGTACCATCCATCCCCTTCTATCCGGATTATATAAATGCCCGGGGCAGGAATGGTGAAATCCGTGTCCAGTGATGAAGAATAGTCTTCAAGAATATCATCTTCATTATAGAGAAAGACTTCGGCATCTATCGACGTGTTCCCGTTTATTTCTATTTTGTACGTGTCCGTGTCATAGACTACATCTATCGGCAGGCGCATGGGGGCACGGCTCACATCCTTCTCAGATTCCGGAATATTCTTACGCTGGTACTTCAAGTATGCCACGCGCTGCTCTGCAAACACGGTGTGTGCCACTGCCAATAGCAGTCCTGCCAAAATGATTGTTTTTTCATATTATAAACTTTTTTAGTATTAGATTTGTGGCAAAGTTACAACTTAAAAAGTTTTCTTCCAAGAAAAAAAGTTTTACGGAGCGGTTTTTATTTCACTGGAATATATCGATTTACAAATCGACAAAAAGCAAAAGTTTTACAAGGCCGTCAAATGTTTTACGGAAGGACTTGAAACAGGCTTTTTTACATGCTTACCGCAAACCGAACAAATATCCGGCAACTGCTACCTGTCTATCATCAATGTGGTGTTATCAGATTCCTTTGTGGCGTTGTCAAAAAATGGAGTTCCTCACCCAAACGGCAGGAAGCAACCCGGCACCATCGTCATCTATACGATAGACAGACGACTTCTGCAAGTTTTTTTGACGCTATGATGGAAAAATGGACAATTAATTAACGTGAGTTCGATGAATTTTGTCCGTCATTTTCCTGAAGCATATCCGAGGCATTTATAATGGCCTCCCATCTATGTACAACGCATTCTGCCTCATGTATGATCTTTTTGACTGAAGCGGAATGTCCTATTTTCACAGGCTTGGTGACAATTCTTTTTGCTATACGAACGGCATTGACATAATCACCATTGGCCTCGTAAATTGTCATTTCATGATATAGCGGAAGGAATCTGCAGGGAACCATGGCATTGGCATGTTCAAATGTTTCTATGGCTCTCTTTGTATTTCCTAATTGTTTATGGTTATCGGCAATCAGCAGTTCCACATTATAGTCATCATAGGTTTTCACACATTCGGACAGGATACCCAAACTTTCCCGATAATAACCGTTATGATGCAGCCATGCACCATAGTTGTATAAGAACGAGGGATTCTTGTCAAGATGGCGATACAGACGATTATACTTTTCATGAACGACTTCAATAGGGGATGATGAAGTCTGTAATTCCTGCCATTGCCATACGGCACAGATGTGCCTGTTTCGAACCAGTATCCACAAGATACCGAAACACAACAGTATAACTACTGGAATACGCAGCCTTGGAGTATTCAAACAACAGAGAGGGAGGACCACACAAATCAGGAATGTACTTGCAAGCCATATCACAGGAACAGTATATGGATAAGAGAACATCGACAATACTACAAGCGTTAACAATATGGCAAGATAAAGGCTTTTTCGTGTATTCCCGATTCTGACAATCCGGTTTGCAAGGAGAACCATCAAGCACAACAGCATAGCAAGGCCTATCACACCGTAATTGATGCAAAACAACAGGAACTCGTTAAACGGATGTGAGATATTGTCCGCCAGATAAGAAAGTCCCCCTTCCGGGAAATCCTTGAGAAATATCGCCTGAGCCGGCATGTACGAGGAAGAAAAACCGTATTCTCCCCACCCCCAAAACGGTTTTTCCGAAATCATTTTCAGTGAGACTGCCCATATCAGTGCCCGTCCGTCAGCAGAATCCCGTTTATAACAGTACAACGTTGCCAGCAGTATTATGCAACCGAGAAGCACCAAAAGCCTGCTCTTCCAAGTGGTCAACAGGGAGCGGACTTTGGAGATTTCCATGAAGGTGATGACAAAAGAAGAGCAGATTCCGGCTATCACGCAAGTTCTGGACTCTGAAAGAATCAAAAAGAACCACACACATATAGTCAGGAAAAGCCAAGGCGTATGTCTCTTGTCAGCAGACTTAACAAGGTAAAACGTGCAGATTGGCAGGCACAATGCCATCATCATTGCAAACAGCGTGGGATTCCCGAAAGTGCCTGTAAAGCGGAAAAACGGGTGGAGAGATGCGATTATATGCAGTGATTGCAGAATAATAATCAAGATTTCTATTGCACCCAACAGAACAAAGGTCTTCAACACTTTGTCCTGAGAGACGGGAAACGGCGTTCTCCTGAGAATCGATATGGCCGAGGACAAGAAGATGACGAGCATTCCGACCAATGCCCATTTTTCTTGTATCATTTCCAGCATTTGCGGGAGATTCCCGCAAATGGGAAGCAGGCATCCACTGCAAAGCAAGAGTGTGGGGAGATGAATCTCCCCACATATCATTCCCAACCACTTCCTCATTCGTGCAGCTTCGTCCTCTTTTTCCACAATTCCTCAAAGGGAGTCTTGTCAAAAGCACACTCGTCTATCTCGCCGGAAGTAGAGGACAGGTTCACGAAATACAATGATTCACAACGACTGAAAGCCCAAGTGTCTATCTGAGGGCTGCATCTTGACATGTCTACATAGTACAGCTGATCACAATAGGCAAAGGCATCCCTCTTTATCCGTTTCAGCGTGGACGGCAGTTGTACATAGTTCGGTTTACTCTTCCAGAATGCATATTGCCCGATTACCTCAACGCCCTCGGGAATCACCAGATGAGGAGGCAGGTTGTGGACCATGTAGAATGCAGAGTCTGCAATCTCCTTCGTGCCGCCCGGTATCAGGGTGCAACTGCACCCCTGCACCAGCCGTGCGGATGCCGTCTCAATGATGGCGTTGCAGTCGTCCTTCGAGTCGTACACCGGATTGCCGGGAGCAACGGATATGGCACTGAGAGACCGGCAATTGAGAAACGCCCCACTTCCAATCTTCCGGACGCTCTTGGGAATCCGTATGGCCGGGAGAGAGCTTCCATAAAACGCAAGCCCGCCAATGGCCTTGATGCCTTCCGGAATGAAAGAGGTACCACAACCGGCCACCAGGACATCCGTCTTGCTGCGGATGATGGCGTTGCAGTCGTCCCGGGAATCGAATGTGCGGTTCCGCTTGTCCACCCTTACTTCCTTCAGGTTGTAGCATCCGCTAAACAGATTCCGGCAGGTGCCCCCGTCGTTACCCTGTATCTCGGAGACGTTCCGGGGAATGGTGACGGATTCCAGGCTCATGCAGTCCTCAAATATAATCTGTCCCATACTCTCCAGGGACGCGGGCAGGGATATCTCTTTCAGGTTGATGCACTGCGAGAAGGCGTATGACTCGATGCGCTTCACGCCCTCGGGGACGATGATTCGCTCCATATACTGGCTGTGTCGTTCGAAAGCGCCGAAACCGATGACTTCGACCGAAGCTGGTATCCGGGTGCCCATACAACCAAAGATGAGCGTGTTTTTACCCGTTTCGATGATAGCGTTACAGTCGTCGCGCGAGTCAAAGACTTCGTTCTGTTCCGACACGGTAATGCGGCGCAAATTGCTGCAATTGTCGAATGTAGGCTCATTCCAATAACGTAGTGTGGACGGCAAAGTGATGTCGGTCAAACTCAGGCATCTGTTAAAGGAGTATTGGGCAATCTGTTCCACACCTTCGCTGACAACAAGATGCTTTATCTCCAGCCGA
>CAMWSK010000007.1 GCA_947176895.1 uncultured Prevotellaceae bacterium | reverse complement strand
GCCTCCGCCCGTTTTTATTGAACAATCTAAAGAAAAAGGCTGCGCCGTAACGATTCATTACGACGCAGCCTTATGTTGATGGTCGGATATAAGGGCGTATGGTTTAGAGATTGCCCTTCTCGATGTCCTTGAAGTACTTGTAGGTGCCGTGCTTGAGTTCGTCGGTGGCAGCCTCGTCGCATACGATGATGGCGTGGGGGTGCATCTGCAGGGCGCTGATGGTCCACTCCTGGCTTACGCAGCCCTCGATGGCATGCTGCAGGGCGCGGGCCTTGTTGTGGCCGTTGCACACGATGAGCACTTCCTTGGCATCCATTACGGTACCGACACCCACGGTGAGAGAGGTCTTGGGCACCTTGTTCACGTCGTTGTCGAAGAAACGGCTGTTGGCAATGATGGTGTCTGTGGTCAGGCTTTTCACGCGGGTACGTGAGGTGAGGCTGCTGAAGGGCTCGTTGAAGGCGATGTGTCCGTCAGGACCGATGCCGCCCATGAACAGGTCGATGCCACCGGCCTCTACGATAGCCTGCTCGTAGGCTGCGCACTCAGCCTCCAGGTCGGCAGCGTTGCCGTTGAGGATGTGTACGTTTTCCTTCTTGATGTCGATGTGAGAGAAGAAGTTGTTCCACATGAAGCTGTGGTAGCTTTCGGGGTGCTCTTCGGGCAGACCTACATATTCGTCCATGTTGAAGGTCACCACGTTCTGGAAGCTCACCTTGCCGGCTTTGTACAGCTCGATCAGATGTTTGTACAATCCCAGGGGAGAACTGCCGGTGGGGCAGCCCAACTTGAAGGGCTTCTCTGCGGTGGGTTGTGCGGCATTGATTTTTGCAGCGACATACTCAGCTGCCCAGCGGGAGAGTTGGGCATAGTCGGGTTGGATGATTACTCTCATAGTTGTTAATTTTTAGATGGTTATTTTTCCGTTTTAATCCTTATATATAGCCTCTTTCAATTGTGCGGGTGTGGTGTGCACGGCATCTTTTGTCAGTTCGGGCACGTTATAGCTCTTCAGCAGCATGATATTTTGCTCGGGGTCGCGCTGGGGCAGACAGAAGGCTTTGTGTGCGCGTCCGTTCTTGTCGAAGTAGGCGATGAACACACGTGTGTAGTTACCGTCCAGGCGGCGCGAACTGAACACAATCCACCGGCCGTTGGAACTCCACGTGTGATAGCTTTCCACTTCGGGGCTGTTGGCTTCCGTCAGGCTGTAGATGCTGTCGGTCTCAAGGTTCTTTACCCACAGGTCCGATGATTTGTGCCAGATGTGGAACTGTCCGAACTCGGCTTGTGCCCACAGCAGATAGCGTCCGTCGGGACTGATGCGCGGGAAACTGGCGCTTTGTTTCTGCGAGGCCATGTCCACCACCATCTCGCTGGGTCCGAACGTGCGGGTCTTGATGTCGAACGGCATGCGGCGGATGTCGTAAAACATCTGATTGTGATAGGTCATGATTTTTTCAGCCTGCTTGTCTTTCGGCCATTTCTGTTCGGGGAAGGGCTCGCGGGCCACGCAATAGTACAGGTAGTCGCCCGTGGGATTCCATGCGGGGAAGGTCTCCAGCAAGGTGTCGGCGTTGAGCACCAGCTGTACTTTCTCCTGTTCCACGTCATAGAGCAACAGGTCGCTGGCCTCGTCCATCACCTCGATTTTGTCGCGGCCGTTCATGTAGAAGGCTTGTCCCGTCTTGTTGGTGCTGAAAGCTACCAAGGGCAGGGTCGGGTGCCACGAGGGGTAGACGCCGGCCGTAAGGATGCTGTCCCCCTTAATCTGTACCTTTTTTACCTTGCCGTCGCGTATGATCATGGTGCCTCCGTGGTTGGAGCGCACGTGAAACAGCATGTCTTGGGTACTGTGGTTGCGATAGTTGTGGCAATTGATACAGTGGTTGTTCTCGTCCTCGTAGGTCCGGTTGTTCTCGTAGATGGGCTTCTCCTCCCAATTGGTCAGATTACGCTGATAGATGCCCAGCTGCCGATATAGTTCGTAGCCCGGTTCGATGAGGCGATAGCTGAGGTAGTTGTCAATCTCCTCTTCCGCCACGTCTATGGTGTAGGTGTTGTAGCTTACCCATCCCTCCTTGTGCTTGGCGTACACGGTGGCTTGAATGGTGGTTCCGCGGTTGTCGGCCAGCAGGGTGCGCCATTGTGTGGTGTCCATCTCCACCTTCAGGTCTTTCTCTCCACCAGCCACGATTTCTCCGCCTTTCTCTCCCCTGAGTCGCACCACGACGGCTGTGGCCAGACTGTCTTTGAGCATGAAGTTAAGGGGCGCGATGTTGGGAGGCACCACGGTGTTGGTGTGGTCGGGATAGATGACAGCCTCGCTGTCGGTTGGGGTGCTCTGTGCGGGCACATCATATTTCTTAGGGCCGCAGGCCGTCAGCAACACGGTTGCCAGTGCCCATGCCCACAAAGAGGTTTTCGTGAAATGTATCTTGTTCGTGGTTCTCATCTTGCCGTTATCAGTTGACGCCTCCGTCTGAGGTGTTGTTGGTCGAGGGTTTCTTTTTCGTTGCTTTCAGGTTTCCGAAATAGTAGTAAAGGGGATAATAGCCCCAGCCGTTCAGCTCTTTCTTGTATTTGTCGAACAGCCATCCGGCGTTTTCCCTTCTTGTGTCTTTGCCGTTCTTGTCTTTCACATGGTCCTTGATGTCCTGTATGAAAGTGGCGAATCGCGAGTCCTCTATCTTCATTCCGGGGAAGCGTTGCAGCACATCGGGGTTCTTCACTCCATAGATGCAGAGTGCCTGTGCGTAGGTGGCCGGCAGGGGTGTGTTTTCGAGGCTCATCACCCGTTCCACAAAGCCGGGCATGCTCTTGGTATAGAGCAGTACGCTGAGGCTGTTCCACAGGGCGTTGATGCTGGCTCCCTCCGTGAGGGCGGCGTTGTAGCCCAGGAATACGGGCTGGATGAAAGTGTTTTCAAACATGTTGCTCACGGGTTCCGTCAGGCGCACCATTTTAAATTCCGGGTCTGCATTGATTTTTTCCGGACGGGCCACCATGGCACTGTATTTCCCGACGAAATCACTTTCGAAAGGAACCTTCCCCAGGATGCGCAGGTATTTTCTTGCCACCTCCCACTCACCTTTCAGCAGGGCGCACTTCGTGAGCAGTTTCAAGGTGCGCAGGGAGGGGCCGTTCATGGTCATCGCCTCCATGCCGTGGTGGATGGCCGTTTGCACCAAGCCGGCGTGGTAGTCGCATTCGGGCGTGTAGTAGTTGTTGGATGAGCTTCCGATGCCGCTTGCCATCTTCCGGATGGCTTCCCCCTTGCTCTCTGTGCTGTCATTCGGCTCCTCGGAATCGGAAGAGGAAAAGATGGATGTAAGACTTCCTTTCGTGAAGCCGTGCATCCAAGGCTCGTCATATTCCAGCCGTATGTCGAACATGCGGCTTCCCTGTTCTCCGCGCATCACGGTGGCCATGGCGTAGTAGGCCGCTATGGGGCGTGTGCTCAGTGATGTGTTGTTGCGGGCAATGTCCTGCATGTTCTCCCACCGCTGCATGTATTGCATGGCGTCCTGCTCCTGCTCCAGAGCCAGTTGCTCACATTGCATCCGTGTCACCACGCGCACATCGCGCCGCATCGTTTGGGTGATGGTGATGGCTGTGAGTGAGGGGAGCAGGGCAGCTGCCAGCAGTACGACCGTCTGGGCGTTCCGCCTCCTGACGGGCACGTCATCCGCCCACTTCTCCGGTTGCCAGAGCCAGGGGAAAGGCTTGCGGCTGAACGAGCGGATGATGGGCGCAATCACCGCCATGACCAGCGTGCACAGGGCGGGGACACCCATGAAAAGGCCTGTTTCCGCCTCGAAGAACAGGTCGAAGCCCGCATAGGCCGTCAGTGCCATGTAGAGCAGGGCGGGGATGTATTGCAACACGCGCCACCAACCTTTCAGCCGCAGGCAATAGCCCAGCAGATGAGTGGTGAGGGTCACCAGGGTCGCGGTGAGCAGTGCGCCCACCACGGGCCAGCGGTAGAGCATGAGCAACATGCGCCCCAGCACCCATAGTCCTCCCCACGGGCGACCCTCCATGAAGTACATCACGGTGTCATCGGGCGCCCAAAAAGAAAATTCCCGTGCAATGCGCAGCACGGGGCCATAAAAGAATGCCGCCCACAGCCACACGGCAACGAACATCACCAACATGGGAGGCGTGCTACGCAAGAGCGACCACAGGCGGGAAGGTTTGGGGGATGAATCTTCTTTTTTGTCTTTCGGTTTAGAGGTTGATATGGGTTTTGGATGTTGTTTGGCCATGTCTCAATGGGTTGTTCACCTCACAAAGTTAACGAAATTCCACTGAATCAAGAAAAATTTGCATAAAATATTTCCCAATGCCCGATTGCTAGCGTTTGTTAATATTGATGCTTTTGTTCATGTGATGTGATGAAGTGGAAAAAACATCCTCATGTTTCGACAAAAACATTGCGATGAATGAAGCGAAACATCCTCATGTTTTTGCCGAAACATGAGGATGTTTTTTAGGACCTCCTGCAGATGAAATGCTTTTCTTTTGCAGATGGTTGATAATTAGAGCTTTGAGTTTTTCGGGAAATGTCGCCTTCCCGTTTCGCCTTTCTTGCTGGCAGGTTTGGATGAATTGTCATTCGTTTGCAAATATTAACGCTCGGGAGAAACAAAAATCCCAAAGGGGAGACGGGTGCCGGGGCATCTTCCCCTTCTTCCCGTCTCCCCTTTGGGATGAAATCGCCACCCGTCTGCCGACGGGCGTTTTTTTGTCGGTCAGCGTTTTGCCGTGTACTTTTTCAACTTCAACGTTTTGTTTTTCTGCAAAACGCCGGACGTTGCCTTCAGTTTCAGGGCTTTGGCATCGGCTGTGGCCACCACGAAGGCGGCGATGCCTGCTTCGGCCGTCACGGTGGCGGGGCAGCGCAGTTCGCCGCCATCCAGCACCTCAAGCGTCACCTTGCGGCTGTTCTCGCCGAAACAGTCCGTTCCTCGTGCGTCCTGCAGGTGGACATACACCATCAGCACATCGTTGCGTGTAGCCTCCAGGCCGCATTTCAGATAGTCGATGGCCAGTTTTTTCACCTCGCCGGGTGTGTTCACGGCGTGCTCGGCCACGGCCTTGCCGTTTTTATAGCCCACGGCCTTCAGTTCGCCGGCTTCCCATGCCACGCCAAAGAACGTGAAGGGCGGGAAGTCCAGGTTGTTGGCATTGTTGCCCCGGGCCTTGGCGTCATAGCCCGTGGCACCGCCCGTGTCGGCTTTGCGGCGGGCCACTTCGCGCCCGTTGAGCAGCAGGGCCACCTCGTCGACATTGCCATAGACCACCACGGTGTCCGAACTGTCCTCCATCCAGTGGGTGGTCACGAACACCTCGTGGGGCATCTTCCCCTCGGGCGTGAAGGCACCGGCAGGGGTTTGCAGGCGGAAGTAGCTGAGGCTGAATTTGGGCAGGCGGAAAATATCCGTCAGGCCGCTCTTGCAGATGTTGTCGCAGCAGCCGCGGTTGTAGTCGTTCATGCTCCACACGGCCTGACCCATGGTCTGGGGATAGTAGGCACGGTAGCGGTTGTGGCTCCACTGAGCGTTCCAGGCGTTCTGCTGCAGGGCACGGTCGCCGTCGCCTGCAGAGATGCGCGAGGTGCTGTAATGCCCCCCGAACTCATAGTCGTAGTATTCGCGGATGAAGCCGGGTTTGCCGGTGTTGTTGGGGCGGTTGAAGCCCTCCTGCCAGTCGTTGTAGCACACGTCGAAACCGTCGTAGCCGTAGGCATCGCCCGAGGTGTAGCACTGGTCGTCCGGGTATTCCTCATGCGCCGTCCTTACTGCCCCGTCCTTCCACTCCGTGGGAGGCCAGGACTCGTTCAGCGTGGTCTCCCACATCAGCACCGAGGGGTGGTTGCGGTCGCGGCGGATGAGGTCGCGCACGTCGCGGTAGGTCTGTTCGGTGAAGCGGGGGTCGCGGTTGAAGAACTGCCAGCCGGGGATGGGCTCGATGGCCAGCAGCCCCAGCTCGTCACAGGCATCCAGCACGGCGGGGTCTTGGGGATAGTGGCCCAGGCGCACCGTGTTGAAGCCGTTGTTGCGTATCTGCCACATGTCGCGATAGTGGGCCTGGTCGCTCAGGGCATAGCCCACGTAGGGATATTCCTGGTGGCGGTTGCTGCCCTCCAGGCGATAGGGCTTGCCGTTGATCAGGCAGCCTTTCTCTTTCGTCATCTCGATGCGGCGGATGCCTATGCGTGTTTCTTCGGAATCCAGCACGGTGTCGACGTCCAATATCTCGGTGCGCAGCACGTAGAGCGCGGGTGCGTCGGGATACCACAGGCGGGGCTGCTCCACCTGAATGACATGCTGCACGCCGGCTTTGCACCCGGCGCTGATGGCCAGGGGTGCGTCCATGGTGGCCACGGCCTTGCCCGTTCCGCCCTTCTTGGTCCAGGGGAGAAGCGTCTGTCGCACCGTCACCTCGCGGTTTTCGTTCAGCATGTTGGCCACTTGGGTCTCCACACAGACGAGGGCTTCCTCGGCAGTCGCCCGGGGATAGGTGACAAAGATGCCGCCCCCGGCCACTTCGTCGGCCATGATGGGGTGGGTGATGTGCAGCGCGTTCTTGCGGATGATGCGGGCGTCGCGGTAAAGTCCCCCGTAATAGTTGAAGTCCAGGTCGCCCAAAGGCTTGCCGGGAGGTATCAGCCCGTTGTCTTGGTTGTCAAGGCGTACGAGCAGTTCGTTTTCGCCGGCTCGGAGATAATCTGTGATGTCCGTCACGAAGGGCGTGTAACCGCCTACATGCCGGGCCACGTGCTTGCCGTTGACCCACAGGTCGGCCAGGTGCATGGCACCCTCGAACTCCAGCCAGGTGCGCTTGGCAAGCTCCTCCCGGCTCACGTTCAGCACCCGGCGGTAGTAGCAGATGCCCTGCCATTGGTGAAGCACCACCAGTGGTTCGATCTGCGGAGTGTGGGGCAGGGTGACACGTGTCCACCGGCCGCTTTTCAGCCGTTCCTGCTCGGCTTGCAGGGTGGCGGCCGGTACGGCCGGTTCATTGTCTCCGGCATCCACGTGCTGGATGTTGTATTGCGAGCTCCAGTCGCTTCCCTGATTCTTGATTGCGGTCTCTTTCCGGGCGGCGTCCAGTCGGTAGAAATTCCAGCCGTCGTTGATTGGGAGGGTTTGTGCATTCGCTGCCGTCAGCGGGGCCATGGCCCAAAGCAACGCACAACAGATTTGTTTTCTCATACTTGGGTTGTTTGGCGTTTTTAAGGTTTTTATCAATTTATGTTGTGCGAAGATACATAAAAAACTTTTTATTTCCGTAACGTTTTGCTGTACAATAACCTAAAAACACCGATGAGCACAAGATTTCTTTCTCTGCCCCTGGGCTGTGTCCTGGCCTTGCCCATGAATGCAGACGCACAAGAGTTCCGCGACCGCAGCGATTCCCTTTTCTATTGGTATATGATGAAGTCAAACTAAGCAAGGTAAGATAAACCGCTTATCGTAATTTATCTCAATTTTGCGCAAATTGCGATAAATAAATCCGTACAAATCTTATATTCAATTATTAACATTAGATATAGTGCATATACACAAGACTTCAAAGGACAAGATTCACTCGTAGAATTTTACAGAGGTTGGCGAGGGTGTGGTATCCGATAGCCACTTCACAGAGAATAAAGAAGTTTTCGATAGTCCGATAGCTATCGTCAAAAATCTCAATATTGACGGTAAGTTGGTACTTGAACTCGCTCCTGAAATCAAAGACATTTTTCCCGTCGAAGCATCCTATGAAAGCTGTTCCGGAGTGCTTGTCTGATATATAGTAGGCGGTTATTCCGGAGGATGTTTTTTTGTAGTGAAATTTGGACAAACATATTCCACGGTCTGACGGCGCAAAATCGAATAGAAACAACAATGGGCAAACAAATCCCAATTTGCTTGCCCATTGACTTATAATATATATACTACAAAGCGATTCAATATTCCTCTTCGTTGAAAAGGAAGTCCTCTTTGGTGGGGTAGTCGGGCCATAGGTCTTCGATGGTTTCGTATGACTCGCCTTCGTCTTCCAACTCCTGAAGGTTCTCTATCACCTCCAGGGGAGCGCCGCTGCGCGTGGCATAATCTATCAATTCCTCCTTCGTAGCAGGCCAGGGGGCATCTTCCAGCTTCGAGGCCAATTCCAGTGTCCAATACATGTGACTATAAGTTTATTTGGTTATTCGGGCGACAAAAATAAGGCTTTCTTTTGTAATTTCCTAACCTTTCATGTGTTTTTTGGGTCTGTCTACCAATTTACCACGTAATCGTCTGTCTGCATGCCTTCGCGGCGAAACGCAAGACCCACATCGTGAAGGTCCATCGTC
The DNA here is from genome assembly GCA_947176895.1 of uncultured Prevotellaceae bacterium. Taxonomy (GTDB): domain Bacteria; phylum Bacteroidota; class Bacteroidia; order Bacteroidales; family Bacteroidaceae; genus Physcousia. The sequence goes on along the minus strand of CAMWSK010000007.1, from coordinate 79,538 downwards.
ACCTGGTAGATGCCGGACCTCTTCAGACGATTCCATAACACACGGTTGCGTTTCAACTCATCCACAATCACCAATCCGCCATCCTCGGTCACGGGCAGTTCTTCTTCTTTCCACTCCTTTATATATATAAGGTGGGAATGGGGCAACAAACGGTTGACCAACACGGCTTGCCTGCAGCCCGCCTGCAGGTAAGCATGCTCTTTTTCTCCGCCCCCCAACACACACACGCACCGGGGCTGCCGGAAGTTGGACAGGCGAAACAGCAAGCGGCACACGGCACGGCGGCGGGGACGAAGGAGACGGTCGCCCAACGTGTGAAGCGCGTTGAGTCTGTCGTAGGCATAAAAGCGGCCGGGGCTGTACACGACCTCCGTAATCAATCCGAAGGCAAAAGGCGAGTGTACACCATAGCCACGGCGGTGGCGAAAGCGGCGAAGCCACACCAGCGGATTGCGAACATCTATTATCATATCATAGCACATCGAAACGATGCAAAGGTAACAAAACGATTGCTTCTTGCCAAAAGAGTCCTTCGGGGAATGAATGGCGATTTTCGATGCTTTTTGGTTAATTCTTGTTAAGAAGGCAATTTTGTGTGAACATTTTTTTTGCTTGAATCGTTTCTTTATATATTTTTGCTATATGTTTTGTGCAAAAATGCACGAACAGGCACAATAATGAACAACATGAGAAGAACTTTTTCTTAAGACCTGTCTCTATAGAGAACAAACCGGGTTCTTGGCTTGGCCCGGTGGACTCTTGGCAAACTCTTTTTAAAAAATAAAAATCTTATAAATAACATTTTAAACAACTTTTTATTAACTAAAACAAACAAAAAAGCAACATGAAAAAGATTACATCTTTTCTGACCGTCGCACTTTTGTTAGGTGGCTTCTCGACAATGAAGGCCCAGTTGGTCCCCGAACTTGAGGGGAGCAAGAAGGTCATCTTGTCAGATGAGGTTATCTACACTGGCGATGAACTTACCATCGGTGAAGGATGGTATGTGTTATCACAGAATCGTGGTCAAGAGGGTTTCATGTACGACAACGTTGAGCTCGATGAGGGTAGCGTTGTACGTTGGAAGAGAGGCCTTCTTTATGCCAACGGCGAATACGCCATGGCTTCCACTATGGGTCCTGCGTTGGTTCGTTTCATCAAAGGCGAGACTCCGGGTACTTACAAGGTGATGTTCGGCACGGGCCGTTACATTTCTCAGCTTGAGAACGAGAACCGGAACAGTCAGAAACTTACCGCCGGCGAAGAGGGAGACGCTGCAGACTTGTATGTTTACGTCACCGAGACCGATGGTGTGACGAATGACGCTTGTTTTGCCATCAACTTCGCTACTGCCACAGGTGAGTATGGCGACAGAGTGGATACCAATGATTATGCTAATACCACCTATGCCACGGTGGTTACTTGGAACTTCGGTTTGAATACCAATTCTTCCGGCAACAACATCTGGACCATTTATCCTGTGGAAATTGAAGACGGTACTGAGGAAGATGCCGCCTTTGCCGAATTTGAGTCTATCTTGGCCGAGTACCAGGCCAAGCAGGCTGCTTTCACCGGCAAGACCAGCTTGGACGGCACCCCCGGTACCTATAATACCGAACTGGTTGCCTTGTTTGATGAGGCTATCAATGAAGGTATCTTGCTGGAGTCCGAGTACGAATCGTACACTGCCGAGGAGATTCGGGAAGCAGGTCAGAAGATTATCGACACTTACAACGCTGCCGTTGAGTCTCTCGTAAGTTCTGCCATGGACATCACTCCCGGTTACTATTTCATTGCCACCCACAGAAAGTTCTATGAGACCGTGACACCTGAGGTGGAAGAAGGCGAGGATCCTGCAGAGTCCGTTACCGTTTGGTCCAACAAGTACATCTTCAGCAAGAACAGTGCATCAGGCATCAGCGCCGGATGGGGTGCATTGGCCGAGGATGAGACCAAGGCTACCTATTTGTGGAAGATTGAAGCTCGTGGCGACAAGAAGTACAGAGTGGAGAACGCCGGCACCGATGCCACCTTCACCCAGAGTCCTTCTGTCATGAGTCTGGAGAGCGACAGCCTTATCCAGTTCGACTACATCGTGAAGGCCGAGGCCGGAAGCGAAGAGGAAAGCGACACCATTTTCTATAGCCTGCGCCTTGCTCGCGAGGCCGGCAATGCCAATAACTCTTTCCATGCCAACAATCACGCCAGTGGTGCCGGAAAACAGGGCAACATCGTGAAGTGGACCTCCAGCGACTGGCCTTCGCAGTGGGCATTGATTCCCGTCAGCGATGAGGATGCTGCTGCCATTATCGCAGCCTATGGTGACACCAAGGCCGATGAGTTGCTTCAGATCCAGGCGAAGCAGATTCTCACCGAAGTGGAGCCTAAGATGAATATTGCTCTCGATGTTCTTGTCGAGGCTGATTTGGATAACCCTCTGATTACCGATGTGTCTCAGTTGAGTTCTCCCTACACTTGCAGTGAATCCATGGAGCCCGGTAGCGGTCTGGATAAGCTGATTGACGATGATAAGAATGGTACTTATTGGCATTCTATATGGAGCGGTGATGGCTATAACATTGCCACCGGACACTATCTGCAGGTTGAGCTTACCAATCCCTCTTCCGTAGAGGCTGTAGCGGCTGAAATCGGTCGTCGCAGCAGCGCACAAAACGACCACCCCGTCGCATTTGATGTGTATGGCACCGATAACCCCGACGCTGCAAAGACGGAATGCACACTCTTGGGTAAGATTAATGTTCCTTTCACCACCAATAGTGCTGTTGAGATGAGCAGCCTCGTTCCCACTCAGGGTAAGACCTATCTGCGCTACTATGCTACCGATTGCACTGGCTCCGAGACCCGCTTCAGAACCTATTGGCACGCTGCTCACTTCCAGCTTTATCCCGCTGTTGAGCACAAGAACGAGCACAGCCAGGCTGTCGGTATGGGTGAGATTTTCACCAACATGCAGGCTGCTGTTGACGCAGCCAAGGCTGACGGCGACACCATCACCACCGAACACTGCAATGCTCTGATTGCCGCTTATGAGGCTTTCAACACCCGCTTCGTGAACCCCGACGCCCTGCGTAGCGCTGTTTCTGATAACAAGAACGTTCCCGCTTCTGCAGTTCAGGGTGACCAGCCCGGTTTCTGGAGTCAGGCTAATGCCGGCCAGGCTTTGGCTGAAGCCATTGCTGTTGCTGAAGCTTACGACAAGGCCGGTGTTCTCTATCCCGAGACGAGCGCCAATCACGTGAAGGCCATCGAGGCTGCCAAGAAGGCTATGTTCGAGGCCGCCAACAAGGTTCAGACGGGCAAGTGGTACAACTTCCGCTTCGCCACCGAGCAGATGTATGAGGAGAATGAGTGGAGCAAGACCGGTGCCGACGCCCATCTCTACAGTGAGGAGGACGGTGACGTCTTCGCTAACGAGGAGCATTGGCCCAGCCTTTATGGTAAGTTGCTTTCCATTGGCCGCGAGGAGACCATTGATACTGACAGCAACTTTGTGTATGAAAGCGAGTATGAGGATTCCCTCAGCATCTTGGGCCACCGCCTGTATGTGTTGGACGAGGCAGAGACCGAATCTACCCCCGATGCCGCCCTGTTCCGCTTCATCAACGTGGCCGACACCGCCTACATCATCCAGAACAAGGCCACCGGTCTGTATCTGAGAGCCGCCGGCACTGCCGGTGCCGTGACCCTGAGCATCCAGCCCACCCTGTGGAAGAACAGCGCCATGGGTTATGGCAAGGTGATGAGCAAGGGTAACGACATCCTGGGCAACAACAACAACAACCTGCACACCCAGCGTGACGGCAACTTCCTTGTGACCTGGAGTTCCGAAAATGTGGACAGCAACACGGGCTTCCTGATTGAGGAGGCAGAGGATGTGGCCGCCGACTATGCGAAGAACGACTTCACGATGCTTTTGGCTCCCAACGCCATTTATGGCTTCTGCTATCCCATGGACGTGACTCCCGCCGAGGGCGCCAACGTTTACGGTGTGAGCATCAGCGGCACTGAGATTACCCTGAACGTGCTGGAGAACAACACGGCGAAGGCCGGCGAGCCTTTCGTGTACGTTACGGGCACCGAGGACTTCGACGAGGAGGCCGCCGAGGAGCTGTACGGCTTCACCTATGGCGGTACGCTGAACGTTGTGGCCGACACCGTGGCCAGACACATCGGCAGCTACTTTGCCACCACCGCTCCCAAGGGCAGTGTCATCGCCAATGGCGAGGGTGCTTTCAAGGCCGTGAGAACGAACACCGCCATTCCTGCCAACCGCACCTGGATCAACGCCCAGCTGGAGAGTCCCAAAGACGCCGAGATTTCCTACACCGTTGGTGAGGGTGTGTTCGACGCCATCAAGGACGCTGTGGCCAACGCCACGAAGGGCGGCAAGATTTACACCGTGGACGGCACCTATGTTGGCAAGGGCGACATCAACACCGTTAAGGGCCTGAAGAAGGGTCTCTACATTGTGAACGGTGTGAAGGTTCTTGTGAAGTAAGCGCAAGCCGACTTTAATAACCCTATAATCGAGGGGGATGCGACGTAAGCCGCATCCCCCTTTCTTTGCAGTCTTGTGGTTTGCCTGACCGTTAAAATATATAAAAATGCTGTGGGAGGTGATGATTAAAAAATAAATTTTTGTAGATTTGTGTCACTACATCCCTGAAAACATCAAGAAATCCCCCTAAAAACACCGGGAGTCATTCCTAAAAACGACAAAAACATATTACTATTTTATTTCTTAATCTAAACTTAAAAACAAAAAACATGAAAAAGATTTTCTCTTTTTTTGCCGTAGCGCTTTTGTTTGGCGGTTTCTCTACATCGAGGGCTGAGTTGCATCCCGACTTGGATCCAACCCGGAAGATTGTTGTGGATGACCAAAACATGCTCTACGAAACGAGTGAGTTGGATCTCACCGGCAATCAATGGTATGTGGTGTACATCGACCGCGGTGGAGGTGGTTGCATGTACGACAATATCGATTTCGACGATGACGGCAGTTTGGTTCGATGCAAGTCGAACCTTGTGTTTAACGAGTTTGCCACGGTGTCCAAGGTGGGTCCCGCATTGGTTCGTTTTGTGAAGAGCGAGACTGAAGGCACCTGCAAGATGCAGTTTGGTACCGGACGTTGGCTTATCACCGAAAACGGTGGTGAATGGGGCGGCAGATTCTATGTCGGTGAAGAGGCTGACGCCGCAGAGGTCTTTGTTTACGTCACCGAGAGCGATGGTAATCCCAATCTTGGCTGTTTTGCCTTTAATCTTGCTACTGCCACAGGCGAGTATGGCTATAAGTTCGATTCCAATGGCTTTGACCTTGGTTCCGATGGCAAGGGAGTTGCCCAAGGAACCGGTGTGTATGCAGGAGTGGTTGCTTGGGGTAGCGGTGTGAACACGGCCTCTTCCGGCAACAACATCTGGACCATTTATCCCGTTGAATTTGAGTCGAGCAGTGAGCTGGAGGCTGCTTTCGGGGATTTCGAGGCTATCATGAGCGAGTATCAGACCAAGTTGGATGCCTTACAGGGTAAAACCAGTGTAGACGGCACTCCCGGCACCTATGATGCAGCCCTTGTTGATGCTTTCAATACAGCCATCAACGAAGGTGTGTTGTTGGAGCAGGAATGGGAGGACAGCAGTGTTGAGGAGCTTCAGGCTGTAGGCCGGAAGATTATCGATGCCTACAATGCTGCCATAGCCTCGTATGTAAGTTCGGTGATGGAAGTCGCTCCCGGCTACTACTTCATCGCCAGCCAGAGAAAGTTCTTTGAGAAAACCGAGGACAAAGAGGATGAAGCCAGCGGAGAGACTATTCCCGGAGTGACGACCTACATGAACAAGTACATGTTCAGCCGCAAGAATGCCGACGGCATCACCGCACGCTGGAGCAGCCTTGCCGAGGATGCCACCAAGGCCATCTACTTGTGGAAAATTACCAAGCCTGAGGGCGTTGACAAGAAGTATCGTGTGGAGAATGTAGGCACCGATGCCACTTTCACCAACGGCATGCCTACGATGAGCGTGGAGAGCGACAGTCTCATCCAATTTGACTACATCAAGAAGACTCCCGGCGAGAACGGTGAGCAGGACACTGTTTTCTACACCCTGCGTCTCGCTTATCAGGCAGACAACATCTGGAATTCTTTCCACGGCGGAGGCCATGGAGGCGGTTCCGGCAAGGAAGGCGAGATTCTGAAGTACACATATGAAGGTGAGATGTCTTCTGTTTGGACGCTCCTGCCCGTAAGCGATGAAGAAGCAGCTGCCATCATTGCTGCTTATAAACCCGTCAAGGACGAGGCCGACCGTCAGTTCAAGGCACAGCAGATTATCGAGGAGATGGAGGAGAAGATGGAGATTGCCATCGACTCGCGCGTGGAATTTGATGGAGAGACAGGCTTGGTCACCGGCGTAGAGCAACTCAGCTCTCCCCACGGAGACAAGGACGAGGGCAAGGATCTCGGTGCTTTGCTGGATGGTGACAAGGGCACTTTCTGGCACACCGACTGGCATGGTGCGCATGCCGCTCCCCACTATTTGCAGGTAGACCTTTCTGAGTACAGGGATTTGGAGTCCGTTGCTTTGGAAATGACACGTCGTACGAATAACGGAGGTCATCCCGTTGAGATGGAGGTATATGGAACCAATAATCCGGATGCCGGCGAGAAGAGAGAGGATTGCGAGGAAAAACTGGCCACCATCAAGCTTCCTTATAAGGAGAGTGGTGAGGTTGTTCGCTCCGGCCTGATTCCCGTGAACGGTTTCTCTTATCTGCGTTTTTATGGAATCAAGACCAACATTGGAGACGAGGGATTCTGGCATGCCGCTGAGATTCAGCTCTATGGAGCACGAGAGACGGTCAACGAGCACAGTCAAGCCAAGGGCATGGGAGAGATTTTCACCAATGTACAGGCCGCTGTGGAGGCGGCCAAGGCCGAGGGCGATGCTGTGACCGTGGAGACCTATGAGCAGCTGGTGAAAGCTGCCGAGGCCTTCAACGCCATCTTTGTGAATCCCGACTCCCTGCGCAACGCTATCAGCGACAACAAGAACATTTCCGATATGGTGGTTGTCGGCACCAATCCCGGTGAGTGGAGCGATGCCGGTGTCGGTCAGGCTCTGGCCAGCCTGATTGCCGAGGCCGAGGCTTATGATGCTGCCGGTATTTATACTCCTGCAGAGAGCGAGGCTAAGGTGAAGGCCATCGAGGCTGCCAGAAAGGTTGTGTTCGAGGCCGCCAATAAGGTCCAGACGGGCAAGTGGTACAACTTCCGCTTCGCCACCGAGCAGATGTATGAGGAGAATGAGTGGAGCAAGACCGGTGCCGACGCCCATCTCTACAGTGAGGAGGACGGTGACGTCTTCGCTAACGAGGAGCATTGGCCCAGCCTTTATGGTAAGTTGCTTTCCATTGGCCGCGAGGAGACCATTGATACTGACAGCAACTTTGTGTATGAAAGCGAGTATGAGGATTCCCTCAGCATCTTGGGCCACCGCCTGTATGTGTTGGACGAGGCAGAGACCGAATCTACCCCCGATGCCGCCCTGTTCCGCTTCATCAACGTGGCCGACACCGCCTACATCATCCAGAACAAGGCCACCGGTCTGTATCTGAGAGCCGCCGGCACTGCCGGTGCCGTGACCCTGAGCATCCAGCCCACCCTGTGGAAGAACAGCGCCATGGGTTATGGCAAGGTGATGAGCAAGGGTAACGACATCCTGGGCAACAACAACAACAACCTGCACACCCAGCGTGACGGCAACTTCCTTGTGACCTGGAGTTCCGAAAATGTGGACAGCAACACGGGCTTCCTGATTGAGGAGGCAGAGGATGTGGCCGCCGACTATGCGAAGAACGACTTCACGATGCTTTTGGCTCCCAACGCCATTTATGGCTTCTGCTATCCCATGGACGTGACTCCCGCCGAGGGCGCCAACGTTTACGGTGTGAGCATCAGCGGCACTGAGATTACCCTGAACGTGCTGGAGAACAACACGGCGAAGGCCGGCGAGCCTTTCGTGTACGTTACGGGCACCGAGGACTTCGACGAGGAGGCCGCCGAGGAGCTGTACGGCTTCACCTATGGCGGTACGCTGAACGTTGTGGCCGACACCGTGGCCAGACACATCGGCAGCTACTTTGCCACCACCGCTCCCAAGGGCAGTGTCATCGCCAATGGCGAGGGTGCTTTCAAGGCCGTGAGAACGAACACCGCCATTCCTGCCAACCGCACCTGGATCAACGCCCAGCTGGAGAGTCCCAAAGACGCCGAGATTTCCTACACCGTTGGTGAGGGTGTGTTCGACGCCATCAAGGACGCTGTGGCCAACGCCACGAAGGGCGGCAAGATTTACACCGTGGACGGCACCTATGTTGGCAAGGGCGACATCAACACCGTTAAGGGCCTGAAGAAGGGTCTCTACATTGTGAACGGTGTGAAGGTTCTTGTGAAGTAAGCGCAAGCCGACTTTAAAGACTCAGTCTTCAAGGAGGCTGTGTCGTAATGTGAAGTGCACCCCAAAAGTTAGACGAAAACTTTTGGGGTGCTTTTTTATTGGCGAAAAAACATCAAGACGTTTTTGAAAAACATGAACACGTTTTTGAAAAACATGAACACGTTTTTGAAAAAGATGAACATGTTTTTCCCAAAACATTCACATGATTTCTTGAAGGCTCCACGACGTCTCCAAATAAACCTTGGTTTACGGTACTGCCATCTCTTCTTTTTCATGAAATAACGAGGCATAATGATAAAAAAGAAGCAGATGGCAGCAATAATCCGAACACTTTTCCTATCTTTGCTCCAAGAACAATATAATTTTATCAACGGGAAAAGCTTTTGTGACGTGACGCGGAGCAACGGCATTAGTCCAAAATTATTACTATGGGAAAGACGTTATTTACCCTTTGTCTGTTACTGGGATGCCAGTTGGCCCAAGCGCAGACCGTGACCGTTTCCCCCTTGCCTCAGCAGATTACTTGGGGTGAAATGGCGTTTGACAACTCTACCGGCTATAAACTGACCGGTGCGGAACAGGCCGATGCCGATGCCGTGGCTTTGGTGAACGAGCGGCTTGCCGTGGGAGCCGATGGTGTGGAGATTGTGCTGGGAGAAGTGGGTGATGCTGCTGTGGCGGCCTATGAGAGCCTGGTGCCCGAGAAAGCTGAGGGTTACTACCTGAAGGTGGAGCCGGGCAAGGTGGTCATTGCCGGACGTGACGGCAGTGGAACCTATTATGGTGTGCAGACTTTCTTGCAAATCGCCTCGCAGCCCCGGGTGATGCAGGTTGAGGTGACGGACTATCCCAGCGTGAAGTTGCGCGGTGTGATCGAAGGTTTCTATGGCAATCCCTGGAGTACTGCCGCCCGCAAGCGCCAATACGACTTCTACGGGCGGAACAAGATGAACGTGTATGTCTACGGACCCAAGGACGACCCCTATCATCGCGGACAATGGCGTGAGCCCTATCCTGCCGCGGAGGGAAAGGTAATCAGGGAGTTGGCCGAACATGCCGCCCGGAACAAGGTGAAGTTTACGTGGGCCGTTCACCCCGCAAACGGAGCAAACACGTTGGAGGGCCGGCAGGCTTTGGTGGCCAAGCTGGAGAATGTGTATAGTTTGGGCGTTCGTTCCTTCTCGGTGTTCTTCGACGATATCAGTAACTACGACGGCAAGTTGCAGGCTCAGGCCATGAACTATATCACCGAGAACTTCGTGAAAAAGCACGATGATGTGGAGGCGATGTCGATGTGCCCCTCGGAGTACAACCGGGGATGGAGCGGCGACGGCAGCTACCTGCGTGCTTTGGCTCAAAATCTGAACGAGGAGGTGAAAGTGATGTGGACGGGCAATTCCGTGGTGGACATGATCGAGATGGACGATGTCACCTGGTTCAAGAACATTATGGGAGGCCGCAAGCCTTATATCTGGCTTAACTATCCCGTAAACGATTATTGCATCAACCACATGCTGATGGGCAAGACCTATGGCAACGGATTGAACATAGCCGACGAACTGGAAGCTTTCTGTTCCAACCCCATGGAATATGCCGAGGCATCCAAGGTGAGCCTCTACAGTATTGCCGATTACGCCTGGAACATGAGCAAGTATGATGCCCAACGCAGCTGGGAGCGTTGCTTCTCCGCCATCTGGCCCACCCGTGCCGAGGCTTTCAAACTTTTCTGCGAGCATAATGTGGACCTGGGGGCAACCACCCATGGCCTGCGCCGCGAGGGCGAGAGTCTTCGCTTCAAGGCCGTAGCCGAAAGTTTCGAGAATGCCATCCAAGACGGCATTACGCCCGAGAAGCTCGCACCGATGAGAAGTCAGATGGACTCCTTGGTATGGGCCGCCGGGCAGTTGCTCTCCGACACCGGGAACCGGCCCGAGCTGATTGAAGAGCTTAAGCCTTGGCTACAGAAGATGCAGATGATGGGGCGGCGCGGACAACTGATGATGGACCTCTGTCAGTGTCTGGAGGATGACCAACCCGCCCTGTTCATCGAAAAATACAAGCAGATAAAGGCCATTCAGGAGGAGGAAGACCAACTCGTGAGCCGTGATTTCGAGGGAACTATTAAAAAAGCCAATCCCGAAGTGGGCACGCAGGAGGTGACGCCTTTCCTGAAAAGACATCTTGCCATGCTGGTGCAGGAATACAAAAGCCGCTACACCGAGGGATGGGAGGTTTTCGACGCCGTGGTGCTGGAGAACGGAAAATACTATATCAAGGTCAACGGCCGGTATCTGACCAACGTGAAGACCGGCAGTTATCCCGTGTGGAAGGACGAGGTGGACAACATCAACCCCCAGAATGCCGAATGGAGCATCGCTGCGGACCCGATAACCGACCGTTACAAGATAACCAATGTGGAGGACGGGCGCTACCTGAACGAGTTGTGCAACGCCTGCGGACAGGGCAACAACCCCTATGACGCCAACTGGAATACCTATAACATCACCCGCCTCAACGGTCGCTATGCCATTCAAAACGCAGGCTCGTCGGGCACAGGATTCTGGATACCCGATGCCACACGCATCAACAAAGGCGGCAACCAGGACTTTGCCAAGAAAGAGAACTTCGTGTTCGAGATTGTTCCCGTGAGCGGTGAGGCCGTGGCGCATCCCGTTGTCGACAGGCATTTCACCTATTATATAAAGGATGGGGCCGGACGTTACCTTACAGCCAACAGCACCGTGAACGGAACGCCCACCTTCCGGGCTGCGAAGCAGGAGAGCGGCAAACTGCAGCAATGGGTCTTCACCACCGACGACAACGGCCGCTGGAGACTTTACTCTGCTGAGAATACCAATCGGTTCATCAACGAATACGGTGTGTTCAGCACCAACGCCTTCAGCAGCGACTGGAACACCTATGTGTTGCAGGAGTGCGACGGCAAGTGGAGCATCCGCAACAGCGTCACTGCGGCCAACAACAATTCCTCTGTGGCCAACCGTTATTGGAGCGTGAACGATGACCGCCTTGGCCAGGACGGAACCGCCCTGAAGGACAGCTATATCTTCACCCTTGAGCCGGCAGACACACGCGACATCAACCCTTGGGAGGACGAGACCGTCTTCGGCATCAACAAGCTCCCCGGCCATGCCACCCAGATTCCTTATGCCGACGTAGAGGAGATGCGTGCCGACGTCTTCTACCACACGCCTTGGACCCAACCCGTGAGCGGACGTGTGCTGAGTCTGAACGGCGAATGGAACTTCAATTACAGTGCTACAAGCACGAACCGCATCGATGGCGCCACCGCCACCGGCGAGGGCTGGCCTGCAATCACCGTGCCGGGCAACTGGGAGATGCAGGGTTACGGCGAGCCCATGTACATCAACGTGAATTATGCGTTTAAGGATAATCCCCCTTATATCAGTTGCGCCAACCCCGTGGGCACCTACACCCGCACCTTCACATTGCCGGAGAACTGGAAGGAGCAGCGCACCATCCTCCACTTCGACGGCCTTTATAGCGGGGCCTACGTGTGGGCCAACGGCAATCTTGTGGGTTACACCGAGGGCAGCAACAACGATGCCGAGTTCGACATCTCGGCCTATGTGGGGGAAGGCGAAAACCGCATTACCGTGCAGGTGTTCCGCTGGACCGACGGCTCCTACCTGGAGGGTCAGGACATGTTCCACATGAGCGGCATCCATCGCGATGTCTATCTGGTCAGTCTGCCTTTGCAGCATGTGCGTGACCACGTCATCACGTGGGACGGCACCCAAATGAATGTGGCGGTAGAAACCGAGGGAAGTCCCGCCGTGAGCGTCACCGTGTTCGACCCTGCCGGCCGACAGGTGGCTGCCGGCACCATCACAGGCAGCGGCAATGCCGACCTGGCAATCCCCGAGCCCCAATTGTGGACAGCCGAAACTCCCAACCTTTATACTGTGGAGTTCTCCACCCCCGATGGCTATGCCTTCAGCACCCGCTACGGTCTGCGTACCGTGGAGCTGAAAACCAATCAGTTGCGCGTGAACGGGAAGCGCGTGATACTGCGCGGAGTGAACATCCAAGATACCGATCCCCTCACCGGAAGGGCCATCGGAGCGGATATGATGCTCAAGGATCTTCTGCTCATGAAGCAAGGCAACGTCAACTGCGTGCGTACCAGCCACTACCCCCGCCAGGCCAAGATGATGGCCATGATGGATTACTATGGCTTCTATGTGGTGGACGAGGCCGATGTGGAATGCCACAAAAACTGGGAAGACGGCGGCAATATCAACAAGGCTGAAAGTTGGAGGGCGGCTATCGTGGACCGCACCGAGCGCATGGTGCTGCGCGACCGCAATAATGCTTGCGTGGTGATGTGGAGTCTGGGCAACGAGTCCGGCGACGGAGCCAACTTCACCGCCTCGTATGCCGCCACACGCGCTCTCAGTTCCCTGCCCATTTATTATGAGGGAGCCTCACGTGCCGCCAAATGGGAGAAGGCCGCCAATACCGATATCCTGGGCACCATGTACCGTTCTGTGGATGAAACCCAAAGTCTTCTGGACAAGAGGCTCCCCTTCTTTATGTGTGAATATGCCCACGCCATGGGCAATGCCATCGGCAACCTGCCCGAGTACTGGGACGTGATGGAGAAGAGCACCAACACCATTGGCGCATGTATCTGGGACTGGGTGGACCAGAGTATCTATAGTGCTGCGGACATCCAGAGTGGCAACCTGACGCAGAACGGTTTTCCCCTGTTCAAGACCGGCTATGACTTCCCCGGCCCGCATCAAGGAAACTTCTGCAACAACGGTATCCTGACGGCAGACCGCAAGCCGACCGCCAAATATGCCGAGGTGAAGCAGGTGTACAGCCCCGTACAGTTCTCCCGGCTCAGCAACAAACTGCTGTACGTGAAGAACAAATATGCTTTCCTCGACCTCAGCCATCTCAGTCTGAAATGGGCTGTGATGAAGAACGGGGTGGAGATAGAGAGCGGAGTCGCAGACATGCCCGCTGCCGCCGCAGGCAAGACATCATCTGTCACGCTGCCCTGGACCGCCGTCATCGACGATGCCAATGCCGAGTATCTGCTCAATGTGGTTGCTGTGACCCGGGAGGAGACCTCATGGGCCTCCGCCGGTCATGAGGTGAGCCGGGGCCAGTTCACTATTCAAAAACGGGCGGCGATGGCCGCACCCGCCGCAGGCACCGCCACCCTCAGCACCGCCACAGCCGACGGCATCACAACCGTCACCGGCGGCAACGGCAGCTTCACCGCCACCTTCAGCGAGAAGTCAGGCAACCTTACCCGATTGACGCTGGCGGGAATGGAAGGCGTTGTGGCCAATGCCTCCTCCGCCCCCGTTTACAACAATTTCCGCTGGATAGAGAACGACCGCACCTCGGAGGCAGACACCGAGAGCGGAGTAGGCAAGGCAGCCATCACCGTGACCGACAACGGACAGACGGCCACCGTCAGCTTCGCTTACGAGGGCACCAAGTGTCCCTACACGCTGGACTACACTGCCCATGCCGCCGGCGTTATGGATATCAAGGCCACCTTCCGCCCCGCCGCAGAAGGCCTGCGCCGCATCGGCCTGGGCATGAGGCTGGACGCTGGCTGGAACGGTGTGGAGTACTATGGCCGTGGCCCGTGGGAGAACTATGTGGACCGCAAGGCAGGCTGTTTCCTGGGCACCTACAAGACCACGGTGGACGATATGTTCGAGGCCTATTCACATCCCCAGAGCTATGGCAACCGCGAGGATTTACGCGAGCTGCGGCTCATCAATGCCGCCGGCGACACGCTGGTGTTTGAGACCGACGGCCAAGTGGCTTTCTCTGTCAGCCGATACAACGAGACTGTGTTCCGCACCGAGGAACTTCATCCTTGGGAGTTGAACGCGAGCGATAAGCTTGTCTACCTGCACTTCGACTATATGCAGCGCGGCATCGGTAACTGGAGTTGTGGAAATGTGGGCCCTCTTGCCCAATATCTTTGTCCTGCCTCCGGAGAATACTCCTTCACACTTCGTTTGAAGATGCTGCGAAAGGGGCACACCAACGCCATCACCTCTGTGGCCGCAGACCGCAAGGCTGATGGAACGGTCTATGACCTGCAGGGACGTCGGGTGAACAATGCCGCTCGACCGGGTATTTACATCATTGACGGAAAGAAAGTGGTGAAGAAATAAAAATTACGGTAATAGAGTAAACTACATGACGAGGGTATGACAGGATGCTACGAGCCGTCCGGAGTATCCTCGTTGTTCTTTCATCAAGTAAAAAACTTTTTTGCGGTACAATAAAATGAAGAGATTGCTCGTTATAATAGGGAGATGAAGAGACTTTATCTGCTGCTTTTGCTAACCGTTGCATGCCAAGGCCTTAAGGCACAATACGATGCAGCGTTTACCAACTATTGGGCGTTGCAGAGCTATTTCAACCCGGCATCAAGCGGACTGGATGGGAAACTGGACATCCAAGGGGGCTTCAGCATGCAGCTCACGGGGTATGAGAATGCTCCATCCACCATGTTGGCCACAGCCGACATGCCTCTCTTTTTTCTCAGTCCCCGCCATGGTGTTGGCTTGGGCTTCATGAATGACAAGATTGGCTTGTTCTCCAACAAGAAACTCTACCTGCAATATGCTTATCACCAACCTCTCTGGGGAGGAAACCTGAGCATGGGCGTGAGAGTGGGTTTTCTGGACGAGACGTTTGACGGAGGAGATTTGGACTTGGGCGATAGCGGTGACCCGGCTTTCCCCACTTCCGAGGTGGACGGCGTGGCCTTCGATTTGGATTTCGGCCTGCGCTACACCCGAAAGGACAAGTGGTATGTAGGGTTAAGCTCCATGCACCTCACGGCTCCCACCATCTCTTTGGGTGACGACAAGCAGAACGAGACGCAGGTGGGCCGGCTCTACTATCTGACAGGCGGATACAACTTTAAGTTCCGTCAGCCAAGATATGCGTTGGAGACCAACGCTATCCTTCGCACCGACCTGGATGCGTGGCGTGGCGATGTGACGGCAAGGCTGACGTACAGCGGCGAAAAGCTTTATATGTATGGTGGCTTGAGCTATAGTCCCACGGTGAGTGTGGCTTTGCTTGTGGGCACTGTCTTTCACGGGGTGAAGATTGGCTACAGCTACGAGATGTATACGGGCGGTATAGGTGCACTCAACGGGACGCATGAGATAGTTGTGGGCTACCAGATGGATATGAACATGTTCAAGAAAGGTAAGAACCTGCACAAGAGTATCCGCATACTTTGAGCCAAGGGAAAAAAGACGAAACAAAAAAAAGAAAAGAAGAATATATGGTAACGAAGAAATCGTTCTTAGCACTAATGGGAGTGGCCATGACTGCGCTGCTGGTGGTCGGATGTATGTCCGCCACGGGTTCGTCGGCCATGGCCAGCGGCGGTGAGGTGACCGGCGTGCGTGGCACCGGGTATAGCGAACCCACCCCCTACGGCATGGTGGCCGTAAAGAAGGGGTCGTTGCGTGTGGGGCTGGAGAACAACGATAGCCTGTGGGGACCGCAGACGCCTGTGCGAGACATCAGCGTAGACGGGTTTTGGATGGATGAGCGTGAGGTGAGCAATGCCAAGTACCGCCAGTTTGTGATGTGGGTGCGCGACAGCATCATCCGTGAGCGTCTGGCCGATCCTGCATACGGTGGCGATGAGACATATAAGATTGAGGAAGACCAGGAGGGGAATCCCATTCAGCCTTACCTCAATTGGAAGAAGCCCATTCCTTGGAAGAAGGCCAATGAGGATGAGGCCCGGGCTATCGAAAGTTTATACTACACCCATCCCATAGATGGCACGGTGATGCTGGATGCCAGCCAGTTGAACTATCGTTACGAGGTGTATGACTATGCGGCTGCCGCCCAGCGTCGCTTCCGTCTGAATCCCGAGGAGCGCGACCTGAACACAGACCATAAGGTGGGTGCCGAGCCGGTAATGATCAGCAAGGACACTGCTTGGATTGACGATGAGGGACGCATCCGTCGCGAGACGATTACGCGTGAACTTTCCGGTCCCTGGGATTTCCTGAACACCTATATCGTTAACGTTTATCCCGATACCACTTGCTGGGTGAATGATTTTCAAAACGCCGACAATGAGCGTTATATGAAGTTGTATTTCAGTAATCCCGCTTACGATGACTATCCCGTGGTGGGTGTCACCTGGGAGCAGGCCAACGCCTTCTGTGCCTGGCGTACCGACTTTCTGATAAAGGGTCTGGGAGGTATGGCCAAGCAGATTCAGCGCTACCGTTTGCCCACCGAAGTGGAGTGGGAGTTTGCCGCTCGCGGGAAAAGCGCCGGGCTTTTCCCTTGGGAGAGCGGAGAGGTAAAGAGCGACAAGAACTGCTATTATGCCAACTTCAAACCTGACAGGGGTAATTATACCGAGGACGGAAGTTTGATTACCAGCAAGTGCGGGGCCTATGGAGCCAACAGCAACGGACTTTATGATATGGCAGGTAACGTGGCTGAGTGGACCAGTACGGTGTATACTGAAGCCGGTGTGCAGAACATGAGTGACATGAATCCTGAACTGCGATACAATGCGGCCAAGGAGGATCCCTATCGCTTGAAGAGGAAATGTGTGCGTGGAGGTTCGTGGAAAGATCCCGAGAGCATGATTCGCAGCGCTTGGCGCTCTTATGAATATCAAAACCAGCCGAGATGCTACGTGGGTTTCCGTTGTGTGCGCTCGATGGTAAACGATGGGTCGCGTGTGAAGAATGCCGCCAAGGCCGGTAGTCGTCCGGCTGTCAGCACACGAAGGTAACAGATAAAAACAACAGATAAAACAAACAGAAAAGCTATGGCAAATCTGAATCCTATATCCCGCGTCCAGAAGTGGATGGACTCGCTGGCCGGTCAAACCTTTATGAATTATGCCTACAGTTGGGGTGCCGCAGTGGTCATCCTGGGTACCTTATTTAAACTCTTGCACTTGTCGGGTGCCAATGTGATGCTGTTGGTGGGTATGGGCACCGAGGTGTTCGTGTTTTTCATCAGCGGATTCGAACGAGTGACGGACCGTTTGCCCGAGGACGAAGCGGAGAAGAGTCAAGGGCAGGGAAATGTTTATGGTTCTGCACCCGTGGTGAATGCTTCTGCACCCGTGGTGAATGTTTCGCCTGTGACTGTGGAAAATCCCGTGCAGCCCGCAGTGACTGTGGGCATCGGGCAAATCCGGGCGGCCAATCCTGTTGGTGTGGAGGAAGCCCTTAGCAATTACACTCAGGAACTGAATGAGTTGGCCGAGGTGCTGAGTCGCGTGAAAGAGCAGGCCGCCCATATGGGAAGCAATGGCGAGGAGATGGAAGACCTGAACCGTATGCTTACGGGTATGACTTCGATGTATGAGCTGCAGCTCCGGAACATCAGTCGCCAGGTGAGCACAATCGAACAGATTGACGAGCAGACACGCCGCATGGCCCAGCAGATAGAGGAACTGAACAATGTGTATGCACGAATGATAAAGGCGTTGACAGTGAATATGCAGCCTATGGCAGCCACTTCCGCAGAATAGGGTACAGAACTCCCGACTTATCTTAAATAGATACGATGGCAAAATTTAAGAAGAAAAAGGTCTCTCCGCGTCAGAAGATGATCAATCTGATGTACGTCGTTCTCATGGCCATGCTGGCGCTGAACGTGAGTAGCGATGTGCTGAAGGGGTTCACCTTGGTTTCTGACAAGTTGGAACTTAGCACAAGCAATGCTTCGCAAATCAACGAAGGGTTGTACAAGGAGTTGGCCAATCAGATGAACTCTAATCCCGTCAAAGCAAAAAACTGGTATGAGAAGGGACAGCACGTCAGACAGATAAGCAACGAGTTGTTCGGCTTTGCCGAGGAACTGAAAGTCAGTATCGTCAAGAAAAGCGATGGCACCGATGGTGATGTGAGAAACATCAAAAACCAGGAGGACCTAGAGGCCGCCACGTATATCATGCTGGGTTCGCGTGAAGCAAAAGGAGAGGAGCTTTTTAATCGCGTGAACAGCTATCGCGAGGAGGTTGTGGCTATGCTGCATGACGACAGCAAACGTCAGGTCATAAGCAGCAACCTCAATACCGATGTCCCCCAAAGCGCGAGGATTGAAGGTAAGAATTGGCAGGAATATATGTTTGAGGGTCAGCCCACGGCAGCCGCAGTCACCTTGCTTACCAAATTGCAGCATGATGTGCGTCTTGCCGAGAATGAGGTGCTTCATGAGTTGGTAAACCAAATTGATGTGAAGGACCTGCGTGTCAATGAGGTGAATGCCTATGTGGTGCCAAATGCCCAGATGCTGGTGCAGGGCGACCGTTTCCGGGCACAGATTTTCATGGCGGCCGTCGACACGACCAACCGTCCCACGATATATGTCAACGGACAACCTTTAAATGGCGGTTCCTATGAGACTGTGTGTAACCGGACAGGCGATTTCACGCTGAACGGATATATTGAAACGAAAAATGGTGACGGACAGACCATTCGCCGCGACTTTCAACAGAAGTATAGCGTGATAGCTCCCGGAGCCACGTTGAGTGCCGACATCATGAATGTGCTGTATGCCGGTTATGACAATCCTATCAGTGTCAGTGTTCCCGGCGTGGCCGGCAATAAACTGCGTGTGAGCATGAGCGGGGGAGGCTCCTTTACCCAGAAGGGCGATGGTAAGTACATTGCCAGTCCCACCAACGTTGGCGGGGAGGCCGTGTTCACCGTGAGCGCGCAGATGGAGGGACGGACCCAGGAGATGGGTAAATTCAGTTTCCGTGTACGCAAGTTACCCGACCCCACGGCATTCATTGTCAGTGGAGACGATCGTCTGACGGGTGGAAAGATAAGCAAGCAGGTGTTGATGAACATGAACGAGTTGAATGCGGCCATCGATGATGGACTGCTGAACATCCCTTTCAGCGTGAAAGGCTTTGAGATGGTGTTCTATGACAATATGGGAAATGCGGTGCCCGAGGTGTCGCAAAGTGCTTCTATCACCGCCCGCCAGCGCAATATGATTCGTCAGCTTGGCCGTGGCAAGCGTTTCTTTATCACCAAGATCAAGGCTCAGGGACCGGACGGAGTGGAGCGTGAATTGAAAGGTGCCATGGATGTGGTGGTGAATTGATAGGAACCCGTAAAAAAGGAAAAAGACTTATGTGTATGAAACGTATATTCATGATTATGTTGGCAGCGACATTGGGGGTGGGTGCTCAGGCGCAGCCTGCCAAGCGGCGCACCACCACAAGCAACGCCGAGGCACAGGGCAGAAGCACACGCGTGCAAGCTTCAGACAGAGCCGCATTGATGTTCCCCATCGCCCAGGAAGTGCCCGAGGACGTGGTGTGGCGCCGGGACATCTATCGTCAGTTGGATCTGACCAAGGATGAGAATGCGGCTCTTTACTATCCCGTGGAGCCTGTGGGCAACCAGTGTAATCTTTTCACTTATCTCTTCCGCCTGATGCTGACGGGACGTGTGCAGGCTTACAACTATAAGCTGGATGGCAATGAAAGTTTTGCTGCGAAAGACCGTATCACTGACGTGAAGGAGTTGCTCGACCGCTATTACATATACTATGAGGAGAAGGACGGCAAGTACTCCGTAGCGGATAACGATGTGCCCAGTGCCCAGGTGAAACGCTATTACGTCAAGGAGAGTGTGGCTTTAGACCAGCGCACGGGTACCTATCGCACCCGGGTGGTGGCGCTTTGTCCCATTTTGATAGACAATGATGATTTCGGCGAGGCTTCGGCTCCCCGTCCTCTGTTTTGGATGAAGTATGAGGACCTGGAGGCTTATCTGGGTCGGTTACCCGTTATGGCCAGCAACTATAATAATGCTACGAACATGACGGCTGCCGATTTCTTTTCCATGAATCTATACCAGGGTACAATCTACAAAACCAACAACATGCAGGGGCGAACGCTCGATGAGTACTGCAAGACGGATAGTGCCAAGGTAAAGGAGCAAAAGCGTATAGAAAAGCAGCTTACCGACTTTGAAGAAGGTATCTGGAAGGTGAAGATTCCGGAAGACACCACTCAGGTGGACAGCGTAGCTCCCGAGCAACCCAAGAAGTCATCTGTGCGGCGTACCGTGACGAAGAAGGAACAGGCGAAAGAATCTTCGTCGCGAACCACGCGTCGTTCTCAGGTTGCCGAGAAGTCTCGCGAACCGAAAGTCCGTGTGGAGTCTGCCGAGCCTCGTGCCAGTGTCCGCCGCACGCGCCGATAGTAAGTAGCGATGTCCCGTTATGCTCATGTGATACTTCCTCTGCCATTGGCAGAGAGCTATACCTACACCCTGCCTGCATCCTTTGTCTCTAAGGTGCATGTGGGGTGCCGGCTTATTGTGCCCTTTGGTTCCAGAAAGGTTTATACGGGCTTGGTGATTGGGTTGTCCGACGAAAAGCCTGCGGGCGATTTTGTGCTAAAGGAAGCGATGGAATTACTGGACGAGTACCCTGTGGTTCTCCCCTCGCAATTGCGTTTGTGGCAGTGGATGGCAGACTATTATCTTTGTACCATGGGTGATGTGATGAAGGCCGCCATGCCTTCGGGCATGAAACTGGAGAGCGAGAGCGTAGTGGTGGCGGATATCGATGGTGACTTTAACCAGCCGTTGTCGCCTTTGGAGACATCGCTGTTGCATGCCTTGGAACAGAAGAAACAGCAGAGCGTGGACGAATTGCAGAAAGCTGTGGGGGCGGGTCATGTGCTTCCTGCGATTCATAAACTGATGGAAAAGGGACTCGTGCAGATCAAGGAGGAGGTGAAGCGGACGTATAAGCCGAGAAAGGTGGCCTGTGTACGTCTGACAAAAGAGTACTTTGATGAAGTCGGGCTGCAGGAGGCACGCGGGACGCTGGACCGGGCACCGAAGCAATTGGCTATGCTTGACGCGTATCTGAAACTCTCGAAAGCCTCTTTGGCCATTCGCTTGAACAACCCTGAACTGTTATTGGAGGTGGAGCGTGCCGGGCTGATTGAGCAAGGCGGGAACCTGACCGTGCTGAAAGCTTTGGAGGAGAAAGGTTTCCTCGAACGGTATGATAAGGTGGTGGCACGACGGACAAGCGACAATATGCCACGGCAACTGTTACTGGGCGAGTTGTCGCCCTCTCAGCAAAAGGCTTTTTCCGAAATTAAGAATACGTTCCTTTCCAAGGATGTCGTTTTGCTACATGGTGTCACGGGTAGCGGAAAGACAGAGGTCTACATCCATCTGATGCGTGAGGCCGTGGAACGTGGGGGGCAAGTCCTGTATCTCTTGCCTGAGATTGTGCTCACCACCCAACTGGTGGAACGGTTGAAGCGGGTGTTCGGCGACCGCTTGGGTGTCTACCACAGCAAATATCCCGACCCGGAGCGTGTGGAGGTGTGGCAAAAGCAGTTGAGTGATTCCCCTTATGACATTATCGTGGGTGTCCGCTCTTCCGTGTTTCTTCCTTTTCAAAATTTGAAGCTGGTCATTGTCGACGAGGAACATGAGTCCAGTTATAAACAGCAGGAGCCGGCACCCCGTTATCATGCCCGCAGTGTGGCGCTTATGATGGCACGGCAATGCGGAGCGAAGGTCTTGCTGGGGACGGCCACCCCCTGTGTGGAGTCTTATCACCTGTCTTGCATCGGCAGGTATGGCCGGGTGAATCTGACAGAGCGGTATAGCCGGGTACAATTGCCGGAGATTGTGGTGGCGGATGTGATGGACCTTCGTCGCAGGAAGTTGATGGCCGGTGTCTTCTCTCCCCAATTGCTTCAGGCAATGCGGCACGCCTTGGAACGAAAGGAACAGGTGATACTTTTTCTCAATCGCAGGGGATATGCCCCTTCCGTGGAATGCCACGAGTGCGGATGGACTCCCCGATGTCAGAATTGTGACGTGTCGCTCACCTATCACAGGGACCAGCAGCGGATGACGTGCCATTACTGCGGTGCTGTTTACGGCATACCCCATCGCTGTCCTAACTGTGGGTGCGAGGATTTGAGCAACCGCGGATATGGCACCGAGCGCATTCAAGAGGAGATACAGAAGATTTTCCCCGCAGCCCGCACTCAACGTATGGATTTGGACACCACACGCAACCGTCTGTCCTATGAACATATTATTTCCGATTTCCAGCAGGGCAGGACGGACATCCTGGTGGGCACACAGATGGTTACCAAGGGTCTGGATTTTGAACGTGTGAGTGTTGTCGGTATCTTGAATGCCGATACGATGATGAACATTCCTGATTTCCGCAGTTATGAGCGTGCTTTTCAGATGATGGTGCAGGTGGCCGGTCGGGCAGGCAGACGGCAAGCACGCGGGCTGGTGGTGTTGCAGACGCGTGATGCAGAGCATGAAGTCGTGAAACAAGTATGTGCGAGTGATTTCGATGCGATGTTCCGGGGGCAGCTGGAAGAGCGGCAGACGTTTCATTATCCACCTTTTACGCGCCTGACCTATGTGTACCTGAAACACAAAGATGCCCGTGTCGCAGATGCTCTCGCTGCGGAAGCGGCAACTTGCATGCGTCGGGTTTTCGGCGAACGGATATTGGGACCCGACACACCGGCCATAGGTCGTGTGCAGCGGTTCTATATCCGCAAGCTTATATTGAAAGTGGAGAAAGGCATTGCGCCGGCTGAGGTGCGTTCGCGTCTTCGCAGCCTTCACGCTTATCTGATGTCGAATCCGGTCTACAAAAGCGCCCAGATTTATTTCGACGTAGATCCCGTCTGATCTTCATTCTCCTTTGTTGCTTGGGCTTCTTTGCTAAGAGTGGGGTAGCTTATGCGTGTGTGATAAATGACTTTCAGTTTTTCCTTAAACACCTGTTTGGCTGTTTCGATGTCCTCGAACGTGATGGGGCAGAGGTTGAAGTAGCCCTCTCTCATCTGCGTGTCGATGACGCGGTCCACCAAGTCGCTGATGTTTTCTTCGGTGTATTCCTGCAGACTGCGTGACGCGGCCTCCACGGAGTCGGCCATCATCAGAATCGCTTGCTCGGCTGTGTGAGGATTGGGTCCGGGGTAGGTGAAAGGACGTTCGTCCACCACATCGTTGGGGTGGGCATTCTGTTGCTTTACCAGGAAGTACCGTGTCTTGCCATAACCGTGGTGGGTAGCGATAAATTCGCGAATCACCTGAGGCAACTTATATTTCTCGGCCAACTCCAGTCCGTTTCGCACATGGTTGATGACGATTTGTGCGCTGTGTGTGAATGAAAGGCTGTCGTGCGGATTCTTTCCGTTTTGGTTTTCAGTAAAATATGCGGGGTTGTCCAGTTTCCCGATGTCGTGATAGAGGGCGCCTGTTCTCACAAGCTGGGTCTCTACTCCGATTTTTCTTGCCACTTCACTGGCCAGGTTTGCCACTTGGAGCGAATGCTGGAAGGTGCCCGGAGCTTCCTCGCTCAGGCGGCGCAGTACCTCGTTGTTGGTGTTGGACAATTCCACCATGGTCACGTTGCTGGTGAAACGGAAAAGGCGTTCGAATGGGAAAAGGAGCAGATAGGAAATCATCAGCAGTGCGGCGTTGGCAACAATCACCAGATAGGTGGTCTCGCTGATGCCTTCGGCGGTGAAGAAGGCTTTATTGATAAGGTCGAAGCAAAACGTGCATACCAACGAACAGGCCATGATATACATCACTGCACGGAACAGCTCGCTTCGGCTGCTGAGTTGCCTCATGCTGAAAATCGCCACCAGTCCGGCACTTATTTCGGTGAATATGAACTCAAATGGATTGGTGACAGCGATGGCGCTCAACAGGATGGAGGACACGTGCATGATGAATGCCGTGCGTGAATCGGTGAACACGCGGAGGAAGATGGGGAGCATGCAAAAGGGAACCGCATAGGGACTCACATCCCACTTGATGATGGCGTAGGTGATGGCGGGAAACGAGAAAACCATGATAATGATGAAGAGCAGGGTACGCCAGTTGCTCAGGAAATCATTGCGGAATTGTCTTAAGTATAGGAACATGCAGGACACGATAATCAGGATGAAGATAACTTGTCCGATGCGTTGGGTCACCATCTCGGCAATGGTAACCTTGTTCGCTCTGTTTTGCTGCTCCATGCTGCTCAGAATCAGGTCGGTCTGTTCGGTTACGATATCGCCGTGACGCACGATGGTCATGCCTTTCTGTACTTCTCCGCTATAGTGGGTGATGTTTTTGATTTCCTCGTTCAACTGGGTTTCCGACCGCTTCTTGTCGTAGACGAGATTGGGGACAAGAAACTTCTCTATATCCATTTCTCTTAGCACGGATAACTTTATCTGGGTGGTGTCGGCCTGTTCAAGGATGTGGCTGTAGGCCGATGAAGGTGTGTAGACCGAACCCATCAGTCGTTGTTCTCCCATGTTTTTAAAGGAGACTGTCAGCATCCGGTGGTTTTCTGCCGTTTCGCGGTTGAGGTCGTTCTCGTGCATGATGCCGGCATCGTACAGACACCTCATCTGGTTTTGCACATATTTCCGGTAATAGTAGGGAATGTGTTCGTCCTTCTGGTTGAACTCGTTGGCAAACACATCGATTTGCTTGTCCTCCACTTCCGGATCCAGCTCATACACAGGTTTGAACTCTTCGCGTATTTTTGCCTCTTCCTGTTTGATGACAGAGTCGGGCTTTAGCAAAGGAAAGTCGCTTTGGGCGATCACGTCATTTCCCAACCAGGGTTTTCCCACGCGATACTCCAATATGCCGGAGTTGTTATAGGGGAGCAGGACGATGAGGGCGACGATGGCGGCAACGGTTATCAATCCGCGATAGACATAGCCCGTAATGGATATTTTCAGATTATGGTTGAATCGGCTCATAGACAAATCGTATTTTCGTATGTTTCGGGCAAAAATAAGGAAAATATGTGGCAAAAGTGTCGAAAAAGTCTTAAATTTGCACCGCAATAAATAAATTTCACATAAAATAATGTCAACGACAAACGTTCGTGTACGCTTTGCGCCCAGTCCTACCGGGCCTCTTCATATCGGCGGTGTGCGTACCGCTCTTTACAATTATCTTTTTGCTCGACAGCATGGTGGCCAACTTATTTTCCGTATCGAGGATACCGATAGCACCCGTTTCGTTCCCGGTGCCGAGGAGTATATCCTTGAAAGTTTTCGTTGGTTGGGAATCCGGTTTGATGAGGGAGTAGGCTTCGGTGGCGAACACGGCCCTTATCGCCAGAGTGAGCGTCGCGAGATATACAAGGAGTACGTGTCCCGTTTGTTGGCAAGCGGCAAGGCCTATATCGCTTTTGATACTCCTGAAGAATTGGAGGCCAAGCGCGGTCAGGTGGAGAATTTCCAATACGACGCCGGCACCCGCTTGCAGATGCGCAACTCGCTTACCTTGGCCAAGGAAGAAGTAGACCGTCTGATAGCCGAAGGCCATCAGTATGTGGTGCGCTTCTTGATTGAACCGGGCGAAGATGTGGTGGTGGACGACATGATTCGTGGCAAGGTGACCATCAACAGCAGCATCTTGGACGACAAAGTGCTGTATAAGAGTGCGGATGAACTGCCCACCTATCATTTGGCCAATATCGTGGATGACCATCTTATGGAGGTTACCCACGTGATTCGTGGCGAAGAGTGGCTGCCCAGTGCTCCTCTTCATGTGCTGCTCTATCGGGCTTTCGGTTGGGCCGACACCATGCCCCGCTTCGCTCATTTGCCCTTGTTGTTGAAACCCGTTGGTAACGGGAAGTTAAGCAAGCGTGATGGTGATAAGTTGGGTTTCCCGGTGTTTCCTCTTGAGTGGCATGATCCCAAGTCGGGTGAGGTCAGCTCAGGCTATCGTGAGAAAGGATATCTGCCCCAGGCCGTGGTGAATTTCCTGGCTTTGCTGGGATGGAACCCCGGCAACGACCAGGAGATGATGAGCCTGGACGAGATGGTCAAGCTTTTCGACCTGGAAAAATGTTCGAAGAACGGCGCCAAGTTCGATTATGTCAAGGCTGCCTGGTTTAATCATCAATATCTGCTTCAGCAACCCGATGAGGCATGGGTTCCCCGGTTTGATGCACTTTTGCAACAGCAAGGCATCCACAGTACGCCCGAGAAAGAGGCCGATGTGGTAAGAATGATGAAGCAAAAGGTGGTGGAATACACCGATGGACAAGGAAACAAAAAGAAACGCAATATCAGTTTTGTGAGCGACCTGTGGCCCCTGACCAAATTCTTCTTCGTGGCTCCCGCCGGGTTCGACCGTGAGGATAAGTTCATCCGCAAGAATTGGACCGAGACCAGCGGTGCTGAGATGAAGGCCCTGGCTGAGGTGCTTCAGACCGTTGGAGATTTTAGTGCCGAGGGTCAGAAGCAGGTGGTGGACGCTTGGGTAGAGCAACAGGGTATCCGTCCTTGGAATGCTTGGCGTATATGTCTGGTAGGTGCCGGTCAAGGCCCCGACATGTACGAACTTTCGGCCCACCTGGGTAAGGAAGAAACCATTCGTCGCATGCAATTTGCCATTGAAACTTTGGGATAAGTCATGTACACGATAGGTGTCATCCTGTACATGGTTTTCGTTTATCTGGTTGCGCCCTTTCATAAGAAGGCGCGTCAGATGGTGTGTGGCCATTGGCAGACGTGGAAGATTCTTCATAAGAAATTGAAGAAGGGTGAGCGGTATGTGTGGTTTCATGCGGCTTCGTTGGGCGAGTTTGAGCAAGGGCGCCCCCTGATGGAGCGTCTGCGGCGCGAGCATCCCGAGTACAAGATTGTGCTCACTTTTTTCAGCCCCTCGGGCTATGAGGTGCGCAAGAACTATGATGGAGCGGATATCGTGTGCTATCTCCCTTTCGATACGGCAGGAAATGCTTTGGCTTTCGTACACATGTTGCGTCCCGAGATGGCTTTCTTCATCAAATACGAGTTTTGGCTCAATTACATCAGGGCCTGCAAGCGTCATCATATTCCTGTCTATAGCGTTTGCTCGATATTCCAGCCAAACAAGATTTTCTTTCGCTGGTACGGACGCGGCTATGCTTATGTGTTGAGTCTTATCACCCATTTTTTTGTGCAGGATGAACAGAGCCGCCACATGCTTGCTACCAGGGGCGTTGAGGGTAATGTGACCGTCGTGGGCGACACACGCATGGATCGTGTTCTTGATATTTGTCATGCCGCCAAGCAGTTGCCTTTGGTGGAGCGGTTCAAGGACAACCGTTTCGTGCTGGTGGCGGGAAGCAGCTGGACACCCGACGAGGATTTGATAATCACATACTTTAACCGGCATCCTGAGATGAAGCTCATCTTGGCTCCGCACGTCATCAGTGAGAGCCATCTGAAGCAGATAGAGGAGAAGCTTCATCGCCCTTTTTTACGTTACAGCGAGGCCACGGATCAGAATATTGCTGCGGCGGATTGCTTGATCATCAACTGCTTTGGCCTGCTTAGCAGCATTTATCGCTATGGCGAGGTGGCCTATGTGGGCGGAGGCTTTGGCGTAGGTATCCATAATGTGCCCGAGGCTGCTGTCTATGGCGTGCCTGTGTTGATAGGTCCCAACAATCGCAAGTTCCGTGAGGCACAGGATATGATGCGTCTGGGTGGTTGTATCGAGATACACAGTCAGGAGGATTTCGATGCCACCATGCAGCGCTTTGCTTCCGGAACGGCAGCCTTGAAGCGTGCGGGTGAGTTGAACCGTGACTATATCATGGGAAACGCCGGAGCCACGGATAAGATTTTCTCTTTCTTGAAGTTCTGATTCTGCGAGTGGCGTGAGTTTGTCGAAGAGTTTTTTGTGGGCGAAACGACAGGTCTCCCCAAAACGCCGCGATGATTTTTTAAAATCACCGCGGCGTTTTTTTACCATTCATCGCGGTGATTTTAGTGATTCGCCGCGATGTTTCTTCTGCTTTGTGAGTTAACGTTTACCGGGTATTTCAAATACATGTGGATGTTTCGGGGAAAACATGTTCATCTTTTTCAGAAACATGTTCATGTTTTAAGAATACATCAAGATGTTTTTTCGAGGGCTTTGGGACGGGGATTTTTACAGACGGCAAAAATCCGTCGAACTTACGTTAAGTCAAAGGAAAGGCTGTGAGGATGCGGATGACCCTCCCCATCCAATTCCGGCTGTGACAGGAACCCCTCTGTTCCTTGTTCTTCTTATTTTGCTTATTCGGCGCGATACTCCTCGCCGGTGGTCACCACCTGCGTGTTCGCGGGGTTGGCATCGGTCTTGCGGTACCAGTCGCTGTATTCCACATAGTGGCCGGCATACGTCTTGTTCAGGGCTTGAGCCTGTTCGGGATCCACTTTCTTGATGAACTTGGCGGGTACGCCTCCCCATAGCTCGCCGTCGCCAATCACGGTGTTGCTCAGCACCAACGCGCCGGCGGCCACGATGGCACCGCGGCCCACCACGGCATGGTCCAGCACGGTGGCGCCCATGCCCACCAGTGCACCGTCTTTCACTTCGCAGCCATGCAGTGTCACGCTGTGACCGATGGTCACGTCGTCCCCCAAGATGCAGGGAGCCTTACCGTTGAGCGTGTGTATGCAGCTGCAATCCTGCACGTTGGTCCGGTTTCCGATTTTGATGAAATGCACGTCGCCGCGCAGCACTGCGTTGAACCAGATGGTGCAGTCGTCGCCCATCTCCACGTTGCCAATGATGGCTGCCCCCTCGCTAAAATAACAGTGTTTCCCGAATCGGGGGGCGGGCATCCCTTCTAATTTCTTGATGATTGCCATAGTATATCAATAGGTTGTTTGCCTGCAAAGGTATGTTTTTTTCTTGAAATTCTAGGCAAAAGGCATGTGGCAATAGCAAGCTTTGCACGCGTTTGTGTTGTTTGTACACGGCTCTTCCATGGCTCTTTTATTAAAAATTTACTTGAGTTGCTATTTTTCTTGATAGAATTTATATAAATTTTAAATTTAATTATTATATTGCACAATCATTCAGGGGTTACAGGATTGAACTCGCTCGCTGTGGACGCAGTCAATGAAGCGCTACTGGTAAATGTACGTGATAATTTCGTTATGAAGAAAGAACAAGAAAGGATTGCAAATTATTTACTTTTGCATAGTTCCTATATGCGTGAATTGGGGCTGTTTCACGGAAAAATGGGAATTGTTGTCGCATTGTACCTATATGCCGATGCACTACATGATGATGTAATGCGCGAGTATGCGTGGGAATTGTTTCAACAGGTGTACGATGGGGTGCACACTGATATGCCTATCGGTTTGGAACGTGGCTTGGCCGGAATTGGCTATGGAACGGCGTTGTTGTGTAAACGGGGTTTGCTGGAATGTAGTTTAAATGACCTTTTGGTCGACATAGATCAAAAAATTATGGAACGTGACCCTCGTAGGATAACAGACAAATCTGTGCGTACAGGAGGAAGGGGACTGATGATGTATTTGAAGCTACGTCAAAGTGTAGAGATGGTGACCACGTTTGACGGTAGTTACCTTAAGGAACTGCGAGACACGATGGCCGGATATGTCGCACCATCCGAAGAAATGCAACTTATGAGTATTTTGAACGAGCCTACGTTTGCGGAAACTGATTATTTGGAGAAGCCGCTGGACATAGATGGTGGCAGTGCCTATTACATTCTTAAAAATATTATTTTGTAATGACACATATATTCATCTTTAACAATACAAGTAGGGCAGCTAATTACGGCATCGGGACCTATGTCCGTTCACTTGCAGAGGGACTATTAGAGCACAAGAATGTGACAGTGTCTTTCGTGGATATGGTTTCGGATGATATCAAGGAGTATACAATCACAACGGATGAGCGTGGATGCCAGCACTACGGCATTCCGACCTTGCCATCGAAAATGGAAAGCGAACAGTATTGCCGCACCTCGTTTTATTTTCTGGCCAGACACATCAATCCCGGTTCAGAGGAGCGGTTGGTTTTCCAATTTAACTACTTCCATCATATGCCGCTTGCCATGTTGCTGAAGAACCAATACTTTGATTGCCGGATTGTGCTTACCGTGCACTATCTGGGTTGGTGCTTTGAGCTGAAAGGCAACAAAACGCAATTTCACAGGCTCACGGCCGAAGGATACCGGCCACAGGACGAAAAGGAGAAAAAAATACTGTCCACAGTGGAAAGCGAAAAGTCTTTTCTACATCTTGCCGATGAGGTTCTTGTTCTATCGAAGGATACGCAACGGATCTTGACGGAAGACTATGCGGTTTTTCCAGAGAAGTTGCAGTTGGTTTATAACGGAAAGGGAGACGCTTTGTGTTTGAAGACGGCCTCGGATACGCCGGAGTTACGCACTGTTTTGTATGTCGGCCGACTGGACGAGATTAAGGGATTGGAGTACTTGATAGCTGCGTTTAAGTCAATCTGTCAAAAACATCCAGATGTCCGTCTAGTAATTGCTGGTGATGGTGATTTTCAGCGTTATTTGTCGCAATGCAGGGAGTTGTCGGGGCGTGTGATGTTCATGGGAAAAATGTCCAGTAATGAGTTGGATGGACTTTATCAGACGGCAACTATCGGCGTAATGCCTTCATTTCACGAACAATGCTCTTACACTGCCATAGAGATGATGCGTCATGGAATTCCTCTGATTGGTACGGATTCTACGGGTTTGGCAGAAATGTTGGATGCAACACCCGAGTTTCGTGTGCCAATTGACGAGGACAACTGGAACGAAGATTGTTTTGTCAACGAAATATCATCCCGTATGGATTTGCTGTTGTCTGACAATGAAGCTTATAGACGTGCTTCGGCAGCCGTAAGCCAATTGTACGGAATCCGCTATCGGGTGTCCTCCATGATTCGCGAAACGTACCGGGCAATAGAAAAATCGTTTTGCCGTTCAAATTATACAATGTCACCGGATTTTTTGGAGCATATCGACTACAAAATGTTTCAGTTGATAGACCAATGTCCCGACATTGACACAAACTTTTATGGGATTGGGGGCATCGGTGTGTATTTGTGGAGACGAAGTTTGGCTTTATGTGAACGGGGAGAGCAATCTGCCCACGTGTCTCTCATTCAGGAGTACTTGATTTATTATCTGGATTGGCTGCGGGAGGTGGCCGTGGGCAACCGCTTACCGAACGAGTCGATGGCCATGCTACACAGCATGAGACAAACGAATTTTTACCAGACATGTGTGCAGGAGCTGCTTGCATCGCACCTGTCTGGTGATGCGCCTTCCCTCATGCCGCAAGACAAGACAATCATACAAAATGCGTTTAAGATATGCAACTGCAAAATATAAAATCATTGTTGACCATTGTCATCCCTGTTCGCATAGACAGCGAAGAGAGGCGGAAAAACCTTCGTGCCGTTCTGCGTCACCTTGCCGGGCTAGGGTGCAGAATAATTGTTTTAGAAGCTGATGCCACATCAACGTTGAGCGGTGAGATTTGGCCGGATGGAGTAGAACATTTGTTTGTCAAGGATTTCTCACTGGTATTTCATCGCACACGATATATTAACGTTTTGTTACGCATGGCCGAAACCCGCATAGTAGCAGTCTGGGATGCAGATGTCTTGGTTGGCTATGCCCAAATATACGAAGCTGTGAACAACATTCTTGCAGGGTGTACTATCGCCTATCCATATAATGGACAGTTCGTAATGCTTCCCGAAAAAATGTCTGCCAACATGAGAGTAAAAACGGATTTTGAGTATTTGCACCAATTGAGATTAAGTTCTTTCCTTGGCAGGAAACAATGTGGTGGTGCTTATTTGGTACATCAACAGTATTATTTGCAGTGTGGGGGCGAGAATGAGCGCTTTACCGGTTGGGGACCTGAGGATGCAGAACGTATGCGACGTGTAAAAATCCTTGGGCACAAAGTTATGTGGACTCGGGAGGGGCAATTGTTCCATCTATATCACCCACGCAAAAAGAACTCTGCCTATCAATCCAAAGCCGATGGTGATAGGCTAAGACGTGAATTTGTGAGGGTCTGTTCAATGGATCGGGAAACTCTGACAAACTATATCACGAAATGAAAAATATACTTGAGTTTTTTCTGGACGCACTGGATGTTCGCTATACATCAAACTTCGCTAACAGCCTTTATAACGAACACCCACACAAGGGAAATATGTTCGGATTGAAAAAGATGTTGGATGTCTATGGAGTGAAGTCGGTAGGTGTCAGAATCGACACGAAGGAACTGACAAGATTGAATTATCCGTGCATCCTGCATATCCATGGAGATTTCGTTATAGGTCTACATTGCGATGAGGATGCTCTTACCTATCTGCAAAAGGAGAAGAAGACAACCATTTCTCATGATGTGTTCAACCGGATGTGGACGGGAAATGCCCTTGTCGTGGAGAAAACCACTGATGCTGTTGAACCAAGCTACAAACAGCACAAAATGGACGAACGGATATCGGCTGTGAAGGCGTATGGTATACCCATCCTACTTGCGATAGCCGTGGGTGTGGGTGTGGTAAGCAATCTGCATAGTTTCGGAGTTTTGGATTTCGTGCGTATGGCATTAAGTGTTGCGGGCATTCTTGTCTGCACTATGCTGATGGAAAAGCAGTTGTTTGGTGAAAGCCGCTATGGGGACAAGGTGTGCAGTCTGTTTCATTATGCCGACTGCAACAGCGTGCTCGATGGGCCAATGGCCAAAGTTTTCGGCATCAGCTGGAGTGAAGTCGGACTGGGATATTTCACTGCCAACCTCATGCTCCTTTCGCTCTTCCCGGAATCATATTTTTTTGTTGCTGTAATCAATTGGGCAGCTATGACGTATGGGATATGGAGCGTCTATTATCAATGGCGCATTGCCCAAAATTGGTGCGTGCTGTGCGTACTTGTTCAGATTCTCGTTTGGACGATGGGGGTGGCGGCCTTGGTGTCGTGCCAGAAAGTTCCCATTACCTATCAGTTCAACATTGTCCTGCTGGCAGGCATCGTATTTGCTATTAGTATCCTAATGGTACATCAGTATGCCCAATACCATGCATCCGAACAAGAACGTGTGCGTGCCGTGCAAGAGTACCGTTCTCTTAAAGCCAACAGCATGGTGGGCAAAACACTTATTGAGCAGGGTGAGTTTTATGAAGTCACGCATGATGATTCTTCAATCATCTTTGGCAATCCTCAGGCAAAGTTGTGTGTGACAATTCTTAGTAATCCACATTGTAATCCATGTGCCAGGATGCATAAGCAGGTGAAAGAACTATTGAACGTGAGCGGGAACGATATCTGCATACAATACATCTTTTCTGCATTCAATAAGCCGTTGGAGGACAGCAGCCGCTACCTAATAGCCTGTTACCAAAATCATCCGATGAATGAATCCTTGTGTCTGTTTGATCAATGGTATACCAAAGATAAGTATGATTACCAGCGAATCATCAAGCAGAATGCCGCACAAATCCATGCGGAGTCAGTGGAAGAACAGGTGAGCATGCATGAACGCTGGCGTCAGAAAGTGGCACTGACAGCCACCCCGACAGTGTTGGTGAATGGGTATAAACTCCCTCACGAATACAAATTGGCAGATTTGGCCATGATGACACGGCTTTCGATAGAATAGAGAAATTATCTTGCAAGATAACAATGGCATGCACGAACCATTGGCAGCGAATTTGCAACTCGACTGTAATAGTGCATAACAATAAAAAAACAAATTATGAGAAAATTAAAACGTTTTACCTTGACTCAAGGTAGTAGGCTTTCCAGTGAAGAAATGGAAATGCTGGTAGGTGGTGATTTCTTTCCTTTTGAATGTACTAAAGAAGGTACTCCGTGTGCAGTGGGTGTTGACGGTGGGTTCTATACGGGAACTTGTTGTGTTAAGTATGTTCAAATTGAAGGTGGTGATACGGAGGACACCTCTGATGATCGCTATAAAGCCGAATTCTATTGCAAGAGGAATTAAGACGCGATAAAACACAAAAGGGTGCCATGACATGATTTTCATTATAAAGGAAACGGAGTGGCACCCTCACTAAACATTAATAAATCTCTAAACATTATTTTATCATGCATCGGCTTCATACTAGCCTATTATTTTTTGTGTTACTAATCACATGGGTGTTCCCAGTATCTGCACAAAACCGAATACCCGTGTTCGGCACGGTGCAGGATGCTGTGATGAAGCGCCCCATTTGCCAGGCCAAGGTGAGCATACTGACGGCGGACAGCGTGGTGGTGATGGACTCCGTGCCTCTCAATCAAAAGACGGACAGCAAGGGAGAGGTGACCAAGGCGGAGTATACCGCGACACTGAAAGGTGGAAAATACCTGTTTCGTGCCTCGCTCAACGGATACACAGATGCGTGGCAGAAGGTGGATCTGCCCAATGAGGGGGCCGGATTCTTCATGGTTCCCGCCTTGGAATTGCGTCGTGAGCGTGTCGTAAAGATGAACGAGGTGGAGATTACTGCTACGCGTGTTAAGATGTATTACCGGGGAGACACGTTGGTCTACAACGCCTCGGATTTCCAACTGCCCGACGGCTCCATGCTGGACGACCTGATTCGCCAGTTGCCCGGAGTGACGCTGAACGATGCCGGAGAGATATTCGTCCATGGCCGCAAGGTAGAGGAACTGCAGTTAGGCTCGCGCTCTTTCTTCCGGGGCAACAGCAAGGTTCTGCTGGAGAACCTGCCTTACTATACCGTGAGGAACATCAAAGTGTATGAGCAGGACACGGACAAGAACCGGGCGGTGGGCTATGCCATCGAAAAGAAAAGGTTTGTGATGGACGTGAACCTGAAGCAGGATTACAACCGGGGACTTATCGGCAACCTTGAGGCTGCGGGCGGAACAAAGGATCGTTATCTGGGTCGGGGCTTTCTGCTGGGCTTCACCGACCCCTATCGCTTCACCCTGATGGGCAATTCCAATAACGTGAACGAGAAGCAGCACATCGGGCAAAGCAGCAGCTGGAGCCCCAACACCCGACCGCAATCGCTACTCACCAGCCACAGCGCGGCGGGAGAAATCAGCTATCAGTCGGCTGACAAGAACACGAAGAACGATCTGACGGCCGAGTTCGCTTCCACCAAGGACGAGAGTGAGATGCGGCAGCGCCGCGAACTGTTTCTCAATGGGCTTATCCCCGTACAGAACCGCCACGACTTGAGCACCACCCGGGCAAACAAAATCAGCGTGAAGAACCGTTTCCGCAAGGTCCTGCCTCAATTCTACGGGGTGGACGTGAGCTATGCGCACAATTCCTATACGGGCGATGCAAGCGTGCTGTCCGAGCAGTTCAACGACACCCTAGTGACGCGAATGCGCGAGCAAGGAATGACCAGTGGACACTCGTGGAACGCGCAGCTCCAAGCCGACGGGACGTCTACCATCAGCAAGGAGAAAGAAATCAGCATAAGCTATAAGGCTGGTGTGGGGCACAGCGATGACGAGACGGACAAAGCGAGGGCATACGCATTCGACAAGCCTGTGGCCGACAATCAATACAACACCAATACCTACCATCGGAAGCAGACCACGGCATCCGGTTGCTTGACGTTGAACAGCCGTTTGCCAAAAGACATCTTTGCGAACTTATATGTGACATACGAGTACGACAACGAGCGGACCCACGACTACCTCTATCATCCCGACACTCTCCTGCTGCCCTCGCAGCTGGATGCCTTGCAGGCTATCACCGATCGCAGCAACTCATACGACAGCCATCTCTACGGACACAAGGTTCCCGTATGGCTCAGACTCTTTAAAAGGGGATTCCTCCGGAATCGTAATGGGGATTATGAATATACACACGACTATTCTGTTTGGGAGATGAGCTCCATGGTAGTCCCGTTCCACAGGGAACTGAATTATCGGCGAGGCAGTCTTGACACGCTGGCCGTACAAAGAGGTGTTGACGGATACGTTGACTTCTCTTGCAACCTCTATCCCAAGAAGAACTATCAGAAGCATTGGTATTTTAATGTTTCTCACAATTTTTCACCGGCATCAATCTTTGATGTTATCAACTATCGCGACGACTCGCAACCCCTGGTGGTGAAATTGGGCAACCCGAATCTCAAGAGCAACCAGCGTACGACGGCGGCTGTCAGTTTCGAGAGGCGCACCAAGGAAGCCATGAACCACTATCGTGTCTGGTTTAACGGAGGTTATTGGCAGCGCCAGACGGCCCAGTCTGTGACCTACAATCCGCAGAACGGACAATATACCTACCGACCCGTGAACGTGAGTGGCAGCTATTATGTGTATGCCAACTTCAACATCACGCACGCGCTGGACAAGAAGAAACGCTGGACATGGGAGACAACCGCCAACGCCCGCCTCAACCACTACGTGGATCACGCCCTGATGGAGGGGATGACGGCAAGCCAAGAGAATGTTGTCAACAACTTGACCCTGAATGAAAAAACCTACGTGCAATACAGCAAAGGCAAACTGAACCTGCGCGCCGAGGCCAATGCCATGTGGGTACACAGCGAGAGCTGTATGCACGGTTTCTCTACGCTCAATGCCGTGGACTACAACTACGGAGTCAAAGGGCGGTATACCCTGCCTTTCGGTCTGACCGTGGCCACCGATTTGAAGATGTATAGCCGCCGCGGCTACGGCTCTGCTTCTATGAATGCAGACGATCTGGTGTGGAACGCGTCGCTCAGCCAGTCGTTTCTGAAAGGCAGGCTGGTGGCCGGTCTCGAAGCTTTCGATTTGTTGCACCGGCTCTCCAACACAAAATACGTAGTGAACGCGCAGGGGCGTGTGGAGACATGGAACCGCTCACTGCCCAACTATGTCATGCTTCACCTGCAATGGATGTTCAACAAAAACCCAAAGAAGGAATAAAACATAAAAGTGAAACGTTTCCCTCACTATAAACAGCTGAATGCCTCGGATTGTGGTCCTACCAGTCTGCGCATGATTGCGCAATATTATGGCATGAGTTATACCACAGAGATGCTGCGCAAACACTGCCACATCTCCCGACTGGGTGTAAGCATGCGCGGCATCTGTGAGGGAGCCAAACATCTCGGCTTCGATGCCATTGGCATGAAACTCACTTTCAATCAGCTGGTCCGGGATGGCGTGTTCCCCTGTATTCTGCACTGGAACCAAAACCACTTTGTCGTTTGCTACGGTATAGATAAGGATAAGGGCGGGAAATACAAGATACGCGTCTCTGACCCGGCCACACAACGCCTGACCTATACCCGAGAGGAGTTTGAACGGTGCTGGATAGGGCTTAACGCGAATGAGGAGAGTTACGGAGTAGCCCTGATGCTGGAGCCGGGTGACAATTTTGGCAAAGTGGAGGACGAGTATAGGAAAAACAGCCGCAGCATGTTGTCGTTTGCGCGTTACTTCACGCCTTACCGCAGCATGATCGGCCAGTTGCTGTTGGCCATGTTGGTTGGTAGCTTAATCCAGATGGTGCTGCCATTCCTTTCGCAAGCGATGGTAGACCAAGGCATCAACGGGCGGAATCTGAGCATCATCACGCTGATTTTGCTGGCGCAGTTGGGCTTCTTCGTTGCCACGTTGAGTATCGATTATATACGATCGTGGATTATGCTCCATATGAACTCGCGCATAGACATCCAGTTGATTGCTGATTTCCTAATCAAACTCACTGCCATGCCGCTACAGTTCTTTGACTCGCGCATGACGGGCGATATCTTGCAACGTATAGGTGACCACGGTCGCATCAAGAACTTCCTCCTTTCCAACAGCATGCGTATCGTCTTTTCACTTATCAATTTTGTGGTGTTCCTGGCCATCTTGGCCTATTACAATTTGACTGTACTGACGATATTCGTTGTGGGCAACGCTTTATATGTCACTTGGATTTCTTTTTTCATGCGATATAGACGTGAATTGGACATCAAACGCTTCAATTTGTCGGCCCGGGAGCAAAGCAAGATGATTCAATTGGTGCAGGGTATGCAGGACATAAAATTGAATAACTGTGAACGTCAGAAACGCTGGGAGTGGGAGCGCATACAGGTGAAGCTGTTTCGGATAAGTCTGAAGGGGCTGCGTATCGGACAGATACAGCAGTCCGGTTCGGTGTTCTTCACTCAGACCACACACATACTTATCTATTACATTGCAGCCAAGTCGGTGGTGGAGGGGACAATGACTTTGGGTATGATGATGTCGCTTACCTATATTATCGGTCAGGTGTCGGCTCCCATAGGCGAGTTCATCGGTTTCGCCCAGTCGTTTCAGGATGCCAAGATTAGTTTGGAACGTTTGAACGAGATACATTCCCAAGATGACGAGGAGACCGACATCGAGAAGAAGATTGCCACGCTGCCTGCCGGACGTGACATTGAAATAAAGAATCTGTCATTCAGCTACAATGGGTCTCTGAACGAGTTGGCCTTGAAAAATGTGTCGTTGTCTATACCTGCCCACAAGGTTACGGCCATCGTGGGTGAGAGCGGATGTGGCAAGACCACGCTCATCAAGTTACTGCAAGGGTTTTATGAACCTACCAGCGGCAGCATCCGAGTGGGTGGAGCAGACTTCCAATCCATCAACCCTCACACGTGGCGTGCCGCCACAGGGTCGGTAATGCAGGATAGTTTTATCTTCTCGGATACCATAGGAGGCAATATCACATTCAGTACGGAAGAGGTGGACAGGGAGCGCATGAAGAGGGCTGCCCGCTTGGCATGCATAGATGATTTTGTAGAGTCGTTGCCCATGGGATACGATACCCAGATAGGTATGGAGGGTAAGGGAGTGAGTCAAGGTCAAA
Source organism: uncultured Prevotellaceae bacterium (assembly GCA_947176895.1). Classification (GTDB taxonomy): domain Bacteria; phylum Bacteroidota; class Bacteroidia; order Bacteroidales; family Bacteroidaceae; genus Physcousia. The sequence goes on along the minus strand of CAMWSK010000007.1, from coordinate 40,372 downwards.
GACAACGTATCCTGATTGCCCGTGCCATTTACAAGAATCCGGAATATATTTTCTTGGATGAAGCCACCAACTCGTTGGATTCCACCAACGAAGCACATATTATGGACAACTTGAACCACTTCTATGAAGGGCGCACTGTGGTGGTCAGTGCTCATCGGCTGAGCACTGTGCGCAACGCAGATCAGATTGTGGTGATGAGTGGTGGAGAAATTGTGGAACGCGGTGACCATGATTCCCTGTTGAAAAAGCATGGCAGATACTATGAACTGGTAAAACATCAAATGACATAACATCCCAGAATCAAAAGATATGGATACAATAAACAGGCAAGCACATAGTCCTGAGGTGGACAAACTGATGAAAGGCACTATGCCTTTTGTGACCCGATATGGAATTACACTTGTGATGCTGGCTCTCGTGATTATTTTCCTAGTTCTGTCCCTTTCAGATAGTCCGGCACATCAGCTACTACAAGATATTATTGAACATACTAAAAAACAGATATATGCAAAGAGTTTGGCATCCTGATTGGTATATATTGCTTTCCCGAAGGTTATGAATGTGACAAAAACCTCCTTTTCTTTTTGGGGGATACGAAACACCAACACCGCAACCGCAAGGGTCGGTTAAGTCATAGTGAGATAATGACTATCCTTGTCTGTTATCACTTCGACTCGTTAGCTAACTTCAAGCACCCCAAACACTTTGTATTATTCCTTCGAAATCCATCCGTATGTGGGTAGGTTTTGCTATATTTGTGTGCAAAGACCGATTATCGTATGAAAAAAGAAATAACCGAGCGCGTGGCACAGCTGCGCCAATGGATGAAGAAACAGGGAGTGGAGATTCTTGTTGTGCCCACGATGGATGCTCACAACAGTGAGTACGTGCCCGCCCGATGGCAGTGCCGCCGCTGGTTGACCGGCTTCACAGGCAGCGCGGGCACTGCCCTCCTCACCGCCGATGAGGCCCTCTTGTGGACGGACAGCCGCTATTGGTTGCAGGCCGAGGAGCAACTGAGAACCACCCCTTTTCGCCTGATGCGTGACGGCAAGGAGGAAACCGTCAACGAGTGGTTGCGCCGGCAGCAGGGCAGGGTGGGCTATCTGCCCGATATGATGGTGAAGTCCTTGAGAGAAGAACTCTTTGCGGGTGTGGAGGCTGTAGCCTTGGATGCCGACCCGTTCGACTTGTTGTGGACGGACCGCCCCTCCTTCCCGTTGAGTCCGGCAGAGCGGATGCCCGATGAACTGGCAGGATGCACGGCTGCAGACAAGCTGCTTCGCTTGCAGGGCTGGCTGGAAGAGCAGGGACGCGAACAGGTGCTGCTCAACGACCTGAGCGAGATTGCCTGGATGTTGAACCTGCGGGGCGATGACATTCCCTATAACCCTTTTCTTATCAGCTTCCTGCTGGTGCGTCGCGAAGGTCGGCATACGCTGTTTGTCCATTGCGAACAAGTATCCGCTCCGATAGAAAGATATCTTAAGGGGCTGAATGTTTGCATTGAACCTTATGATAAGGCACCCCGGGATTTGGAGGGCGAAACGCCTGTCGCCTTTTGGCGTGCCCGGAAAACGGAGGCGGAACAGGAAGGCTTCCGACAGGCTCATCTGCGTGACGGAGTGGCTTTAGTGCGCTTTCTCCGTCTGATAGACGAGTGGGGCTGCGCCCCTTGGACCGAGATGCGCGTAGACCGCGAACTGACGGCTCTGCGTGCCTGTCAGCCGGGCTTCCGCGGACTGAGCTTCGAGACCATCGCCGGTTATGCTCACCACGGAGCGATTGTCCACTATGAGGCTACACAAGAGACCGATCTGGCACTGGATCGCAAGGGTTTGTTGCTGCTGGACAGCGGGGCACATTATGATTGCGGCACCACGGATGTCACGCGAACCATCCCTCTGGGACCGCTTACCGATGAAGAGTGCCACGCTTTCACGCTTGTTCTGAAGGGGCATCTCCAGTTGCAGCACGCCGTGTTTCCCGCGGGCACCACAGGTTTACAACTCGACACGCTGGCCCGTCTGCCCCTGTGGCGTGCCGGATATGACTACGGCCATGGCACAGGTCATGGGGTGGGGCATCGCCTGGGAGTGCACGAAGGGCCCACGCAGTTTCGCAAAAACTGTCGCCACGACACCACTTTACCGCTGATATTGGGGCAGACCATTACCGATGAGCCCGGGGTTTATGTCGAAGGCAGGTTCGGCATACGCCATGAGAACACGTTGCTGGTGGTGCCTGCTTTTGAAAATTCCTTCGGCACGTTTTGGAAACTGGAACCTCTCACCCGTTGTCCTTACGACCGCCGGGGCATCGTGACGGAGATGCTCACACCGGAGGAACGCCGATGGATTGACGACTATCATGCTCTCGTTCGGGCAGATCTGCTGCCTCTCCTTACCGAGGATGCTGACAGGGAGTGGCTGCGCCGCGCTACACTTCCCTTGTGAAGTGACAACAAAAAAAGTTAAACATGGTGTGGCGTATGGAAAAATTTTCATATCTTTGTGTCTACTACATATAAGATAAGGAGAATCGAGGAATAACCTATAATAAAACGAGAATCTATGGCTTATTTAACTAACGAGAAGCTTTTGATTGTGGGTGCCGGTGGCATGATTGGTTCTAACATGGCACAGAGCGCCCTGATGCTGGGCTTGACTCCCAACATCTGTTTGTACGACATTTTCGAGCCCGGCGTTCACGGCGTGTCCGATGAACTGGAGCAGTGTGCTTTCCCCGGTGCCAACATCACCTGGACCACTGACCCCGAGGAGGCTTTCACCGGTGCGAAGTACATCGTTTCCAGCGGAGGCGCTCCCCGCAAGGAGGGTATGACCCGCGAGGATCTGTTGAAAGGCAACTGCCAGATTGCCGCCGAGTTCGGTGATAACATCAAAAAGTATTGTCCCGATGTGGAACATGTGGTGGTTATCTTCAACCCCGCTGATGTTACCGCTCTCACCACGCTTATCCACAGCGGTCTGAAACCCAACCAGCTGACTTCATTGGCTGCTCTTGACTCTACCCGCTTGCAGCAGGCTTTGGCCAAGGAGTTCGGCGTGCAACAGGATAAGGTGACCGGCGCGCATACCTATGGCGGCCATGGCGAGCAGATGGCGGTCTTCGCCAGCCATGTGAAGGTCGATGGTGTGCCCTTGGCTGACAAAGGCCTGAGTGCCGAGCGTTTTGCCGAGATTAAGCAACACACCGTTCAGGGTGGTAGCAATATTATCAAGTTGCGTGGCCGCAGCTCGTTCCAGAGCCCTGCTTACTGCTCTATCAAGATGATTGGCGCTGCCATGGGTGCCGAGCCTTTCACCCTGCCCGTTGGCTGCTATGTGAACTGCGATTCCTGCGGTTACAAGAATGTGATGATGGCTATGCCCACCACCTTGGACAAGACCGGTGTGCATTTCACCAAGCCTGAAGGGACCGCCGAGGAGATGGCAGATTTGGATAAGAGCTACGCCCACCTCCAGAAGATGCGCGACGAGATTATCTCTTTGGGCATCATCCCTGCTGTGGAGGACTGGAAGACCATGAACCCCAATCTCTGATTTTTTTTCATATAAATATTGTTTTTGATGCGTAGAAAAGGGCCGTCCTTTATAAGGGGACGGCTTTTTTCTTTTCTTGTCTTCCATTGCTGAAATAAAGAATCTTAGACAAATGTTTTGCTATATTGGTAAAATTGTCTACTTTTGCGCTGCAAATTAACTAACCATTTAAAATTAACAATTAACTAACAAAATGATTGTAGTTCCTGTAAAAGAGGGCGAAAACATTGAACGCGCCTTGAAGAAATTTAAGAGAAAGTTCGAAAAGACCGGTGTTATCAAGGAGCTTCGTGCTCGTCAGCAGTTCGACAAGCCCTCTGTGAAGAACCGTTTGGCTCGCGAGCGTGCAATTTACGTTCAGCAGTTGCACCGCGCCGAGGAGGATTGAAAACAACCCTAAAGTAAGAATTTACTGGACTTTTTCTTGGAAATGTCCGTCTTATTTCGTAATTTCGTTGCTGTATGATAGCATAGTATAGCGATGTGGACGGCTGAATTCATAGAGTATCTGCAAAACGAGCGTAATTATTCGCCTCGTACGGTGGAAGCCTATGAAAAGGACTTGAAGGTGTTTGAGTCCTATATGAATGCTCTTGACGAGCAGGTCTCTTGGGAAAACTTGGACAAGGATGTGGTGAGGCAGTTTATTGTCGAGCGTATGGAGATAGGTCAAAGCCCTGCTTCCGTCTGCCGCAATCTTAGTTCCCTGAAGTCCTTTTACAAGTATCTCATGCGCCGGGGGCTGGTGCAGCGGGATCCGGTCTACGCGATTCAGGGTCCTAAAAAGGCTAAGCCGTTGCCCCAGTTTGTGAGAGAAAGCGAGATGGAACGTCTGCTTGACGGAAACTATTTCCCCGAGACACTGCAAGGAGAGTTTGACAGAATGGTTCTGCTCACGTTTTATTCCACGGGCATTCGTCTGTCGGAACTTGTGGGGCTTTCATGGGGAGATGTTGATTTTGCGCAAAGTCAGCTTAAAGTGACTGGCAAGCGTGACAAACAACGAATTGTTCCCTTCGGAAGAGAACTGTACGAAGCATTCAGCCTCTTTAAACGATTGTTGCAGGGTAGCGGATATGCTGTTGCGGGTGATGCTCCGGTTTTTGTCGATTTCAAATCGCAAGGCAGGAGAACTCCCGGAAAAATACAGCAGATTGTTCGTTATTATCTCTCACAGGTGACCACCCTGAAAAGGCGCAGTCCACATGTGTTGCGACATAGTTTTGCCACCTCCATGCTCAATCATCATGCCGATTTGCAGTCAGTGAAGGAGTTGTTGGGTCATGAAAGTATTTCCACTACGGAAATCTACACGCACACGACATTCGAGGAACTGAAAGAAACGTATAACCAGGCTCACCCCAGAGCCTAAAAAAGCAACGATTATGGAGATTAAGATTAAGACCATTCACTTTGAGGCTGGAGAAAAGTTGCAAGACTATATCCAAAAGCGTGTCTCGAAAATTGAAAAGTTCAGTTCAGATATAAGAAAGGTAGAGGTGTCATTAAAAGTGACAAAACCGGAAACCTCGATGAACAAAAGCGCATCCTTAAGTGTTGCGCTGCCCGGTGGTGAACTTTTTGCCGAAAAAATCGGAGATTCGTTCGAGGAGGCCGTGGATCTTTGCATGGAAACACTGACCCGTCAGTTGGAAAAATACAAAGAAAAAGTACGTGCGGCAAAAAAATAATGGTTTTGGTTTGGTAGAATAAGAAATATTGCCTAATTTTGCATCCGTTTCAGAGCGTGATATGCAATGTCACGGATGCACTCGCCTCTTTAGCTCAGTTGGCCAGAGCACGTGATTTGTAATCTCGGGGTCGTTGGTTCGAATCCGACAAGAGGCTCGAAAAACAAGGGTAGTTACCAGAGTGGCCAAATGGGGCAGACTGTAAATCTGCTGGCTTTCGCCTTCGGTGGTTCGAATCCATCACTACCCACTCTCTTATTTGAAACTGCGGAAGTAGCTCAGTCGATAGAGCACTAGCCTTCCAAGCTGGGGGTCGCGGGTTTGAGCCCCGTCTTCCGCTCTTCTTTAAGGGTCATGTTGCTGCTTTAGCTCAGTGGTAGAGCGCATCCTTGGTAAGGATGAGGTCCCGAGTTCAACTCTCGGAAGCAGCTCGAAAAACAGAACAGAGATTAATTAAAAAACAATTTATACTATAACAAAGTACCGCTATGGCAAAAGAAAAATTTGAGCGTACCAAACCCCATGTGAACATTGGTACAATCGGTCACGTAGACCACGGTAAGACTACTCTGACCGCCGCCATCTCCAAGACTCTGCATGAGCGTTATGGCACCGGCCAGGATGTTAAGTCTTTCGATCAGATTGATAATGCACCCGAGGAGAAAGAACGTGGTATCACCATCAACTCTTCTCACATTGAATATGAGACCCCCAACCGTCACTATGCACACGTTGACTGCCCCGGACACGCTGACTATGTGAAGAACATGGTTACCGGTGCTGCTCAGATGGATGGTGCCATTATCGTGGTTGCTGCTACTGATGGTCCTATGCCTCAGACTCGCGAGCACATCCTGTTGGCTCGTCAGGTAAACGTTCCCCGTCTGGTTGTGTTCTTGAACAAGTGCGATATGGTGGACGATGAGGAGATGCTGGAGTTGGTTGAGATGGAAATGCACGAGTTGCTTTCTCAGTACGACTTCGAGGACGAGACTCCTATTATCCGTGGTTCTGCTCTTGGTGCTTTGAATGGCGTTAAGGAGTGGGAAGACAAGGTTGTCGAGTTGATGGAGGCTTGCGACACTTGGATTCAGGAACCCGTTCGCGATGTTGAGAAGCCTTTCTTGATGCCTGTTGAGGACGTGTTCTCTATTACCGGTCGTGGTACCGTTGCTACCGGTCGTATTGAGACTGGTGTTGTGAAGGTTGGCGATGAAGTTCAGATTTTGGGTCTGGGTGAGGACAAGAAGTCTGTGATTACCGGTGTTGAAATGTTCCGCAAGTTGTTGGATCAGGGTGAGGCCGGTGACAACGTAGGTCTGTTGCTCCGTGGTATCGACAAGCAGGAAGTTAAGCGTGGTATGGTTATTACCCACCCCGGTGTTATCACTCCTCACAAGGGCTTCAAGGCTTCTATCTACGTCCTGAAGAAGGAAGAGGGTGGTCGTCACACTCCTTTCGGTAACAAGTATCGTCCTCAGTTCTATCTCCGTACTATGGATTGCACCGGTGAGATTCACCTGCCCGAGGGTATCGAGATGGTTATGCCCGGCGACAACGTAGAGATTACCGTTGAGTTGATTTATGCTGTGGCTCTGAATGTAGGTCTGCGTTTCGCTATCCGTGAGGGTGGTCGCACCGTAGGTTCCGGTCAGATTACCGAGGTGTTCGACTAATCCTGAACCCAATATTAGGATTATAGACTAAACCAAATAAGGAATCCCCTCTCAGTGATGGGATGGGGTTCCACTTACGGGAATAGCTCAGTCGGTAGAGCACTGGTCTCCAAAACCAGGTGTCGGGAGTTCGAGCCTCTCTTCCCGTGCAAAAACAAAAGAATATGTTTAAAGGCATTATTAACTACTGTAAAGAATCATACGAAGAACTAACGCATAAGGTCTCTTGGCCTTCACGTTCAGAACTTATGAACAGTGCAGCACTTGTACTTATTGCTTCCCTATGTATTGCGCTGGTAGTTTTCTGTATTGACTTTCTTTTCCAGAAGGGAATTTCTGCTGTCTACGACGTGTTACGCTAATCTGAGAGAGAATCATGGCTGATACTGCAATGAACTGGTACGTTATGCGTGCCATCAGTGGTAAGGAAGGCAAGGTAAAGGAGTACATTGAGGCATACATCAAACAACATGAGGATTTTGCCAAACATGTTGCTCAGGTACTGGTTCCCACGGAGAAAAAGGTGACTGTCCGTAATGGCAAGCGCGTAGTTAAAGAACTTTATCGTTTTGCAGGGTATGTCTTTGTGGAGACGGATCTTGTGGGTGAGACGCAGAGTCAGCTACGCAATGTTCCCAACGTGTTGGGTTTCCTTAGTGATACTAAGAATAGTACGAAGCCTATGCCCTTGCGCTCTCATGAGGTGGCTCAGATGCTGGGTTCTGTGGATGAACTGCAGGATGTCGGTGAAGAGGTTGTGCTTTCTTTCGAGGTTGGCGAGAGTGTGCGCGTGAATGAAGGACCTTTCAGCGGATTCGATGCGCTGATTGAAGAAGTCAATGAGGAGAAGAAGAAACTGAAAGTGAGTGTCAAGATTTTCGGTCGTAAAACACCGTTGGAACTTGGCTTTATGCAGGTTGAGAAATTGTGATGCCGTTGTTACCGGTATGACGTTCTCAAAATAAATCGACAATAAAAAAGAATAATTCAAATGGCTAAAGAAGTTGCTGGATTAATCAAATTGCAGATTAAAGGAGGCGCTGCAAATCCATCACCCCCAGTGGGTCCTGCTTTGGGCTCCAAGGGTATCAACATCATGGATTTCTGTAAGGCATTCAACGCCAGAACCCAGGACAAGGCTGGCAAGGTTTTGCCTGTGGTTATCACGTATTACAACGATAAGAGCTACGATTTCGTCGTTAAGACTCCTCCTGTTGCAATCCAGTTGATGGAGGCTGCAAAAATCAAGAGCGGATCTGCTGAGCCTAACCGTAAGAAGGTTGCCGAGATTACTTGGGAACAGGTTCGTGCCATCGCTCAGGATAAAATGCCTGACCTGAACTGTTTTACTATTGAGTCTGCAATGACTTTGGTTGCAGGAACAGCAAGAAGTATGGGTATCACTGTAAAGGGTGAGTTTCCCGCTAACAATTAAAAACTTCAATTCAAATGAGTAAACTGACAAAAAACCAAAAGTTGGTAGCTGATAAGATTGAAGCAGGGAGAGCTTACACTCTGAAAGAGGCATCTCAGTTGGTGAAGGATATTACCACTACCAAGTTTGATGCGTCTGTGGATATCGATGTGCGCTTGGGCGTTGATCCTCGTAAGGCAAACCAAATGGTGCGTGGCGTTGTTTCGCTGCCCAATGGTACCGGTAAGGTGACACGTGTGTTGTGCCTGTGTACTCCTGATGCTGAAGCTGCTGCCAAGGAAGCTGGTGCAGACTATGTAGGTCTCGATGAATATATCGAGAAGATTAAAGGTGGCTGGACTGATATCGATGTAATCATTACCATGCCCGCTATCATGGGTAAGATTGGTGCTTTGGGTCGTGTGTTGGGTCCTCGTGGCCTGATGCCTAATCCCAAGAGTGGTACCGTAACCATGGATGTGGCCAAGGCCGTTCGTGAGGTGAAGCAGGGTAAGATTGATTTCAAGGTCGACAAGACCGGTATCGTGCATACTTCAATCGGTAAGGTGAGTTTCACCGCTGAGCAGATTGCTCAGAACGCGAGGGAGTTCATGGCTACCATCAACAAGCTGAAGCCCGCCGCCGCAAAGGGAACTTATGTGAAGAGCGTTTATCTTTCAAGCACTATGAGCCGCGGTATCAAGGTTGATCCTAAGGCTTGTGAGGAAATCTAATAATTAGGAAAAGAATTATGAGAAAGGAAGATAAAGGTGCAATTATCGCACATTTGGGTGAGCTGATGCAGCAGTACCCTCACTTCTACTTGGTGGATGTAGAGGGTATGAACGCAGAGGTAACGAGTGCTCTTCGCCGTAAGTGTTTCCAGAGCAATATCAAGATGGTGGTTGTTAAGAACACCCTCTTGCACAAGGCTCTTGAAGCTGCTGAAGTAGATTTCTCTGCTCTGTATGATGTTTTGAAGGGCAGCACTGCTGTTCTTTTCACCGAGGTTGCCAATCAACCTGCCAAGATGCTCAAGGAGATTAAGAGCAAGAAGGTTGAGAAGCCCGCTCTGAAGGCCGCTTATGCCGAGGAAGGCATGTATGTGGGTGCTGAGCAGTTGGACGCTTTGGTTGGCATCAAGAGCAAGAACGAGGTTATTGCAGAGATTGTTGCTTTGCTGCAGTCTCCCGCCAAGAATGTTCTGTCGGCTTTGCAGAGTGGACAGAATACCATCCACGGAGTACTCAAGACTCTGGGCGAGAAGGCCGAATAATTGGTCGACAAGCCGCATAACAACAAACAGAACAAATAACAAACAAATAAATAGTAGAATAAAATGGCAGATTTGAAAGCTATTGCTGAAGAGTTGGTAAACTTGACAGTAAAGGAAGTTAATGAGTTGGCAACCATCCTGAAGGATGAGTATGGTATTGAGCCCGCAGCTGCAGCTGTGGCTGTTGCTGGTCCCGCTGCTGGCGGTGCTGCTGAGGCTGCTGAGGAGAAGACCGACTTCGACGTTGTGTTGAAGGCTGCTGGTGCTAACAAGCTCCAGGTGGTTAAGGCCGTTAAGGAGGCTTGCGGTCTTGGTCTGAAGGAGGCTAAGGACATGGTAGACGGTGCTCCCAGCGTGTTGAAGGAGGGTATGGCCAAGTCTGACGCCGAGGCTCTGAAGAAGACCCTTGAGGAGGCTGGTGCTGAAATCGAGCTGAAGTAAATCCTATCCTGAGTAATTAGGATTCATGGTAATGGATTCTCTGGTAGAGAATTCATTACCTTTTTGTGTCTAACAATATCCCAAGTTGACAAAACGATATTAGATGGCTTCTAACATTATTAGTAACAGAGTAAATTTCGCTTCCGTAAAGAGTCCTATGCCTTATCCGGACTTCTTGGAAGTACAGTTGAAGTCTTTTAACGACTTCCTCCAGTTGGATACTCCCCCCGAACTGAGAAAAAACGATGGTCTCTATAAGGTGTTCTCCGAGAACTTCCCCATTGCGGACACGCGTAATAATTTTGTGCTGGAGTTCCTTGACTATTATATTGATCCTCCTCGCTACAGCATTGAGGAGTGTTTGGAGCGTGGCTATACATACGCTGTGCCTTTGAAGGCTAAGTTGAAGTTGTATTGCACGGATCCTGACCATGAGGATTTTGACACTGTTATTCAGGATGTCTTCTTGGGTCCGATTCCTTATATGACACCCAACGGCACCTTTATTATCAATGGTGCCGAGCGTGTGGTTGTTTCCCAGTTGCATCGCTCTCCGGGTGTGTTCTTCGGCAGCAGCATGCACAGCAATGGTACGCAGCTTTATTCGGCCCGTATCATTCCTTTCAAGGGTTCTTGGATTGAGTTTGCTACGGACATCAACAACGTGATGTATGCCTACATCGACCGTAAGAAGAAATTGCCTGTAACCACTTTGCTGCGCGCTATCGGCTACGAGACGGATAAGGATATTCTTGAGATTTTCGGTCTTGCCGAGGAGATTGTGGCTACCCGCGAGAACCTGATGAAGTGTGAGGGTCAGCGTCTGGCTGCCCGTGTGCTGAAGAGTTGGGTTGAGGACTTCGTGGACGAGGATACGGGTGAGGTGGTTTCCATCGAACGTAATGAGGTGCTTTTGGAGCGTGAGACCGTGCTGACCGAGGAGAATATCAGTGAAATCATTGAGAACGGAATTGATTCTATCTTGGTGCACAAGCAGGATGCCGATGTTTCGGAGTATTCCATTATATTTAATACGTTGCAGAAGGATACCTCCAACAGTGAAAAGGAGGCTGTGGCTTACATCTATCGTCAGTTGCGCAATGCGGAACCTGCTGATGATGCCAGTGCACGTGAGGTTATCTACAATCTGTTCTTCTCTGAGAAGCGTTATGATTTGGGTGAGGTTGGTCGTTATCGCATCAACCGCAAGTTGAAGATGAATATCGACCCCTCTGTCCGTGTATTGACGAAGGAAGATATCATCGAGATTATCAAGTATCTGATTGAGTTGATTAACTCGAAGGCTTATGTGGATGATATTGACCACCTGAGTAACCGTCGTGTTCGTACCGTAGGTGAGCAGTTGGCTAATCAATTCTCTATCGGTCTGGCTCGCATGAGCCGTACTATCCGTGAGCGCATGAACGTGCGTGACAATGAGGTGTTCTCTCCCATCGAGTTGGTGAATGCAAAAACCATTTCGAGCGTTATCAATACGTTCTTTGGTACCAACGCGCTGAGCCAGTTTATGGATCAGACCAATCCCTTGGCCGAGGTGACACACAAGCGTCGTCTTTCCGCCCTGGGCCCCGGCGGTCTGTCGCGTGAGCGTGCCGGTTTTGAGGTTCGCGACGTGCACTATACACACTATGGTCGTCTATGCCCCATCGAGAGTCCTGAAGGTCCCAACATCGGTCTGATCAGTTCACTTTGCGTGTTTGCCAAAATCAATGATTTGGGCTTTATAGAGACTCCCTACCGTAAGGTGACCGATGGCGTTGTAGATCTGAGCGATGGTGGTGTTCAGTATATGACTGCAGAGGACGAGGAGGGTAAGATTATCGGTCAGGGTAACGCACCCTTGAACGATGACGGTACTTTCATCCGCACGAAGGTCAAGTGCCGTCAGGACGATGACTATCCTGTGGTTCCTCCTGCAGAGGTGGAGCTGATGGATGTCGCTCCCCAGCAGATTGCTTCTATCGCAGCCTCTTTGATTCCTTTCCTGGAGCATGACGATGCCCACCGTGCGCTGATGGGCTCCAACATGATGCGTCAGGCAGTTCCCTTGCTGCGTACCGAAGCTCCTATCGTGGGTACAGGTATTGAGAAGCAAGTGTGTGAGGACAGCCGCACCATGGTTACTGCCGAAGGCGATGGCGTGGTGGATTATGTGGATGCTACCACAATCCGTATTCTCTACGACCGTACGGAAGAGGAGGAGTTCGTAAGTTTTGAACCCGCTTTGAAGGAATACCGTATTCCCAAGTTCCGTCGCACCAACCAAAACATGACCATTGACCTTCGCCCCATTTGCGAGAAGGGTCAGCATGTGAAGGCCGGCGACATCCTCACCGAGGGTTATTCTACCGAGAACGGCGAATTGGCTTTGGGTAAGAACTTGGTGGTGGCTTACATGCCTTGGAAGGGCTACAACTATGAGGATGCTATCGTGCTGAGCGAACGTGTGGTTCGCGAGGATATGCTGACCAGTGTCCATGTGGAGGAGTTCGCTTTGGAGGTGCGTGAGACCAAACGTGGCGTGGAGGAACTGACCAGCGATATTCCCAATGTGAGCGAGGAGGCAACCAAGGATTTGGATGAGAACGGCATCATCCGTATCGGTGCCCGTGTGGTTCCCGGCGACATCATGATAGGTAAGATTACTCCCAAGGGCGAGAGCGATCCCAGCCCTGAGGAGAAGCTGCTTCGCGCCATCTTCGGTGATAAGGCCGGCGATGTAAAGGACGCGTCTCTGAAGGCCAGCCCCTCTTTGAGTGGTGTGGTCATCGACAAGAAACTCTATTCGCGTGCAGTCAAGACCCGCTCTCAGCGCATGGCTGACAAGCCCCGTCTGGCTGCTATGGATGAGGAGTTCGATGACAAGGTGGCAGACTTGAAGGCTATTTTGGTAGACAAACTGCTTGAGTTGACCAAAGGTCAGAAGAGCGCAGGGGTTACCGATTATATGGGTGTGGAGGTGATTCCCGCCGGTAGCAAGTTCACTGCCGGTGCCATTCAGGCTGTTGACTTTGCAGGTGTTCAGATTAGTGGATGGACTACTGACGAGCATGTAAACGGACTGATTTCTAAGCTGATTACCAATTACATGAAGAAATATAAACTGCTTGATGCCGAACAGAAGCGTAAGAAGTTCGCTTTGCAGATTGGCGATGAACTGCCCAGCGGTATTCTTCAGGTGGCTAAAGTTTATATTGCTAAGAAGCGTCGTATCGGCGTAGGTGATAAGATGGCCGGTCGCCATGGTAATAAGGGTATTGTAAGTAAGATAGTGCGTTCGGAGGATATGCCTTTCTTGGCAGACGGTACCCCCGTGGATATCGTATTGAACCCCTTGGGTGTGCCTTCACGTATGAACATCGGTCAGATTTTCGAGACAGTGTTGGGTGCCGCCGGTAAGGAACTGGGTGTTAAGTTCGCTACACCTATCTTCGATGGCGCTCATCTTGAGGACCTGAACGAGTGGACCGACAAGGCCGGCTTGCCCCGCTATTGTTCGACTCAGCTTTATGATGGTGCCACGGGCGAACCGTTCGACCAGCTTGCTACGGTGGGTATTGCCTATATGCTGAAGTTGGGTCACATGGTGGAGGATAAGATGCATGCCCGTTCCATCGGTCCCTATTCTCTCATCACGCAGCAACCCTTGGGCGGTAAGGCCCTGTTCGGAGGTCAGCGTTTCGGAGAGATGGAGGTTTGGGCCATCGAGGCTTTCGGTGCATCTCATGTGTTGCAGGAGATTTTGACCATCAAGAGTGATGATGTGGTGGGCCGCAGCAAGGCCTACGAGGCTATTGTAAAGGGTGAGCCTATGCCCACACCCGGTATTCCCGAGTCTTTGAATGTGCTGTTGCACGAGTTGAAGGGTTTGGGATTGAGCGTAACCTTGGAGTAAATCGGATAATCAGACAAAGAGAATTATGGCTTTTAAGAAAGAAAACAAGATAAAGACGAACTTCACCAAGATCACGGTTGGATTGGCTTCTCCCCAGCAGATTCTGGAGGAGTCATACGGTGAGGTGCTGAAGCCTGAGACTGTCAACTACCGTACATACAAGCCCGAGCGTGACGGTTTGTTCTGCGAACGCATCTTCGGTCCCACGAAGGACTATGAGTGCCATTGCGGTAAGTATAAGCGCATTCGCTATAAGGGTATCACGTGTGACCGTTGTGGTGTGCAGGTGACAGAGAAAAAGGTGCGCCGCGAGCGTAGCGGCCATATCCATCTGGTGGTGCCTGTGGCCCATATTTGGTATTTCCGCTCTTTGCCCAACAAGATCGGTTATCTGCTGGGTATTCCTACCAAAAAGCTCGACCAAATCATCTACTACGAACGCTATATCGTTATCCAGGCCGGTGCTATGAAGGGTTTGGAGACTCCCAGCCTAAGCAAGGGTATCGAGGATGGTGACATCCTGAGCGAGGACGAGTACATGGAGGTGATGGATCGTGTGAGCAACGACAACTTCTATTTGGAAGACACGGATCCCCAGAAGTTCATCTGCAAGATGGGCGCGGAGGCTTTGTATGACCTGTTGATTCGTCTCGACCTCGATACTCTTTCCTACCAGTTGCGTGCCCAGGCCAACCAAGAGGGTGCACAGCAGCGTAAGAACGAGGCTTTGAAGCGCCTGCAGGTGGTGGAGAGTTTCCGCTCGAGTATGGGTCCCAACAAGGACAAGAACCGCCCCGAGTGGATGATTCTGAGCGAACTGCCCGTTATTCCGCCCGAGTTGCGACCTTTGGTTCCTCTGGATGGTGGCCGCTTTGCAACCAGTGACCTGAACGATCTTTATCGCCGCGTGATTATCCGCAACAACCGTCTGAAGCGTTTGGTGGAGATTCATGCTCCCGAGGTGATTCTGCGTAACGAGAAGCGTATGCTGCAGGAGGCTGTTGACAGCTTGCTGGACAACAGCCGTAAGAGCAGTGCCGTCAAGACCGATAGTAACCGTCCCCTGAAGTCACTTTCCGATTCGTTGAAGGGTAAGCAAGGTCGTTTCCGTCAGAACCTTTTGGGTAAGCGTGTCGACTATAGTGCCCGTTCCGTTATCGTTGTGGGTCCCGAGTTGAAGATGGGTGAGTGCGGTCTGCCCAAATTGATGGCTGCCGAGTTGTATAAGCCGTTCATCATCCGCAAACTCATCGAGCGCGGTATTGTGAAGACCGTGAAGAGCGCCAAGAAGATTGTCGATCGTCGTGAGCCCATTATTTGGGACATCTTGGAGCATGTGATGAAGGGTCATCCCGTACTCTTGAACCGTGCACCTACTCTTCACCGTTTGGGTATTCAGGCTTTCCAACCCAAGATGATCGAGGGCCGTGCCATTCAACTTCACCCCTTGGCTTGTGCCGCGTTCAACGCTGACTTCGATGGTGACCAGATGGCTGTTCATTTGCCTTTGAGCAACGAGGCTATCCTGGAGGCTCAGATTCTGATGCTCCAGAGCCATAATATATTGAATCCTGCCAACGGTGCTCCTATCACCATTCCCTCTCAGGATATGGTGTTGGGCCTGTATTATATTACCAAGCTGCGTCCCGGTGCCAAGGGTAGTGGTCTGAAATTCTACGGCCCGGAGGAGGCTATTGTTGCCTTCAACAGTAAGAAGGTGGACGTTCATGCTCCCGTCACGGTAATCGTGGATGACCTGCTTGAAGACGGTACCATTGGTAAGCGCGCTGTGGAGACTTCCGTTGGTCGAGTGATTGCCAACGAGATTATCCCCGTTGAGGTAGGTTTCTTCAACGAAATTATCAGTAAGAAGACCCTCCGCGGATTGATTACCGACGTTATCAAGAAGGTGGGTGTGGCTCGTGCATGCGAGTTCCTTGACGGCATCAAGAACCTTGGTTACCGCTTGGCTTACGAAGGCGGTTTGAGCTTCAACTTGGGCGACATCATCATTCCCAAGGAGAAAGAGGCTTTGATTAAGAAGGGTAACGACGAGGTGGACCGTATCCAGGGTGATTATGCCATGGGCTTCATCACTGACACCGAGCGTCACCACCAGGTGGTGGACACTTGGACTCATGTAAATAATGAGTTGAGTGCCACTCTGATGAAGACCATGCGCGAGGCTGACCAAGGCTTCAATGCCGTGTACATGATGCTTGATTCCGGTGCTCGTGGTAGTGCAGGACAGATCAGCCAGCTTTCCGGTATGCGTGGTCTGATGGCCAAGCCCAGCAAGGCCGGTGCCGAGGTGACCACCATCGAGAACCCCATTCTTTCTAACTTTAAGGAGGGTATGAGCGTGCTGGAGTACTTTATCTCCACTCACGGCGCCCGTAAGGGTCTGGCCGATACGGCTCTGAAGACGGCCGATGCCGGTTACCTGACCCGTCGTCTGGTGGACGTGTCCCACGATGTGATTATCACCGAGGAGGATTGCGGCACCCTGCGTGGCTTGGTATGCACTGCCTTGAAGAATGGTGATGAGGTTGTCAGCAGTCTTTACGAGCGTATTCTTGGCCGTGTGTCTGTGCACGACATCGTGCATCCCGTTACCGGTCGTCTCATCTGTGCTGCCGGTGATGAGATTACTGAGGACAAGGCACAGGAAATCGAGAACAGCCCCATTGAGAGCGTTGAGATACGTTCCGTGCTCACTTGTGAGAGCAAGAAGGGTGTGTGCATGAAGTGTTACGGTCGCAACTTGGCCACCAGCCGACTGGTGCAGAAGGGCGAGGCCGTGGGTGTGATTGCCGCCCAGTCCATCGGTGAGCCGGGTACCCAGCTGACTCTGCGAACCTTCCACGCCGGTGGTGTGGCCGGAAACGCTGTGGCCAATGCCATGATTAAGGCGAAGTACAACGCACGTCTGGAATTCGAGGAATTGAACACCGTGGATATCGTAGACGAAGAGGGTAAGACCGCCAAGATGGTGGTCGGTCGTATGGCTGAGGTGCGCTTCGTGGAGCCCAACACCGGCATCGTACTGCTTAGCCAAAACGTGCCTTACGGTGCTACTTTGTATAAGTATGAGGGTGACGTGGTGGAACCCGGCGACATGGTGGCCAAGTGGGATCCCTTCAATTCGGTTATCGTTACGGAGTATCCCGGTACCGTGAAGTTCGAGAATGTCATCGAGGGTGTTACTTATCGTGTGGATACCGACGAAACCTCCGGTCTTCGTGAGTTTATCGTTATCGAGTCCAAGGACCGCACCATCGCGCCCAGTGCCCATATCTTGGGTGAGAACGGCGAGTTGCTGCGTACCTATAACTTCCCCATCGGTGCCCGTTTGGCCGTGGAGGATGGTGCTGTGTTGAAGGCCGGTGATGTGCTGAGCAAGATGCCCCGCGCCGCAGGTGGCGGCGGTGGTGATATCACCGGTGGTCTGCCCCGTGTCACCGAGTTGTTCGAGGCCCGTAACCCCAGCAATCCCGCCATCGTGTCGGAGATTGACGGTGAGGTCACCATGGGCAAGATCAAGCGTGGTAACCGCGAGGTGATTGTGACCAGCAAGGTGGGTGATGTGCGTAAGTATCTCATCCCCCTGTCCAAGCAGTTGCTCGTGCAGGAGAATGATTACGTGCGTGCCGGAACGCCCCTGTCTGCCGGTGCCATTACTCCCAACGACATCCTGGCCATCAAGGGCCCCACGGCTGTGCAGGAGTACATTGTCAACGAGGTACAGGACGTTTATCGTCTGCAGGGTGTGAAGATTAACGACAAGCACTTCGAGGTGATTGTGCGTCAGATGATGCGTAAGGTGCAGATTAACGATCCCGGCGATACCAACTTCTTGGAGAGCCAGATGGTGGACAAGTTCGACTTTACTGCCGAGAACGACCGCATTTGGGGTAAGAAAGTGGTGGTGGACGCCGGAGACAGCGAAGTGATGAAGCCCGGTATGATTGTCACCGCTCGCAAGCTTCGCGACGAGAACAGCTCGCTGAAGCGCCGTGACTTGAAGCCTGTGGTGGTGCGTGATGCCATGGCTGCCACCTCCACCCAGATTCTTCAGGGTATCACCCGTGCAGCTTTGCAGACCCGCAGTTTCATGTCGGCCGCATCCTTCCAGGAGACCACCAAGGTGCTCAACGAGGCTGCCATCAATTGCAAGAGCGATACGCTCGAGGGTATGAAGGAGAACGTGATTACCGGTCACCTGATTCCTGCCGGAACCGGTCTGCGTGAGTTCAACAAGCTCATCGTGGGTTCCAAGGAGGATTTTGATTTGATTCGTAACCGCGAAGTGGTAGACTATGTAGAGGACGAGGTATAAGCCTCCTCACCGTGATATGAAAGAGGCGGAGTTGCGCAATGTGCAACTCCGCCTCTTTCATTTTTTGCTCAGGGAACTTGATGGTGAAAACATCGCGGTGTTTTTTCCGGGGGGTATGGGATTCGTTTCCCCGTCTTATTCCGGATTGTTCGTTGCAGGGTTCTGCCGGGTCAGCAGGCTGATGATTTGCTTGTTGATCTGCTTTAGGCTCTCGCCGGCAGCGGCCAGGTTGCGCGAGAACACCTCGAAGGTGTCGGCTGAGTGGTCCACCAGGTCGGTGACACTCTTCACGAAGAGCACGGGCACCCCGTAGAGGCTGCACACAAAGGCGATGGCGGCACCCTCCATGTCTTTCAGCTCCCCGCCATGCTGCTGTATGACCTCCAGGTCGCAGGGCTGCATGTCCAGGGAACTGCCTGTGGTCACCTTCCCTTCGGGCAGACCCAGTTGCAGGGCCAGCTCATGGCTGCCCTTCCACACGGGATAGTTGCCTATGCTCTGCGTGGTCCAGGCATCATCGCCGGGCACGCGGCGGTCGTGGAACATGACGCCGTTGCCAATATACACGCGGGCGATATCCGCTCCCTTGCTTTCAAAGGCACCGCACGTGCCGCTGTTGATGACCAGGTCGGGCCGGAGGTGTTGGATGGCTTGTGAGGTGGCCAGCGTGGCGGCCTCGCAACCCACCAGGTCGCTGTTGTGTTGTGCCCCGTTCAGCACCACGCACAGGCGTGTGCCGTTCACCTCTCCCTCATAAAGTTGGCAGGGCAGGGGGGCGAAGAAGTTCTCGTTCAGTTTCAGGCCAAATTCCCGGATGAAGGGTGTGGCTTCGGCCCTCATGGCCACGATATAGCAGATAGTGTTCATGGTTATTGTTTCTTTACGTGCTGCAAATGTAGTGGAAAAGATGGTTTTATGAGGTATGTTTACTACTTTTTTGTGGTGAGGGAAATAATGCCGGAGCTTCCTTTTCGTATGCTTAAGTCGGTTTTGTTACAAATTTGCGTCCGTTTTGGTCCACTTTTATTACAAATCGGATCTGTTTTTGGTCCACTTTTGTTACAAATTTCGGCTCTTTTTGCTCCGTTTTTGTGTTTTTATTTGTAATTTTGTATATGTAAATACTTGAAATCATGTTTGAAAGGAATGTATTGACAGAACTAAGACAATGGGCGGCCCGCCCCGGTCACAAACCAATGGTGCTTAGAGGTGCCCGTCAAGTTGGCAAAACAACGCTCGTAAATCAGTTTGCTGCGGAATACGAGGTCTATCTAAAACTCAACCTTGAGAAGGCTGTAGACCGACAATTGTTCGAGACCGATGCGTCGATGGACGAGTTGGTCACAACCATCTATCTGCTCAACAATCAGGAGCGGAGGGCGGTGCCAACACTTCTTTTCATCGACGAAATACAGAACTCTCCGCGGGCCGTTGCCATGTTGCGCTATTTCTACGAGGAGGTGTCCGGCATCGATGTTATTGCAGCTGGTTCTTTGCTGGAGAATCTTATCGACAAGCACATCACTTTTCCCGTTGGCCGGGTTGAGTACATGGCTGTACGTCCTTGTACTTTCAATGAGTTTCTCGGAGCTGTAGGAGAAAACGCCTTGAAGACGGCGCAACAACGTGGTGCTGTTCCCGTCCCTCTTCACGATAAGATGATGCGCCTGTTCAACACCTATACGCTGACCGGAGGGATGCCCGAGGTGGTAAACAGCTATGCGGAGCATCGCGATATTATTTCGCTGAAATATATCTATGAGACCTTGCTCACAGGATATCGGGATGACGTAGAGAAGTATTCTGAGACGGAGGCGATGAGGAATGTTATCCGCCATATTTTGAATGCGGGCTGGATATATGCGGCGCAGCGAATCACATTCGAGAAATTCGGCAACTCGCTCTACCGTTCCCGCGAAATGGGCGAGGCTTTCCGAACTCTGGAAAAAACGATGTTGCTCGAATTGGCCTATCCTGTCACATCGGTCTTGGTGCCTGTGGCTCCGGAGCCGAAGCGCTCTCCGAAGCTCTTGTGGCTGGATACCGGACTGGTCAATTATGTAGGGGGTATTCAGAAGGAACTGGTGAATATCCCGGATATCAGCGATGCTTGGATGGGGCGTATTGCCGAACAGATTGTGGGACAGGAATTGCTGAGCGTTGACAGCCGTTTCTCTCATAAACGCTGTTTTTGGGTGAACGGAACAGGGTCGCAGGCCGAAGTGGATTTTGTGATACAATTTGATGGAAAGATGATTCCCATTGAGGTGAAATCCGGACATAATTCACGTATGAGGTCGTTGCATCAGTTCATGGACAAGGCTCCGCACGACATTGCAGTGAGATTCTGGGGCGGCCCGTTTTCGATTGCCCCGGTGGTTACTCCGAGGGGAAAGCGGTTCAGGCTCTTTAATCTTCCGTACTATTATGCCGGACAGATTAATGAGGTTTTACAAAACATCCTGAAGACAGGGGATACGGATATGAAGATAGAACCGCCCACCATGTAGGGACGTGTCTTTGACACGTTCTTGCCTTTATGCTCAGATGATTCGGTCATCCGGGTTCAACGTGTTAAAGACACGTCCCTACTTTGTGGATGAAATTGGTACCCATGTCCTCTTTTTCAAAATATACACGCGGAAACAGGAAAAATAAAGAATTATAACTACCTTCGCATGGGAACCCCAATAAACCAAAATGCAAATGGCAAAGATTATCGTTCAAAATACGGATATCAGTGTCGTTACGTACAACGAGGAGGATTACATCAGCCTGACGGATATGGCGCGAAGCCAACTGCAAGAGCATATAATTTTTCGCTGGCTCAGTCTTAAAAGCACTATTGAATATCTTGGCGAATGGGAAATGCTCTATAATCCTGATTTTAATTGTACCGAATTCGGTGCAATTAAAAATGCGGCAGGAAGTAATAATTTCGTACTTTCCGTAAAAACGTGGATAGAAAGAACGCAGGCCATCGGTATTCGTTCTAAGGCCGGTCGCTATGGCGGAACATATGCCCATCGGGATTTGGCATATCACTTCGGCATGTGGATTTCTCCTAAGTTCCAGTTGCTCCTTGTCAAAGAATATCAGCGGCTGAAAGCAGAAGAACAGCGACTGATTGGATGGTCGGCAAAGCGCGAACTGTCGAAAATCAACTACCGCATACACACCGATGCCATCCAACAGAACCTTGTCCCGGAGGAGATTACTCCCGTACAGGCAAGTGTCATCTATGCCAACGAGGCCGATGTGCTGAACGTGGCCATGTTCGGCATGACGGCAAAGCAATGGAGGGAGGCACATCCCGACCTGAAAGGCAACATACGAGATTATGCCACCATCAACGAACTTATCTGCCTGTCGAATATGGAGAACCTCAACGCCGTATTCATCGAACAAGGCATCCCGCAGGGCGAACGCCTCGTAAAGCTCAATCGAATCGCCATTCACCAGATGAGCGTGTTGGAGAGTGACGAGGCCGGAGAAAGGAAACTACTGAAGTAATACTGTGCTCAAAGATAGCGAAACAGACCAAAAAAGAGGATGCACACCCCGTTTTGACCTGTTTTTTGCATATCTATCGGTTTTTGATTACTGAGAATCGGTTGTTTTGGAAAAACTCGAAATTCAGTCGCTTGCAAAAAATCCCATTCCTGCCAATCCCCCAAAGAGGCTGTAACGTAAAACCTTAATTCTTTTAAACGAAAACCGCCGCCTTGCACCATGATGGAGAAGGCGGCGGTCTGTCTTATCATTTTTGTTTGTGACTACTCGTCACCCCATGAAGTGTCAAAAGATTCTCTTGAATAAGACACATCACCTTCATAGAACTCATCACCAAGATTTGAACCGTTTTTTACTCCTGGAGATACCGTGAGAAGCGAGTGCTCACCTTGAACAGCCATCACCTCAATGGCAGGTTTTATATATTTCTTCATTGTTTTGTTCCTTTCCTTTTTTTATTTAACAATAAACTTACGTCCGTTGGTAATGTACACGCCCTTGGCGGTAGGTTGTGCCACATGCTGTCCCCGAAGATTGTAAACCTTGCTGTCAACATTGTTGCCGGTCTCTACGCCCTTGATGTCATCGGTGTCACCGGATTCAAACGTGAAGCCTTGTATGTTGGCAACAACATCTACAGGCACGGCAAGATAGGCCTTGTTTGCTGCGAGGTTAAAGGCTGCGCCCTCTGCCGCACCCCAGAAGTAACCGATAGTCTCGCCCTTGTGCATTGTGAGGCGATAGAATTTGCAGTTGCTATTGACGGTTGCCATAGTTTCGGCGTCGATACCATTACCGGAAGCCTTAAGCATATTGCTTTCGCCCAGTACAGATGTACCTTCTTCTGAGCTAAGCTCAACCTCATGGTCGCCTGCTTCGGTTGCTGCAACCATCACACCGGTATTTGCTGGAACGATATCACCTTGGTTATAGCTCTTGATTTGTAACTGGTTGTCATTAACGTTTATCTCAGAAACCGTAAGGTCTGCGGGTACAATGAATGCGTAGGCGTTGCTGTATGTGCCGTAGTACATGCCATCTTTGTCATGGCAAGCCTCTGCAATGCTAATGGTAGCTGTTACGGGAGTTTTGACAGATGTGGTGTAGCCGGAATAGGTTTCAGAACTATAAGTAACAGCCAAATAGTTAAAGCCAACAGCGTCACTGGCATGAATGTAGAATTTATTGAACTCTACCGTGGGTTCAAAGGTGTGAATGGTGGTACAATGTTCGCCGGCAGGTGCTGTCACTTGTCCATAGCGTGTTCCTGTTAGATCGTTCTCTGCATCGAAATAGAAATAACGATCTTTTACTCCTGAACCATTATACGTTTTGATTTCAATTTTTGTGATATTGCCGTCAAATGTCGGAGATTCGAAATAACGTGTAGGAGAACCAGCATTAAGACCGAATCTGTTCATGCTAGTTTGTTCGTTACTATACGATGTCCATTCATTACCCTTATCGTCCGTATATGTATGATTTTTATAAGTATTATCCTGGTTTGTGAACGTTGGTTTCAGTATTGCAGTTCCCCCCATTCCTTCACCACTTACCTTTGCAAGCACCGCATAATACGTAACGTCTGCTGAAGCGGTGGCCGATTTCACGAATTCGGGTGCATCGTCTGTGGGGGCAAGTTCGTGATCCAACCAGCCCATGAATTTGTAGCTTAAGGGAATGTATGAGCTGGCATCCGTAAAGGTGATGTCTTTGCCGTCTTCAACCTTTGTTGTTGTCTTATGGCCGTTAACGCTCCATGTGATGGTACGGCTTATGGCACCCTGTCTTACCTTAATGTCTTTAGTAGCCACTCCATCTCCATAAGTAAGAGTGATAGTGCCCTCACGTGCAGCACCAGTGTTCTCTTCCATCGTGAAAGTAATCTTTCCGTCTTCCACTGTCACATTTGATATCCACTCGGTCTCTGTCGTGGCAGCAAGATTTGTTCCCTCCACCGGGTTCTTAATCTCATATACCACCTCACCGGAAGTGTCTTCGGCAACATATTCAACGTCAGAAGCTGTGATAGTAGGATCCGTGGACGATGCATAGAACGTCATAACAACATTGTCGAAGCGATAAACACCGGTTGTTGAACCTTTCTCTAACACAACTCCCCAATAAGCGGCATCTATTGGATCAAATGTGAAAGTTAAATCATTTGTCACTGATAGGGTTTGCCCATCTCCTACTTGATGCCAATTTTCTCCATCGGTTGATGCTGCGAGGTATATTGTACCAGAACCTCCGCTGCCTGCAGGATTATAGAATGTGACTTTGCTAACAACAGCGTTTATTGTATTTTTACTTCTAACATAAACGCCATAGTTTTCTTTCTTTGCACTTGTGCCTAAGTTATTATCAATTTTGGTTTGGTTTTTTGCATCTTTATTAAATCCTACGGATGTGTTATAACCTCCCTTACTAATATACCAATCATTATTTTCATAAACTTGATATTTTGTGTCATTAATAACCTCAGCACTCTTAAACACAGCCACTTGTTCGTACTCTGTGCCTTGTGCCCATGCGTTGGTGCTACCTACGAATAGGAGCATCGCAAGGAACTTTCCAAGATACCCCCCCCAATTTTTAGTCTTTTTCATAATTGTTAACATGATAAAAAGTTATAAATAAACATTCTCTTGTTTGAAGGTCTAAGCCTTTGTTCGCATTACTATGAAATAAAAAACATGTATCTAAAAGTATGTATCATTTATCGGAGGGAGACGTTGTAAAATATAGTTGGTTTTATGGTTCTAAAACGGCTTTCTGTGCCAATCGTTTTAGCTTTCTGACCTCCTGATTCAGTGCTTCTTGGCTTTGCTCCATCGTGAGGATGTCGCTTTTCATGGATGTGCGTTCGCTTGTTGCAGCTTGGGCATATCGGGTGCGTGCAGCCTCCAGTTGGGCCTCCAGCCGGGCCAGTTCTTCTTTCTTGTCCACCCATTGCTGCACGGCTTTTCGTGCTTCGGCCGAGGTCAGCTCGTCCGTCGAGTGTATGGCGCGGTTGTCGGCCACCCACAGGGTGAATGTGGGCTTGTTGCCGGCGGCCTCGCATTGCTCGTTGCGGCATTGTGCCAGGCGTGCCCGGGCAGCTTTCACCTGGTTCTGCTCGCCCCAGGTGAGCCGGAGGTTCGTGAGCCTTGCCAGTTGGCGCAGGGCTTCGTTGCCCACCTCCACCTCGTTGTACACGCGGCGTGCCGTGTTGGGAATGAAATAGTAGATGGCCACGCTGTCGCCCGTGGTGTTGCGGTCGGTGGCAAAGCAACCGATGTTGTAGGTCTCGTCCACGCAATAGAAATAGTCGTTGGCGGGGCTGTTGAAGGGCATTCCGATGTTTTCGGGAATCAGGAAATGCTTCTCGTCGGCATCATAGCGTGTCATGAAAATGTCGTAACCTCCCAGTCCGTCCTCGCTCCGGCTGGAGAAGTAGAGCGTCTGGCCATCGGCCTGCATGAAGGGATAGTTCAGTTCCGAGGTACCGTCCTCGCCCAGCTCGTCCAGCCGCCGCAGGTTGGCGGCCTTTTGGTCGACGATGTCTGCCGAATATAGGCGGTTGGTTCCGGACGTGTCGGCTTGTGCGAAAATGATTTGGTCGCCCAACTCATTTAAAAATAAGGTTGATTCCGGGTCATCGGACAAACCCTTGTCCTTCGAGCGGAGAATCCGTCCGCTCTCTTGGCTGAGGGCCATGGCCTGCAGCACACGGCCGGCGGGAACAATCAGGCTGTCGAACACCACCACGCGTTCCACGGCACTCAGCATACGCATCCCCTTGCGGGCATGTGCCAGCTGTTGCTCTTCAAGGAGTGTGGCTTCCTTTCGTTTCTGCTTCAGCGTGATGTTGTTCTGCAGGGCACTGTCGGCCACGTCAAAGCGGTAGATGCGCAGCAGGGAGTCGATGTCCTCCTGCGGCATAATCACCGCCTTTGCGGGCTTTCTGCCCGTGGCTTTCTTGCGCTGTGCCCACGATGGGACGGAAGCAAGCAACAGCGTGAGTGTGACGATGAGAAATCTGCCGTTCATTCCGGTTTACTTGTTAAGATATTCGTGCATCGATGCCGCGGCGCGGCGTCCGTCGCCCATGGCCAGGATGACGGTGGCTCCCCCGCGGACGATGTCGCCCCCGGCAAACAGGGTGGGGATGTTGGTCTGCATGTTTTCGTTGACCACGATGGTGTTTTTGCGCCCCAGCTCCAGTCCCTTGATGCTTGTGGGCACGATGGGATTGGGACTGACACCCACGGCCACGATGGCCTGGTCGATGGCGATGGTTTCCGTGGCTCCGGGGATGGGCTGCGGCGAGCGGCGTCCGCTGGCATCAGGCTCTCCCAGTTCCATTTTCTGCAGCACCACCTCGGTCACGTTGCCTTTCTCGTCGGCATGATATTCGATAGGGTTGTGCAGGGTGAGGAACTCGATTCCCTCTTCCTTGGCGTGCTTCACCTCCTCCAGCCGGGCGGGCATCTCGGCCTCGCTGCGGCGGTAAGCGATGAACACGCGCCCGGCACCCAGACGCTTGGCCGTGCGGCAACTGTCCATGGCGGTGTTTCCTCCGCCCACCACCATCACGCTCTTGGCCTTGCGGATGGGCGTGGCACAATCGGGGCACGAGGCGTTCATCAGGTTGATGCGGGTGAGGTATTCGTTGCTGGACATCACGCCGTTGCTGTTCTCGCCGGGGATGTTCATGAAGTTGGGCAATCCTGCGCCGCTGCCCACGAAGATGCCTTTGAAGCCTTGGGCCTCCAGCTCCTCCACGGTGACGGTCTTGCCCACGATGCAGTCCTTCACGAACGTCACACCGATTTTCTCCAGATTGGCAATCTCCACATCCACAATCTTGTTGGGCAGACGGAACTCGGGGATGCCGTATTTAAGTACACCGCCAATCTCGTGCAAGGCCTCGAACACGGTCACGCTGTATCCCAGCTTGGCCATGTCGCCGGCAAAGCTCAGTCCGGCGGGGCCGCTGCCAATCACGGCAATCTTCTTGCCGTTCGGTTCGGCCACTTCGGGCAGCGCCATGCGACCGCTCTCGCGCTCGTAGTCGGCGGCGAAGCGTTCCAGGTTGCCGATGGCCACGGCGGGTTCGTTCATCTTCAGGTGCACGCAACGGCTCTCACACTGCTTCTCCTGGGGACATACACGTCCGCACACGGCAGGCAGGGCGCTGGTGCTTTTGAGCACGCGGGCGGCGTTGAGAAACTCGCCACGCTCGATATTCTTGATAAAGGAGGGGATGTTGATGCTCACGGGGCAACCCTGCATACAGGTGGGGTTGGCGCAGTCCAGGCAGCGTTTGGCCTCTTGCATGGCCAGCTCTACGGTCAGGCCCCGGTTCACCTCTTCGGTGCGCGTGGTGGCGCGGTAGGCCGCGTCCAGTTCGGGCATTTGGCAACGCTTGATCTGTGTGCGCTCCTTGGGCTTCATGCTCTTGCGCAAAGCCTCGCGCCAGGGTGCGGAACGGTCGGTAAGTTCGGAGAGGGGGGTGGCGGTGTCCATCTTGTCGGCCTCCGGCAGGGGCGTTCCGGCCTTTTGGGCGGACCCCCGGCTTGCCTCTTCCTTTTTGCAGGCGTGTGCCAGAAAGGCCTCCATGCTCTCTTTCTCCTCTTCCTTGAAGGCTGCGCCCCGGCGCAGCATCTCGTCGAAGTCCACCTTGTGGCCGTCGAACTCGGGGCCGTCGACACACACGAAGCGCGTCTTTCCGTCCACCGTGATGCGGCAGGCTCCGCACATGCCCGTGCCGTCCACCATGATGGTGTTGAGCGACACGTCGGTGGGGATGTCGTATTTCCTGGTCAGCAGGCAGCAGAACTTCATCATGATGGCGGGGCCGATGGCAAAGCACTTGTCCACCTTCTCGCGCCGGATCACCTCTTCCATGCCCACGGTCACCACACCTTGCTTGCCATAGCTGCCGTCGTCGGTCATGACAATCACCTCGTCGCTGGCCGCACGGATCTCATCTTCCAGGATAACCAACTCCTTGGAGCGGCCTGCGATGACGCTGATCACGCGGTTGCCCGCAGCCTTCAGCGCCTGCACGATGGGCAGCATGGGAGCCGTGCCCACGCCTCCGCCGGCACACAGCACGGTGCCATAGTTCTCGATATGGGTGTTTCGCCCCAGGGGACCCACGATGTCGGCAATCTCGTCTCCCACGTTCAGGCTGCACAATTGGGTGGTGCTGGCGCCCACGGTCTGGATGACCAGTGAGATGGTTCCCCGGGCCATGTCGCTGCCTGCGATGGTCAGGGGCACGCGCTCTCCGTGTTCGTCCACACGCACAATCACGAAGTGACCGGCCTTACGTGCCTTGGCGATGAGGGGAGCCTCGACGTCCAGTTGGAAGACTTTCTCGCTAAACTGTTTCTTACCGACAATCTTGTTCATATCAATAGGGGGCTTGTTTCGATGGGTGTTGCTTTGCGTTTACTTGATGATGTCCGTTCCCATATAGGGCACCAGTGCTTTGGGGATGCGGATGCCCTCGTCCGTCTGGTTGTTTTCCAGCAGGGCCGCCACGATGCGGGGCAGCGCCAATGCCGAACCGTTCAGGGTGTGGGCAATCTCGGTCTTCTTGTCGGCTGTGCGGCGTACGCGGCACTTCAGGCGGTTGGCCTGATAGGTGTCGAAGTTCGATACGGAGCTGACCTCCAGCCAACGCTTCTGGGCCTCGCTATATACCTCGAAGTCGTAGCAGACGGAACTGGTGAAACTCATGTCGCCGCCGCACAGGCGCAGGATGCGATAGGGCAGCTCCAGTTTCTTCAGCAGTCCCTCCACGTGTTCCAGCATCTCCTTGTGGCTCTCGGCGCTGTGTTCGGGTGTGTCGATGCGCACGATTTCAACCTTGCTGAACTCGTGCAGACGGTTCAGGCCACGCACGTCCTTGCCATAGGACCCGGCCTCGCGGCGGAAGCATTGGGTGTAGGCGCAGTTTTTGACGGGCAGGTCTTTCTCATCGATAATCACATCGCGGTAGATGTTGGTCACGGGCACCTCTGCCGTGGGAATCAGGTAAAGGTCGTCGAGGTTGGCGTGGTACATCTGTCCTTCCTTGTCGGGCAGCTGGCCTGTGCCGTAACCGCTGGCGGCGTTCACCACCGTGGGAGGCATAATCTCCTCATAACCGGCAGCCCGGGCCTCGTCGAGGAAGAAATTGATAAGGGCACGCTGCAGGCGGGCTCCCCAGCCGCGATAGACGGGGAAACCGGCGCCGGTAATCTTCACGCCCAAATCAAAGTCGATGAGGTTGTATTTCTTGGCCAACTCCCAATGGGGCTCCTTGGCCTCGCCGTTTTCCACCACGGTGGTCCAATTGCCCACGGTGTCTCCTTCTTTGCACTCACGCAAAGAGCTTTTCACCACCATGTTGTCCTCGGCGCCACAGCCCTCGGGCACTTCATCATAGGGAATGTTGGGGATTTGGCACAACTGCTGCACGAGGCTCTTCTCTGCCTCTTCCTTGCGTTGCTCCAGTTCCTTGTTGGTCTCTTTGAGCCGGGCTACCCGGGCTTTGACCTGCTCGGCTTCTTCTTTCTTGCCCTGCTTCATCAAGCCGCCGATCTCTGCGGCCAGCTTCTTGGCCTCGCTCAGGTTTCTGTCCAGTTCGGTCTGGGCCTCGCGGCGTGCCTTGTCGGTGTCCATCACCTGTCGGATGGCTTCGCGGGCACCCGAAAAATGTTTCTTTTCCAGTCCGCGAATCACGCGCTCGGTCTCCTCGGTTATCAGTTTTAGCGTAAGCATGATATATCTGTTTGGTTTTCTATTTCAAATTTTTGCAAAGATAAGAAAAAAAGTCATACGCCATTCTCTTTACCTTATATTATATTATATAAAAATAATATTTAGCGTGTGCCCGATGAACTCTGCATTGTCTGTAAAAAGTCCTGCCCCAAGCCCCCCGAGAAACATGTTCATGTTTTTGGAAAAGATGAACATGTTTCTGAAAAAGATGAACATGTTTTCCCCGAAACATTCACATGCTTTTCAAAGCTCCGTCAATGGCATAAAAACACTCAGCTTGCTTTGTCCTGTTTCAACGGGCTCATGTTAAACAAAAGAAGGAGGCGTATCCGTTTGGGATACGCCTCCTTGGTTCCGTAATAAAGTCGATTCGTTTCAGTTGATACCGGTAATGATCAAGCCTCGGCCTGCACGCTCACGGTAGAGCGGTCCAGACGACCCTTCTTGAACACCACCACGCCGTCCTTCAGGGCATACAGGGTGTTGTCCTTACCCATGGCAACGTTCTCGCCGGGGTAGTGCTTGGTACCGCGCTGGCGAACGATGATGTTGCCTGCGATGCACTTCTGACCACCGAAAATCTTAACACCAAGTCTCTGGGCTGCGCTCTCGCGGCCGTTCTTAGAACTACCTACACCTTTTTTATGTGCCATTTTCTCGTTCCTCCTTAATGATTAAGCAATAACTTCCTTAACAGACAACTCGGTGAACTGCTGACGGTGACCGTTCAGCTTGCGGTAGCCCTTGCGACGCTTCTTGTGGAACACGAGAACCTTGTCGCCCTTTACCAGGGGAGAAACTACCTCGGCAGTCACCTTTGCGCCCTCTACGGTGGGAACACCCACGGTGATGGTGCCGTCGTTGTCTACCAATAACACTCTCTCAAACTCAACAGTCTGGCCCTGCTCTGCACCCTCGATGTGGTGAACGAACAGTTTCTTGCCCTGCTCGGCCTTGAACTGCTGACCGTTAATTTCTACGATTACGTACATTTATTTGTTTGTTTAACGGGTTAAACCGGGAGGCGAAACACATCGTGTGCTTGCTTTTATGAGCCCCTTCGGCACAAAATCGACTGCAAATGTAGATAATAAATCATTAACGACCAAGGAAAGCATAAAGTTTTTTGTACCTTTGTGACCTGAATATGAAAAAGAAGAAAGGTTTCCGCCTTCCGAAGTTGCGGGTGGCGCTGGTGCCGGTGGTCTGGCTGCTCTGTTTTATCCTTTGTGCCATCCTGGTTCAGGGACCCGACGCTGCCCTCGGTGCAGGCAAGTGGGCCATGCTTTCGGCTTCGGCCGTGGCCCTGTTTCTCAGCCGTGCCGTTTGCCGTTTGCCTTGGCGTTATGTGGGCATGGGGCTGAAGCGCAGTTGGCTTCAGCTTTACCCCGCCATCTGTGTGTTGTTTTTCATTGCCATGGTCAGCGCTTCGTGGATGCTGTCGGGCATCGTGCCAACGTTCATCCACTATGGGCTGTTGCTGCTCCGCCCCGGCCTGTTTCTGGTGACGGCTGCGCTGGTGTGTGTCGTGGTCAGCGTGTTCACCGGCAGCTCGTGGACCACGATAGCCACCATAGGCGTGGCCCTGCTGGGTGTGGGCACGGTGTTCGGCTATGAACCGGGGTGGACGGCGGGTGCCATCATCTCGGGTGCTTACTTCGGCGACAAGGTGTCGCCGCTGAGCGACACCACGGTGCTGGCTTCCGCCTCGTGTGGCGTGCCCCTGTTGCGCCATGTGCGCTTCCTTATGTACACCGGTGTGCCCGCCCTGCTGGCGGCGCTGGCGGTGTTCCTGCTGCGCGGTCTGCTCGGGTCGTCTGTGGCAGCCGAGGCTTCCGCCTCTATCCTGACGAGCCTGAATGCCACGTTCCACATCACCCCCTGGCTGCTGACCATCCCCCTGCTGACCCTTGTGTTGATTTTGTCGCGTGCGGGAACGAACCTCACGCTGGCCTGCTCCACGCTGATGGGCTGCATCGCCATGGCGGTGGCCCAGCCCCAACTGATTGGCGGGCTTGGCGACATCGTGCGTGTGCTGCTGGTGGGTGCCTCGCCCGAGACAGGTAATGAAATGCTGGACTCGCTGACCAGGACGGGTGGCATCTGGGGGATCAGGGAGACCATCTTCCTGGTGTGTGGTTCGGTGGTCTTTGGTGGAACACTGATGGGCACGGGTATGCTGCAGACCATCACCAATGCCATCACCCACCACTTGCGCGGTGTGTTTCGGACGGTGAGTGCCACGGTGGGCACGGGCTTGTTCCTGAACGCCTTTACGGCAGACCAATACCTGAGCATCATCATCGGATGCAATATATATAAAGGTATATACCGCCGGCAGCATTTTGACGCGCGTCTGCTGAGCCGCACGGTGGAGGACAGCACATCCGTGACCAGTGTGCTCATCCCCTGGAACTCCTGCGGCATGACGCAGAGCACCGTGCTGGGCGTGGCCACGCTCACGTACCTTCCCTTCTGCGTGTTCAACTGGATGAGCCCGCTGATGAGCCTGCTATGGGCGTATCATCTGGGCAGGCGCGAGAGGAGAAGAGTGCTCCGGACAAATCGTTGAAAACCAGTCTGCCGGATGAACCGGAAAAACGCCGCGATGTTTTTTTAAAAACGTCGCGGCGTTTCAGTTCATTCACCGCGGTGTATGCACTGAAACATGCGGTCATCTCTTTTTCGTACGTCTGCGAATGAACAAATATCCATAATAATGTACCGGGAAGGAATCATTCTGTCAGATATTTTCTCTATTTTTGCACTTGGTTTCAGTATTCACTACGAAAAGTATTAGTTTATGGTAAAGATTACAAAAGAGGCCGCCTTGAAGTATCACAAGGACGGCCGCCCCGGAAAAATCGAGGTGAAACCTACGAAATCCTATCGCACACAAACAGATTTGTCGCTGGCCTACAGCCCCGGTGTGGCGTATCCCTGTCTGGAAATCCAGGAACGGCCGGGTGCCGCCTACGACTATACGGACAAGGGCAATCTGGTGGCCGTGATTTCCAACGGAACGGCTGTGCTGGGGTTGGGCGACATCGGTGCCATGAGTGGCAAGCCCGTGATGGAGGGCAAGGGCCTTTTGTTTAAGATATACGGCGGTATCGATGTGTTTGACATTGAGGTGGCCGAGAAGGACCCCGAGAAATTTTGTGAGGCCGTGGAGAAGATTGCTCCCACCTTCGGTGGTATCAACCTGGAGGACATCAAGGCTCCCGAGTGTTTCTATATCGAAGAGCGCCTGAAGCGCACGCTTGACATTCCCGTGATGCACGACGACCAGCATGGCACGGCCATTATCTCCAGTGCCGGCTTGGTGAATGCCCTGCAGGTGAACGGCAAGAAAATAGAGGAGGTGAGAATCGTGGTGAACGGCGCGGGAGCAGCGGCCATCAGTTGCACCAAACTGTATGTGGCCTTGGGCGCCAAGGTAGAAAACATCCTGATGCTGGACTCGAAGGGAGTCATCACCAGTGACCGCCCGGACCTTACCGAGCAGAAGAAGATGTTTGCCACCGACCGCCGCGATGTGCATACCCTGGAGGAGGCCATCAAGGGTGCCGATGTGTTCCTGGGTCTGTCCAAGGGCAATGTGCTTTCCAAAGATATGGTGCGCTCTATGGCAAAGGACCCCATCGTGTTCGCCTTGGCCAATCCGGAACCGGAAATCAGCTATGAGGATGCCATGGACAGCCGTCCCGACGTGTTGATGTCGACGGGTCGCAGTGACTACCCCAACCAGATAAACAACGTGATCGGCTTCCCCTACATCTTCCGCGGAGCGCTCGACGTGCATGCCACGGCCATCAACGAGGAGATGAAACTGGCCGCCGTGTATGCCATTGCCGAGTTGGCCAAGCAGCCCGTGCCCGATGTGGTGAACGACGTGTATCATGTGAACAACCTGACCTTTGGCCCCTCATATTTCATTCCCAAGCCCGTTGATCCCCGCCTGATCACAGAGGTGAGCGCCGCCGTGGCCAAGGCTGCCATGGAGAGTGGGGTGGCCCGCCGGCCCATCACCGATTGGGATGCGTATAAGAAACAGCTCCGGCAGTTGCTGGGGCAGGAGACGAAGCTGACACAGAACCTCTATGACACGGCACGCCGCCATCCCCAGCGCGTGGTGTTTGCCGAGGGCATCCACCCCACCATGCTTAAGGCTGCCGTGCAGGCCAAGGCCGAGGGCATCGCCCATCCCATCCTGCTGGGCAACGACGAGGCTATCATGAAACTGGCCAAGGAACTGGAGTTGAACATGGACGGTATTGAGATTCTAAATCTGCGTCATCCCGATGAGGCCGCACGTCGCGAGCGTTATGCCCACATCCTGGCCGACAAGCGTCAGCGCGACGGATTCACTTTCCAAGAGGCCAACGACAAGATGTTCGAGCGCAACTATTTTGGCATGATGATGGTGGAAAGCGGAGATGCCGATGCCTTCATCACGGGTCTTTATACGCGATACAGCAACACCATCAAGGTGGCCAATGAGGTGATTGGCATTCGCCCGGAGTATAAGCATTTCGGCACCATGCACATCATCAACAGTGCGAAAGGCACCTTCTATATCGCCGACACGATGGTCAACCAGCATCCGGACACCGAGGAACTGGTGGACATCGCCCGCATCACGGCTGCCAGCGTCAAGTTCTTCAACGACGAGCCTGTGATGGCGATGGTCAGTCACAGCAACTTCGGCAGTGATGACAACGAAGGCAGTCTGAAGGTGAGAAAGGCCGTGGAGATGCTGCATGAACAGAACCCCGAATTGATGGTGGACGGAGAGATGCAGATAGGTTTCGCGCTCAATAAAGACCAGCGTGACGAACTGTATCCTTTCTCTCTGCTCAAGGGACAGAATGTGAACACGCTCATCTTCCCCAACCGCACCAGTGCGCACTCCAGTTTCAAGATGCTCCAATGCCTCGACCCCGATGTAGAGGTGATAGGCCCCGTGCAGATGGGGCTGAACAAGGCCATCCACTTCACCGATTTCGGTGCCAGCGTGCGTGATGTGGTCAACATCACGGCCGTGGCTTGTATCGATGCTTATGTGGACAAGTTAAAACGGAAATAGAGTGCGGCGGACATTGTTCCCGTAAAGATACAGAGAGAGGATGCGGCCTTCCGCATCCTCTCTCTCTGCATATAATTAAAGTGTAGATGAAATTACTTCACCAACGCCTGTGTGTCAAGAGCAATCATCAGTTCCTCGTCGGTGGGGATAACGCACACCGTCACCTTGCTGTCATCAGCGCTGATTACGGCTTCGGTGGCACGGCAAGCCTTGTTCTTGGCCTCGTCCATCTTTACGCCCATGAACTCCAGTCCCTTGGTGGCACCATCGCGCACCTGCCATTGGTTCTCGCCTGCACCTCCGGTGAAGAGGATGATGTCCACTCCGCCCATGGCTGCTGCATACTCGCCGATATACTTGCGGATGCGGTAGACGTACATGTCATCGGCCAGTCGAGCTTGGTTGTTACCGGCTTCCACACCGGCCAGCACATCGCGCAGGTCACTGCTCAGGCCACTCACGCCGGCCAGACCGCTCTGCTTGTTCAGCAGATTGCTGATACCTTTGGTGTCCAGGTTCAGTTTGTCCATCAGGAAGGTCACGGCGCCGGCATCGATGTCGCCCGAACGGGTGCCCATCATCAACCCCTCCAAGGGAGTGAGACCCATGGAGGTGTCCACACACTTGCCATCCTTTACGGCTGCGATGGAAGCACCGTTGCCGATGTGGCAGGTGATGATGCGTTTGCCTTCGGCCTGAATGCCGAGGAACTCGCACACACGCTGGCTTACATAGCGGTGGCTGGTGCCGTGGAAGCCATAGCGGCGCACACCATACTTTTTATAGAGGTCGTAGGGTAGGGCGTACATGAAGGCGTAGTCGGGCATGGTCTGATGGAAGGCAGTGTCGAACACACCCACCTGGGGAAGGTCGGGCAGCAGGGCACTCACAGCGTTCACACCCTTGATGTTGGCGGGGTTGTGCAGGGGAGCCAGGTCGTTGCATGCGGCGAAAGCCTCCATCACCTCGGGGGTGAGCAGTACGCTCTTGTTGAACTTCTCGCCTCCGTGCACCATGCGATGGCCCACAGCGTCCAATTCATGCAGGTCCTTCATCACGGCGTAGGGGCCTTGGGTGAGTACCTCGAAAATGAATTGCACACCGGCGGTGTGCTCTTGGATGGGGCGATCGATTTTGTGTTTCTCGCCGTTGAGCTTAACGTTGATGAAACTGTCGGGCAAACCGATTTTTTCGATACCACCGCTGGTGATAACGGTTTTGCTCTCCATCTCGTAGAGGGCATACTTGATAGATGAACTTCCGCAGTTCAGAACTAATATTTTCATTCCTGTATGTTTATGCTATGTTTGATAATCGTGGAATCACATGGTACCCTTCTTGGCACCGATGGCCTGCAGGGCCGTGATGGCCACCATGCGGTAGATGTCCTCCACGGAGCAGCCGCGGCTCAGGTCGTTCACGGGGCGTGCAATACCCTGAAGGATGGGGCCGATGGCATCGGCTCCGCCCAGACGCTGCACCAGTTTGTATCCGATGTTGCCAACCTCCAGATTGGGGACAACCAACACATTGGCGCGACCGGCGATGTTGCTTCCGGGAGCCTTCTTCTGTCCGATGCTGGGTACCAAAGCTGCGTCGGCCTGCAATTCGCCCTCCACATCCAGCGATGGCTGCATCTGTTTGGCCAGACGGGTGGCTGTAACCACCTTTTCCACCACTTCGTGCTTGGCACTGCCCTTGGTGCTGAAGCTGAGCATGGCCACGCGGGGCTCGATGAACCCTGCGATGTCCTTGGCCGTCTTGGCGGTGCATACGGCAATCTGAGCCAGCTGTTCTGCAGTGGGCACGGGAGTAACAGCCACGTCACCTATCACCAGAACGCCGTCTTCGCCATACTCCTTGGCCTTGGTCAACAGCAACATGGCACCACTCACACAACTGATGCCGGGGGCACACTTGATAATCTGCAGGGCGGGGCGCAGGGTATCGCCTGTGGTGGACAGGGCACCGCTGATTTGTCCGTCGGCATCACCGTTCTTGATAACGAGGCAACCAAAGTAGAGAGGGTCGAGCACCTTCTTGCGGGCTTCTTCGATGGTCATGCCCTTGCTCTTGCGCAATTCAAACAGCAATTGGGCATATTCCTCGCTTTTCTCACTTGTGGCAGGGTCGATGATGGTGGCTTTGCTGAGATGAGTCAGACCCAACTTCTCGCCCAAGGCAAAAATTTCTGTGGGGGAACCGATAAGAATGATGTCGGCGATGTCATCGGCCAAGCACTGGTCGGCGGCAGTCAGAGTGCGTTCTTCCAAGCTTTCGGGAAGCACGATACGTTGTTTGTCAGCTTTTGCATTAGCTACAATTTGACTGATTAAATCCATTTGTATTGTTTATTTTAGTTATTTGGTAGTCATGTCATGTGTCAAACGTTTCAGAAACGTCCTTTCATCAGGATTATCTCCAGCTCCTCCGCCGTGATGTGGCTTTGGAATTGATTGTTATAGGCCACGGTGATGTTGCCCGTCTCCTCGCTCACCACCACAGACAAGGCGTCCGACTCACCGCTGATTCCGCGTGCGGCACGGTGGCGCAGACCGAAGTCCTTGGGGATGTCCAGGTCGTGGGAGATGGGCAGGATGCAGGCTGCCGCCGCAATTTTCTCGCCTGTGATGATGATGGCTCCGTCATGCAAGGGGCTGTTCTTGAAGAAGATGTTTTCTATCAGCCGCTGGCTGATCTTCGCATCGATTTCCTCTCCCGTGCGGATAAATTCGTTCAAACTGATTTCGTTTTGCAGCACAATCAGGGCGCCCACCCTCTGCTTGCTCATGTTGATGCAAGCCATGACGATGGGAATGATGGTTTCGCGGCTGTTTCGGAAGTTTTCTTTCAGATTGCTGTGGCGATCGTTTTTAATGCGCTCCATCAGCTTACGGATACGGTGGCTGGCCCCGATGTTGTAAAAAATCTTTCTGATCTCGTCTTGAAACAGCACAATCAAAGCCAGCACACCCACGTTGATCAGTTGGTTGAGCAATGTGCCCAGCAACTTCATCTCCAAGATTTTACTCACCACAATCCAGAAGAGAATAAACGAGATGACACCATAAAACACGTAGGCCGAACGGCTACGCTTCAGCAGGCGGTAGAGATAAAACAAGATTCCTGCCACCAATATAATGTCTGCGATATCCTTTATTCCGATTGTAAGCATGTTTCTACGATTTTAACGGCCTCGCAGGCTGCTTTCACGTCATGTACCCTGAGGATGCTCGCCCCTTGCACCAGTGCCAGGGTGTTCAGCACGGTGGTTCCGTTCAACGCCTCTTGCGGGGTGGAGTCCAGCAACCGGTATACCATACTCTTTCTCGAGATGCCTGCCAGCAGGGGCAGCCCCAGTGTGTGCAACTCGCTCAGATGTTTCATCAATTGGTAGTTGTGTCCTAATGTTTTTGCGAAGCCAAAGCCGGGGTCCAAGATGATGTCGTTCAGTCCCAGCAGGTGTAGACGGTCGATGCGTTCGGCAAAATACTGTAGCATCTCACTCATCAGGTGGTTGTAACAGGGAGCCTTCTGCATGTCTTGGGGCGTTCCTTTCATGTGCATGAGGATATAAGGAACATTCAACGCTGCTGCAGTCTCAAACATTTCGGGGTCTAAATCTCCGCCGCTGATGTCGTTGATGATGTCTGCACCATAGCGTTCCACACATTCTTGGGCTACTTTGGCTCGAAAAGTGTCTACACTGACAATTACTTCGGGATGCTGTTCTCGGATTATGTCGAGAGCACGTGCCAGGCGGTTCATTTCCTCCTCAGGCGACACGTCGGATGCTCCGGGACGGCTGCTGTAGGCGCCCACATCAATCATATCGGCTCCCTCGTCCAGCATCTTGTTCACCTGTTCTCCGATTTCCCGGGCGGTTTGCTTGCGACTTTGAGCATAGAAACTGTCGGGCGTCACGTTCACAATGCCCATCACTTTGGGCGAAGAAATCTCTGTCAGTCGACCTCTAAGATTCAAGCTATAGGGTTTCGCCAGTTGCATCCTTGTATTATATTGGTAGGTGCAAAGTTAGGCAGATTTCTTTGCTTTTACAAATTTTTCGTACACGATGTATGCCGAAAAACGTATGTCGGAGGCGTGGTTTGGCTACTTTTTGAAATGATGGATTCATAAGATTCTGACAGGAATTTTCCTTATTCCATATAATTGTCGTACTTTTGCATGAATCAACGTAATATCATGACAGATATAGAATCTCTTTATGAGGTGTTTCGTAAGCACCCCGTCGTTACCACAGACAGCCGCAGATGCCCCCGTGGCAGTATGTTCTTTGCTTTGAAAGGTGAAAATTTTGATGGAAACCTTTTTGCTGCAAAGGCTCTTGAACAGGGCTGTGCAGTGGCCGTGGTGGACGATTCTCGGGTGGCGGTGGACAAACGATACATCCTTGTGCCTGATGTGCTGCAGGCGTTGCAACGGCTGGCCCATTACCATCGCGAGCAGATGCCCTCGAAGATGATAATCCAGATTACGGGAACGAATGGAAAGACCACCACGAAGGAACTTATTGCTGCCGTGCTCTCCCGGATGGCTCCCGTGCAGTTCACCCAAGGCAATCTCAACAATCATATTGGCGTACCTCTCACCCTGCTTACTTTGGAGGACGATGGCGGCTTTGGCATCATCGAGACCGGTGCCAACCATCCCGGCGAGATCGCTCGGTTGAGCGAACTGGTGGACCCTGATATGGGTATCATTACCAATGTGGGTAAGGCGCATTTGGCAGGCTTCGGTTCTTATGAAGGTGTGAAGAAGGCCAAGGGCGAATTGTATGACTACATACGTATCCATAATAAAATAGGTATATTTCTCAATGTAAGTGCTCCCGATCTGCCCGAAATGGCCGAAGGACTGGGAGCCGTGCGCTATGGACTCACCGGAGCCAAAGATGCGGAAATCTGGGGCGAAGTGGTGGAATGTAATCCCTTTGTCAAGTTCCGCTATCGCCAGGAGCATAATCAATGGCAGGTAGTGCAGACTCGTCTCATCGGCTCCTATAACATACATAATTTGATGACAGCCGTCGCCGTGGGGATGCAGTTCGGAGTTCCCTTCCCTGTGATTAACGATGCTTTGGCCGAATATGCGCCTCATAACAACCGGAGTGAGTTTGTCCGCACCCGGCGGAACAGCCTGGTGGTGGATGCCTACAACGCCAATCCAAGCAGTATGGCCGAGGCTTTGAATAATTTCGACCGCATACAGGCTGACAATAAAATGTGGATACTTGGAGAAATGCGCGAACTTGGGGTTGATAGTGAGGCGGAACATCGTAAAGTTGTCGAGCGTTTGGCGGCCAACGCATCCCATGTATGGCTTGTGGGCGAGGAATTCAAGAAGGTAGCGCCAACGGGTATGCGCTGTTTTGGTGAGGTGGAAGAGCTGAAACCGCTTCTTGCCGATTTGCACGAACAATTCATTTTGATAAAGGGGAGCAACGGAACAAAGTTGTATCAGTTGTCAAGCCTTTTGTAATTAGTGTTGCACCACAAAGAAACGCCGAAGTGAATGACCGATTCTCTGCGGCGTTTCTTTTTTTTGTGTTGCGATTGTTTTTGCCGTGGTTGTGTTGGTGTTTTGAGGTGATTGGAGATTCATGTTCATGTTTTTTGAAAACATGAGGATGTTTTTGGGGAAACATGAGGATGTTTTTTCTGTTGTTTTCG
>CAMWSK010000006.1 GCA_947176895.1 uncultured Prevotellaceae bacterium | reverse complement strand
GTATTGTGGATATGCCATATAACTTTACTGCAAAGAATGTCATTATGCCGCATCCGGTCTATGCGTGGATGGGGTGGATTTGCGCTTTGACTCCATTGGCGATTGCTCGTTTTGCAGCAGAGCGCAGCGACATAGCTTTGTGTATGATATTGTTTTAGGCTTTATAAGGTAATTGGAAATGGAAAGAATCACTGATCAATGCATAGTCGCTCGGCAGTTTTCTTAAATAATACAAAAACACCCAATTTTACATTCTTGGGTGTAAAACTGGGTGTTTGTTTTGCAATTTGCTGATCTTCAGCATTTATTGCGGAGAGACTGGGATTCGAACCCAGGGTACAGTCGCCCGTACGCCGCATTTCGAGTGCGGTCCATTCGACCACTCTGGCATCTCTCCTTCACGCGCTTTGCTGTGCAAAGGTACGTGATTCCTTTGTATTGTGCAAACCTTTCACGGGCATTTTTCGGTCAATTCGCCGGCCAACGAACGCGTCATGTGCGCCCTCACCTGCTCCACATCGTTGGGATAGAGGGCGCTCAGGTGCATCAGTTTGGTGGCCGCCGCCTCCACGGTGCAGTCCTGCCCGCTGATCACCCCTTTGTTCAGCAGGTGAAGGCCCGCCTCGTAACGGTCCATCTGTACGGAGCCGCG
The DNA here is from genome assembly GCA_947176895.1 of uncultured Prevotellaceae bacterium. Lineage (GTDB taxonomy): Bacteria > Bacteroidota > Bacteroidia > Bacteroidales > Bacteroidaceae > Physcousia. The sequence goes on along the minus strand of CAMWSK010000006.1, from coordinate 90,764 downwards.
CAAACACTGGCTTACGTTGACAATCACGACATTGCGCCGTGCGGCTCTATCCAGCAGACGTTCCATCCACTCCAGGTGGGGAGCATTGCCGCTGCCATAGGTGCGCATCACGATACCCCTGAGGTGGGGGATACCCAAAAGGTGGTCAACGAGCGATGGCTGTATGCCGGGAATCAGGCTGAAGACCAACACGTTCGGGTCCATTTCCGGATTCACTTCCAGCGGTTTGTCCCAGTCGGGTGTGAAGATGTGATGGGTGTGAAAGGTAAATTCCACGCCGGCATCGCACAGATGGGGGTAGTTGAGGCTGTCGAAAGCTTCGAAGCCGTCGGCGTTAATCTTCGTAGAGCGGTTGCCACGCAGCAGGCTGCCGTTGAAATAGATGCACACCTCGGGCACCACCGCCCGGCCCTCCGCATTCTTCAGGGCGGCCAGCTCGATACCGGTAATCACGTTCTCCTTGCCATCGGTACGCAGCATGCCTATGGGCAGCTGGCTGCCCGTGAGAATCACGGGCTTGGTCAGGTGCCGCAGCATGAAGCTGAGTGCAGAGGCCGTATAGGCCATCGTGTCGGTGCCATGAAGTACCACAAAGCCATCGTAACGGTCATAATTCTCCCGGATGATGCCGGCCAGATGCGCCCACAGCTTGGGGTCCATCTCACAGGAATCGATGGGGGGGTCGAACTGGATGACATCCACCTCCACGCCCAGCAGCTCCATCTCGGGCATGGCCTGCAGGAAATGGCTGAAGCGCAGGGGTTCCAAAGCTCCCGTGCGCTCGTTGATGCCCATGCCGATGGTGCCACCGGTGTAGACAAGCAGGATACGAGGCTTACTCATTGTCGGTCATTCGGGGTAAACAAGGTTCTCGGGACGGATATCCGCCAGCACTTCGTCCACATAGCGCCGGCTCTCCCAACGAGCCATGGGCAGGTCGTGGAGCAGCCAGTTTCCGCAATCGCGGGGTGCGGCACCGGGGATGTCGCCCTCGAAGTCGGCCACGAATTGGAAGGTGCGGCGGATGATGTCCACCATCTCGCTGCTCTCCACATCGCCCCGGACCAGCAGATAACAGCCCGTGAGGCAACCCATGGGGCCGAAATAAACGATGCGCGGCCCCCACTCGGCATCATTGCGCAGATAGGTGGCGGCCAGGTGCTCGATGGTGTGTATGGCTCCCTGCCCCATGGCGGGCTCGCGGTTGGGTTCCTTCATCCGGATATCGAGGGTGGTGACCGTCTCGCCTCCCACCCGGTCCTTACGACTCACATAGACACCACGCAAAAGTGCCTCGTGGTTTATCTGAAAACTTGCAATCTTTTCCAATGTCTTTCCCTTTGTTTTGTTTCCGCAAATATATGTATTATTTTCCTTTCCGCTTAAGCAAAAGCCAAAATAATGCAGTATTTTTCTTCACCCTCCTTATCTGACGTGAGCATGATGAATTTAGCTCTCCTCCCTGAAGCATCGGGGAAGAACGGGAAAAACGGTCAAGGTTGTTCCTGTTCGATTCCCGGTTTACGACATTCCGGACATTGCTTATATTCGCGGACAAACGACCCCGTTCCGGGCTTATTCCGATTTCACCGGACTCGCGTTATCCATAAATAGCCGGAAACACCTAACCAACAATCAAATCTATGGCATCAATAAAAGTAAAATTCCGCCCTTCGACGGTCGAAGACCGCGAAGGCACCATCTACTACCAGGTTATCCATGAGCGCAAGGTGCGCCAATTGCTGACCGGCTATCACGTGTTCCCCACGGAATGGGACGAGAAACGCTCCATGGTGACGACATCCCACGGAAGCGAGCGCAGGTCCCTTATCCTTTCCATCCGCGAGCGCATCCGGTGGGACTTGGAAAGACTGACCAAAATCTACCGGAGGCTGGATACCAACGGGCTATCGTACAGCGCGGATGATGTAATCGACGAGTTCGGCCACTACGCCCGGGACTATTCCCTGTTCAACTTCATGGAGGGCGTCATCGCCAGGCTGAGCCGCAACGGCAAGGTCAGGACGGCCGAGACGTACCGGTCCGCCCTCGTCAGTTTCAAGAAGTTCAGGCAGGATGAAGACATCATGCTCGATTGCATCACCTCCGAAGTGATGGAATCCTACGAGGCATGGCACCGCAAGCGGGGAGTAGTGCCCAACACCATCTCCTTCTACACCCGCATTCTCCGCGCCGTATACAACCGTGCCGTCGAGGACGAGGTCATCGAGAACCGCAACCCCTTCCGCCATGTCTACACCGGGATTGACAAAACCGTGAAAAGAGCCTTGCCCCTGAGCGTGATCAAGAAAATCAAAGTGCTGGACCTGTCGGCCTCCCCCATCCTGGACTTTGCCCGCGACATGTTCATGATGAGCTTCTATCTCCGCGGCATGAGCTTCATCGACATGGCTTTTCTGAAGAAATCCGACCTCAGAAACGGTTACATCACCTACCGTCGCCACAAGACCGGACAACAACTTACCATCGAATGGGTAAAAGACATGCAGCTTGTCCTCGGCAAATACCCGGAAAACAAGTCCGACTATCTGCTGCCCATCATCCGCCGGCCGGGCACCAACGAACGCTGCACCTACCGCAATGCCGGCCACTCCATCAACCGGAACCTCAAACAGGTTTCCAATCTGCTCAACCTCAATTTCCGCCTGACCATGTATGTGGCCCGCCACAGCTGGGCGTCAGCCGCCAAAGCCAAGGGCATCCCCCTGAGCATCATCAGCGAGGGGATGGGGCACGATTCCGAGACCACCACGCAAATCTACCTCGCCAGCCTCGACACCTCGGCCGTCGACAAGGCCAACGTCCTAATCCTGAAAAGCCTTTGAAGCCCGGACGCGAACGGCAAATATCGGGTTGTACGGCAAAAGTATCCCGTTCACACTTCGAGATTTCCCGAAGATATTGAGTACCTTTGTTCCCCATGAGCAAAACAGACCACAACCACCTGCACGCGCCCTTGCTGGGATGGTTCGCCCGGCACGGGCGCGAACTGCCGTGGCGCACCGACCCGGAGCCCTACCGCGTATGGCTCTCGGAAATCATCATGCAACAGACACGCATCAGCCAGGGCATGGCCTACTGGCAACGCTTCGTGGCCGCCTGGCCCACCGTGGATCGGCTGGCCGGAGCCGACGAGCAACAGGTGATGCGCCTGTGGCAGGGGCTGGGCTACTACAGCCGCGCACGCAACCTGCACCGCGCCGCCAAGCTCATCGCCGCCATGGGCGCGTTCCCGCAGACGTATGCCGAGATCATCCGGCTGCCGGGCGTGGGTCCCTACACGGCGGCAGCCATCGCCAGCCTGTGCTTCGGCGAGGCACAGGCCGTGGTGGACGGCAACGTCTACCGGGTGCTCAGCCGCCTCTATGCCATCGCCACGCCCATCGACACCACGCAGGGGCAGCGCCTCTTCCGCGATCTGGCCCGCGACATCCTGCCGCCCGACCGGGCCGCCGACTGGAACCAGGCGATGATGGACCTCGGCGCCATGGTCTGCACGCCCCGGAACCCGCAATGCGGCGAGTGCCCGCTCAACGTCTACTGTGCCGTATATCCCGACGGAACAGCCGAAAACCATCCCGTGAAACAGGGAAAGGTGAAGCAACGCGAACGGCGTTTCATCTATCTGTGGGTGGAATGCGGGGGCTGCGTGGCACTGCGCCGGCGGCCGGGAGGCGACATCTGGCAAGGGCTGTGGGAGCCCTACATGATGGAGGTCACGGGATGCGGGACCGCCGCGCTGCCCCCCTGGGCGGAAGGGGCCGTGCTGCTCCGCTCGGGCATGAAGCATGTGCTCAGCCACCAGGTGCTCCTCGCCGACGCCTACCGTGTGGAAGCGGACCGGCGCCCCACCCTGCCCGGGGATTACCGCTGGGTGCCCCTCAACGAAGTGGATCGTTACGGCCTGCCCCGTCTGGTACAGAAACTTTTCGCTCTCACCGACACATAAAACACATGTTGATGTGTCGGTGAAAACATGTTCATCTTTTTGAAAAACATGAACATGTTTTTCAAAAACGTGTTGATGTTTTTTCTCCGCCAACAAGACAGTGCCCCAAAAGTCCTGCAGGACTTTTGGGGCACTGTACATCACGAAACGGCCTCAACCGTTTTGTCGGCCTTCACACGCCGCTCAACGCTTGCGGATGGTGTAGGTGGTGCCGGCCACGGTGGGGAAGGTGAACTTGTCTTCTCCGAGGGCCGTAACATTCTGTTTGGCGCCGTCGGCCATCACCTCCACCTCATGACCCGGCCAGGGATTGACGAAGCGGCAGGGATTCCCTTTCTCGCTGAACAGCTCGACGGACATCACCTCCTCGCCGTTATAAATGGCCGAGGCCAGGAAAGCGCCCTTGGTGCGCAGACGGGTGAACGAGGCGGGACGGCCCTTGGGCCAACAGGGGAAGAAGCGCAGCGTCTCGTTGGTGCTCTGCAGCATCATCGAGTTGATGGATTCGATGATGGCGGTCTTCTCCAGGCAGTGGTGGCCGTCGTGGATGAGCAGGTTCTTCTCGGCGCGGTCGGCCAGCTCGCGCATCTTGGCCAGCAGGATGTCGGGATCGAGGCCCACGCGGGCGGCCATCACGAAGGCACCCAGGCCCAGCTCGTTCATGCAGCCGGTGAAACCGTTCTGGTCCACCTCATAATAATAGATGGTGTTGCGGGCAATCTCCACGCTGTCGGCGGGAGAGTCGATGTTGAGCACCTCAGTGGGATACACGGGGTGCATCTGGATGGCATGGTTGGGAGCGTCCCATCCCTCGGGACTTTCGTTCTTGGAGTAGATGGGCTTGCCCTGGTTGGGCGTATGCTGGGGCATCATCACCTGATAGGTGGGCAGGTGGCCCACGATGTCGTTCCACAGGTCGTGGTGGTCGGCATCCACGCCCAGCAGCTTGCTATACTTGAGCAGCATCTTGAAGGTCAGTTCCACGAAGCAGAGGTCGGACGAGGGATTGAGGTCCCAGGAGTTCTCGTGGGCACCGGTGCGGATGCAATAGCGGTAAGTGTCTCCGTAAGGTTCCTTTTCCAGATAGTCCTCATAGAAATCGCCTATCTCGCGCAGGAAGGGATAGGTATGCTCGCGCAGGAAATCCATGTCGCCCGTGTATTCATACCCCCAATTGAAGAAAGGCACGTTGAAGGGGGCGTTGATGGTCTGCATCCAATAGGGACCATAGAAGGCTCCCACGCCCAGGGCGCTGGTGGCGAAGAGCACGCCGCGGCATGATTTTCCGGCCAGCGAGCTGTGCACGTTCTGCAAGTCTCCTTTGGCACGGCGCTGCCCCTCGGGAATCATCAGCTCCACGAAGCGGTAGAAGGGCATGGCCAGCTCGGGACGGTTGGCGGAGTAGAGGCTGTAGAAACCGCCCTGCGTGTTATAGTTGAGGTGGATGTCGCCGTGATACATCATGTTGTCCTCCATGTTCCACACGCCATACATGCCGGGGCACACAGGAGCGTCCTTGTCGAGCGCCGAAGCCAGCAGATAGACGGAGGTGAGGTATTGGCGGTCGAGCACGGGGTCTCCGGTCTCCACATAGGAGCGGGCCCACATGTCAGTCCACCAGGCGGCATGGCTGCCGCGCAGGCTGTCCACCTTGGCCTCGTCCATAGCGTTGACCTGGTCGCGGGCCCACTTGGCCTCGGGGTTGTTCGTCTTGCCGCCGCCCGACACCATGGTCACCACATACACGGGTGCCGCGCTGCTCACCTCGAACTCGTTGGAGGCCTTGCGGGACGTTTTGTAGGCAGCCGCCACATCGGTGCCCACCACGCGCGAGGTGATGGCGGCGCGGGATGTCCACGCCACGTTGTCCCTGCGGGTGATGCGGGTGGCCTGCATCACGTTGTCGTAAAGGGCGGCAACGGAGGAGTAAGTGGCATTGGTGCTGTCGGCGTAGGTCTCCACCCTCACCTTCACGGGCGTGGCCGACGCGGTGGTCAGCTCGGTCACCAGGAAGTTGCTGCCGCGGGCCACCCACGAGGTCATCTCCACGGGGCGGTCGGTGCCGCTGGTCATGCACAGGCGGGCATTGGGCTGGTCCATCGTATAGGAAAAGGCGGAGGCGTTCTTCTCTCCCTCAACGATAAAGTTGACACCGCCCACAGGCAGGGCGGAGGCGCCCGAACCGGCCCAGTCGCTCCATCCGTCGGTCACGAAGTCGGCCTTCGAGATGCGCAACATGTGGGCATTGTAGTCGGTGGCGGCCACCACACCCACATCGCCGTTGCCCAGGTAGGGACCCTTGGGCGCATGGTTCGTCTTGATGCTTTCATAGGAGAAAGGAGCCGTCCAGTTCACGGTGATGAGCGGGGCCTTGCGCTTCATGTAGTCGCGGTCGGCTCCGGACACGGAGGCCATGCGCTTCACGGGCACACGCAGTTCGCGCCCGTCGGCGGAGCGGAGGATGAGGTCGACGGCGGCATCGGTGTCAGCCATCGGTTCGCTGAAGTCAAGCCGGAGCAGGTCATCGGTCACCCGTGTCACGCTGAACATCCGGTTTTCGGCACCGGCATCGGCGGTGGTGAAAGTGAACTCGCCGGCGGCCTTCACACTCAGGAAGGCGCTTTTGTCGCCGCGACAGGCCTCGATGGTGGGCCGGTCCACGGCCAGCAGGCCATGCTTGCGCCCGTCGGCGGCTGTCTTGGATTGTGCCGTGGCGGGAGCCAGAAGGAGGAGCACCAAGGCTCCGCAAATCATATTCTTTTTCATATTACGAATTAGGGAATTTCTTAGTTAGACAAGCCGTTACCAACAACCACTTTACGGCTGTTCACCAGATAGACGCCTGCGGGCAGATGAGCCGTCCAGGTGCCCCGGAGCACACCCGAGCGCAACACACGGCCTGCGGCATCGTTCACCGTCACCAGAGCGGGACTGTCTGCCGACACGCTGAGCCGGCAACCGTCAACCGTGATGTTCAAGGCGGCATTGTCGTCATTCACGCCCGCGATGGCCGTGGGGGCGTTGACGTGCATTTCGCCGGTGACGAGCGTCATGCCGGGATAGTCGGCACAGGTGGCGGTGGCCTTCACCCCGTCGAAGCCCTTCAGGAAGGTGTAGACATAGCCGCCCTTGTCCACATAGTCCTTGCCGGGGACGAGGGCATTGCCGTCCTTGTCCGTCCACGTCACCTCAGCCTCAAGCTGCTTGCCCCACTGGTTGGCGGCGACGAACGTGGCCAGGCTCACCTCGGCATCCGGTTGCAGCGTAGAGGCGATCTTCAGCTCGGCCTGGGTGTCGAGCGCCATATCGGTCAGGTAACAGTTCCCGTCGGCATCCGACAGCGTGGGCATGTCGGCATAGTCCAGCGCGTTGTCGTTGACATACAGGTAGCGCAGCGTGGAGGCGCTGGCGGGCGAGGTATAGAGGATGCGCACGATGTTGTGGGCGGCATCGAGGGTCTCCAGGCGGTTGCATGCCTTGAGGTCGAGCCGGCGCAACTTGTTTCCCGACACGCAAAGGGTGCGGAGCGCAGGCGAGACGGCAAGGGTGGAGAGCCGGTTGTCCTGCAGAAGCGCCTGCTCACAGTTCGTCCTCCCCACCACGGGTGCGGAGGTAAGCTTGTTGCCCCACGCCCAAAGGCCCTCCAAGGCGGGCACCGCATCGGCACCGGGCAGTTGGGACAGCTCGCACTCGGCGGCACCCAGGAAGCTGAGCGCGGGCAGCGAGAGCGATGCCAGCTTTTCGCCCAAAGCGGGATTGCCGGAGACGTGCAGCACATTCAGGGCGGTGGCCACGCCGGGCTTAAGGTCCGTCAGCCGACAGTTCCGGGCATACAGGCCCCGCACATAGGGGGCATTCGTGAGGTCGATGCTTGTCAGCGGATTGTCGGGGCACACCACATAGCGGATGCTTTCGGCGGTCTCGATGCTGAAGGCGGATGATTTCAGTTGGATGGTCTTTAGTGTGCCGTCGAAGGTGACGGTCTCGGTGGTGCCGTCGGCCCAGCGCACCAGGCCGCTGATGCCGGCATCCAGGGTCAGGCTCACGGACTCTGCCTGAGGCAGGGCTTCAAAATCCACGCGGTCGGCTGTGGCTGGCAAGGCTGCGGCCATGAACATGGCCATACTTGTTTGTCGTAGTGTATTCATCATGACAAATGTGTTTTAAGGGTTCTTGTTGGTTGGTTTATCGCTTGCTGATGGTGTAGGTGGTGCCTGCCGTGGTGGCGAAGGTGAAACGGTCGCCGTCCTGCGTCAGGGGCTGCGCCACTCCACCGGCCTTCACCGTCACCTCTTGGCCGGGCCAGGGGTTGGTGAAGGTGCAGGGGCATCCCTTTTCGCTCAAGAGTTCGATGGGCTGCACCTCGCTGCCGTCGTAGGCGGCACTCACCAGGAAGGCGCCCTTGGCACGCAGGCGGGTAAACGAAGCCTTGCGCCCCTCGGGCCAGCAGGGATAGAAGAGCAGGATACCGTTCGTGCTCTCCATCATCATCGAGTTCACGCTCTCGATAATGGAAATCTTCTCCATGCCTTCCCACACCACCAGATTCTTCATGGCCCGGTCGGCCCAGACGCGCAATTTCGAGAGCAGCATGTTGGGGTCGAAGCCGCCCATGCGTGCAGCCATGCCAAAGGCGTTCATGCCCAGTTCGTGGGCACACTCGGTGAATCCGTTCTGATCCACCTCATAATAATAGACGGTGTTGCGGCCATACTCCACGCTGTCGGCCGGCGAGTAGCGGTTGAGCACCTCCGTGGGATAGATGCAGTGCAAGTTGATGGCGTGGTTGGGGAAATCCCATCCGGCCTCGCTCTCGTTCTTGGAAATGACGGGTTTTCCCTGGTTGGGCTGGTGCTGGGGCATCATCACCTGATAGGTGGGCAGGTGGCCGAGGATGTCGTTCCACAAGTCGCGGCGGTCGGCATCCACGCCCAAGAGTTCGCTGTACTTCACCAACAGGCGGAAAGTAAGCTCCACGAAGCACACATCCGACGAGGGGTTCAGGTCCCATGAACCCTCGTGGGCGCCGGTGCGGATGCAATAGCGGTAGCTGTCGCCGTAGGGTTCCTTCCAGATATAGTCCTCATAGAAGTCGCCTATCTCGCGCAGGTAGGGGTAGGTGTGGTCGCGCAGGAAGTCCATGTCCATCGTGTACTCATATCCGAAGTTGAAGAGCGGCACGTTGAAAGGCGCGTTGATGGACTGGTTCCAATAATCGCCGAAGAAGGCGCCGATGCCCATGGCGCTCACGGGGAACAGGATACCGCGGCATGACTTTCCGGCCAGCGAGGAATGCACCTTCCCCATGTCATTCTTCGCACGGCGGCGGCCCTCGGGAATCATCTTCTCCACAAAGGTGTAGAAGGAGTTGGCCAGCTCGGGGCGATTGCTGGAATATACGTTATAGAACACACTCTGCGTGTTATAGTTCAAGTGGATGTCGCCGTGGTGCATCATCTCGTCCTCCATGTTCCATACACCAAACATGCCGGGGCACGCGGGCGAGTTGGCATCCAGAGCCGAAGCCATCTGATAGATGGAAGCCAGGTATTGTCGGTCAAGCACCTCGTCGCCCGTCTCCACATAGGAGCGGGCCCACATGTCGGCCCACCAGTCGGCCAGGTCAAGGCGCAGGCTGTCCAGGCGCTCCACCGTCATGGCGTCCACCTCGTCGCGCGCCCACTTGGTCTGCGGGTTGTTGGTCTTGCCGCCGCCCGACACCATCGTCACCACATACACGGGTGCGGCGTTGGTCACCTCAAACTCGTTCGAGGCCATGCTCGTGGTCTTGGCCGTGGCCAGCACGTCGGCGCCCAGCACACGCGAGGTGATGGCGGCGCGTGACTTCCAGTTCACGTCCACCTGTTTGGTGATGCGCGTGACCTGCATCACATCGCCATAAAGGTTGGCCAAGGCTTTGTAGGCTTCGTAGGTGCTGTCGGCATAGGTCTCCACCGACACCTTCACGGGTGTCTCCGAAGTGGTGGTAAGCTCCGTCACCAGCCAGTTGCTGCCGCGCGAGAGCCACGAGGTCATCCGCACCGGATTGGCCGTGCCGGTGGTCATGCGCAGTTGGGCGTTGGCCTCATCCATCGTGTAGCTGAACGAAGAGGAATTCTTGGCACCCTCCACGGTGAACTTCACGCCGCCCACGGGCAGCGCCGTAGCGCCATTGCCGGCCCAGTCGTTGAAGCCGTCGCTCACGAAGTCCACCTTCGATATCTTCAACGTCTGCGTCTTATAGTCGGTGTGGGCCAGCACGCCAACGTCGCCGTTGCCCAGATAGGGACCCTTATGCGTGCTGATGGAACGGATGCTCTCGTACGAAAACGGCTCGCTCCACGTCACGGTGATGGACGGTGCCTTACGCGTCATATAGTCGCGGTCGGCTGCGCTCACAGAGGTCAGACGCCGCACGGGCACGCGCAGCTCACGCCCGTCGGCCGAGCGCAGGATGAGATGGGTGGAAGCGTTTTTCTTGGCGTCGGGGTCGCAGACATCCAAGCGCAGCAGTTCATTGTTCACGCGCGTCACGCGCACCAAGGGGTTCTCTGCCTCCGCATCCGCAGTGGTAAAGGTGAAGTCCGTGTCGGCCTTCACCGTCAGAAAGGCGCTCTTGTCGCCGCGGTAAATCTCCAGATGGGGCCGGTCCACGGCCAGCATGCCGTGCTTGCGCACGGAATTGACGGCAGCCGTGCCTTCAATGTTCGCGCAATGGGCGGCAGCAGGCAGGGCAAGGGCCATGAACATGGCCATACTTGTTTGTCGTAGTAAGTTCATAGTGACGAGTATGTTTTTAGGTAATGTCTTCGTCTGTTCAGGTTTTCACGGTCACTCTGACAACGAAGATACACAATTCATCAGAAACAGGCAAACAGGAGTTTAAAAAAATGCTCCCAATCTTTTCGTTATCAAACAACGGACGTATTATTTGGGCGAATACCATATTACACAACCGTCCTCTGCATAAAAACAAGGAACTTTCTTTATAAAAGCAAGAATTGTACACACATTTTCGCTACCTTCGTAAGGTAATACAAACACCCATCCCACAACCATGAACATGAAAAAGACATGGACTGCCCTGGCCCTGACCGCCATCATCACCCTGCCGGCGGCCTGCGGCGCGGACACAAACCCCAAAACACCCAAGGAGGCCGCGGAAGCCTACCTGGAAGCCATCGGCACCATGGATGCCGAGTCCATCATCAAGCTCACCGCCGGCTATGCCGACATGACGGCCGACGAGCTGCAAAGCGCCATGGAGGATGCACGGAAGGCGGCCAAGGATGTGGCCCCCGTGCAAAAGGACATCATCCGGCGCATCCTGAAAGAGGCCTCCGTGGCCGAAGTAAAAGAAAAGGGCGACGAAGCCATCGTCACCCTGAAAGACCAAGTCAAAAGCATCGACCTGAAAATAAGAAAAGAGAAGGACGGCACGTGGCGCGTGGTCGCCCCCCTTTAACGGCGGCTCTTCTCGTAGCGCTGAATCTGCCAACTGTTGAACAGGTTCTGCCACAAAATATAGCATCCGGGGCCCAGGCAGGCCAGCGGATGCAGGAACGAGGCGGCTATCCAGATGGCAAAGGTGGTGTTCTTCTGCCCCAGACCCTGACCGGCCTCGATGCGGTGGTCCGTGCGGCCCCCTAACCGTTTGCCCACGGCGAACTGCACGACACACGCCAGCGCCGAGCCGAAGGCCACGGCCAGCAACAGCCACAGCGGCGTCTCGCTCCACAGGTCCACCACGCCCTTCACCGCCGTGCCGCTCACCAGCATCAGGCACAGCGCCCACATATAGAAACTCAGGTTGCGCGTGGCCACGATTTTTTCATGCACACGGGGCGCCACATGGCGCGTGAGCCACGCCGCCAGCATGGGCACCAACAGCACCACCACCACCTTCCACAGCATCTTCATCCCCAAAGCCCAGGCACCGATCTCCGTGCCGGCGGCGGCCACATGGGGCAGCATCGTGGGGATGAGCACCGCGCTGAGCACATTGCCCAGCAGGGTGAAGGTGATCATCTGTTCCAGGTGTCCGCCCAGCTTGCCCGTGACCACGGCGGCGGCGCTGGCGCTCGGCGAGATGACACACATGAGCATGGCCTGACCCAAGACCAGCCATTGCGGATGGCCCGTGAGAAAGAGCACGCCGGACAGCACGACGATGCCCATGAACGTCTGTGCCATCAGGATGTGCAGGTGCCAAGGCACAGGGCGCATGTTGCGGAAGTCTATCTTGCAGAATGTGAAGTAAAGCACCAGAAAGTTGAGCACACTCAGCAGCAGGTTGTTGTGCAGCACATACCAGTCGCTGACGGCGTCCAGGGCTGTCGTCAGATGAAACAGGGCATAGCCCGCCGCTCCCGTGGCGATGGCCACGGGCAGCGTCCAGTTTCTGAGAAAGTTGATAAAGGACATGATATAAGATGGCTGCCACAAAGCGGGGACGTGTCTTTGTGGATGTTTTTATGCTTTGATACGTTCGATGATGGTTTTCATGCCTTTGATTTTCTGATTGCGGATGCGTGCCAAGGTCTCGGTCACGCGATTGCGGCGCACGGCCACAAAGGCATGGTGGTCATGCAGGCGGATGGTGCCCAGGTCGTCGCGCTCCAGTCCGGCCACCTTCATCATGAAGCCGGCCACATCGCCGCGCGAGAGTTTGTCCTTCTTGCCGCGCCCTATATATAAGGTGTCCCAATCCGGGGGCAACACAGCGGGCAGACGTTCGGGAATCCCGTATTCCTCCAGGTCGACGTCGGAAGAGAAGGTCTCCTCGGGACCGAGCAGCAGGAAGCTGCGCCCCGTGGCATCCCACCGTGCCGTGCGCCCGATGCGGTGGGTGTAGGTGGCCTCGTCCTGGGGCAGGTGGTAGTGGATGGCGTTGTCCACGTCGGGGATGTCCAGTCCGCGTGAGGCCAGGTCGGTGCTCACCAGCACATTGCTGCAGCCCGAGGCGAAGCGGAACAGGTTGCGCTCGCGCGTCTTCTGGTCCATGCCGCCATGAAAATCGCACACGGCGAAGCCTTGGCGGGCCAGGAAAGAGGCCACGCGCAACACGCTCTCGCGATAGCCCAGGAACACGATGCTGCGCTCGCGGCCTCGTGTGCGGAGCAGGGCGGCCAGGGTCTCCAGCTTGTCCTTGACGGGCGAATGCACCACATACCGGTCTATACGCTCGCGGGCCTCGCCCTCGCCACGGAAATCAAGGCGCACGGCTCCGCCCATCTCCCCGACGAAATGGGGAATCTTGTCGCTGTCCGTGGCGCTGAGCAGCACCTTGCGCACCTTGGCCGGCATGTATTCGGTCACGGCCTGCATCTCCTGTTGGAAGCCCAACTCCAGACTTTTGTCAAACTCGTCTATCACCAGGCAGCGCACGCCGTCGGCCGTGATGTTGCCCTTCTGCAGATGGTCGAGCATACGGCCGGGCGTGCCGATAATCAGTTGCGGGCGCAGGCCGTTCATCTGCCTGTGCTCGTCCATGGCGGGGCGGCCTCCGTAGACGGCCAGCGAGCGGATGCCCGTGGCGGCACGTGCGGCCACCTGCTGCGTCTGCATGGCCAGTTCGCGCGAGGGCACCAGCACCAGGGCCTGCACCTCATCGGCCTTCGGGTCCATACTTTGCAACAGGGGCAGCAGATAAGCCAGCGTCTTGCCCGACCCCGTAGGGCTGAGCAGCACCATGTTCCCACCTCTGCGGAAAGCCTCGTGCGAGGCCTGCTGCATGGGGTTGAGTTGCGTTATTCCTAATTTCTCTAAGATTTTTTGCATAAGATTCGATGAATTACACGGGGAAAACATATCCCATCCGCCCCTACAATGTGGATGCCATTTCTATCAGGTCAACGGCTGAGCAGGAAAGCCTTGAAGTCGGCGAAGTCCCTGGAGCAGGCAACGCTCTGCTTCTCTCCCTTCATGAAGGCCTGCAGGCGCTCGGGGACGGACACCTCATGGCCGGTGACGGCCTCCACGGTGTCCTTGAACTTGGCCGGATGTGCGGTTTCAAGGAAGAAGCCCACCTCGCCGGGCTGCAGGTTCTCCTTCAGGGCGCGATAGCCGCAGGCACCATGGGGGTCGAGCTGATAGCCCGTTTCGCCGAGACAGGTGCGCAGCGTGTCGGCAATCTGCGTGTCGGTGTAGGTGGTGCCTGTGATGTCGCGGCGGATGGCCTCCACATCTTTGCCGTAAAGGTCCCAGATGCGGGCGAAATTCGAGGGGTCGCCCACGTCCATGGCATTGGCGATGGTGGCCACGCCGGCCTTGGCCTGGTAGTCGCCCGTCCGGAGGAAGCGGAAGAAGGTGTCGTTGCTGTTGTTGGCCGCGATGAAACGCTTGACGGGCATGCCCATCTTGTGGCCGAACAAGGCCGAACAGATGTTGCCGAAGTTTCCGCTGGGCACGCAGCACACCGCCTGACGTGCGGCATCATAGCCCATCCGCTGCAGTTGCGCGATGGCGTGGAAGTAATAGAAACTTTGGGGCAGGAAGCGGGCCACGTTGATGCTGTTGGCCGAGGTGAGCGCCATATGGCGGTTGAGTTCTTCGTCCACGAAGGCACTCTTGACCAGTGCCTGGCAGTCGTCGAACACGCCGTCCACCTCGATGGCCGTGATGTTTTGGCCCAAGGTGGTGAACTGGCACTCCTGGATGGGGCTGACCTTTCCCTTGGGATACAGCACATAGACGTGCACGCCGTCCACACCCAAGAAGCCGTTGGCCACGGCGCTGCCGGTGTCGCCCGAGGTGGCCACCAGCACATTCACCGTGCCCGTGCCCTCGGCACCGCCGAAATAGCGGAGCATGCGTGCCATGAAGCGGGCGCCCACATCCTTGAAGGCCAGCGTGGGGCCGTGGAAGAGTTCCAGGCTGTAGATGCCCTTCTCCACCTCCACCAGCGGGATGGGGAAGCAGAGGGTCTCGTCCACGATACGCTTGAGCGCGACGGCATCCACATCTTCCCCAAAGAAGGCGGTGGCCACGTGCAGGCCCATCTCCTGAAGGCTCATGTCCTTCATATTATTGAGGAAGGACGCGTCAAGTGCAACCAGCCGTTCGGGCATGTAAAGACCGCGGTCCTCGGCCAGACCTTTCCGCACGGCTTTCTTCAAGGTGGCCAGGGGTGCCCGGCCATTGGTGCTGTAGTATTTCATAAAACAAGGGTTATTTCCGTAAAAACTCTTTGATGAACCCGTCCTTCTCCAGCAGGCCATAGGCACCACGCCAGCCCTCGCTCTCGCTGTAATGCGTGGTGTCGTCGGCCACCGTGTCGGGACGCAGGATGACGAAGGGCACAGGCTCGGCGGTATGGGTGCGGTGGGCTACCGGCGTGGGATGGTCGGGCAGCAGGGCGATGGCCACGGGCTCGCCGTCCAGCAGCAGCGGAGCGTCGGCGGTGCCCCCTTCGATGCTCACGCCCAGGTGTTGCAGGAGGGGAGCCAGCAGACGGGCATCCAGGTCGCGTGCCGTGCCCAGTTTCAGTTCCAGGTCTCCGTCGTGTCCGGCCTCATCGGGGGCTTCCACATGCACATATACGAAATCGTTGCCGTTGCGCAGTGCGGTGATGGCGGCCTCGCCCTTGCCCTCGAAGTCGGTGTCCCACAGGCCGGTGGCACCGGGCACACGGATGACTTCCAGCCCCGCATACCGGCCTATGCCGCGAATCAGGTCGACGGCGGTGATGACGGCTCCGCGCTTAATCCACGGGAAGCGTTGGGGGATGGTCTCCATTTGCGGGCGATAGCCTCCGCCCCACGGCCAGATGCAGTTGGCAGGGTCCTGACCTTCGGCGATGCGCTGCAGGTTGAGCGGATGATTCCCGAGGAGGTCTTGGCTCTTAAGCATCAGGTCCCGCAGCAAAGCGGCCGTAGGTTCGGCCTCGGGACACAGGGCACGGGGCAGATGGTCGGCCCAGGGCGTGAGGGGCACATCATGGGGCGGCGTGCAGTCCAGGCGGCTGTCTCCGCCCCGCACCACCAGCAGGTGGCGGTACTGCGTACCCGTGTGGAAGCTGACGCGCCCGTCGCCCAAGTTTTCCTGCAGGTACTTTATTAAAATGTCGGCGTCCTCCGTCTCCAGCCGTCCGCACGAATGGTTCTTCAGCAGGCCGTCGGCGGTCAGCGACACCAGGTTGCATCGCATGGCCAAGGCATCGGATTCCGGCTCCACACCTATGCTGGCGGCCTCCAGCGGGCCGCGCCCTTGGTACACCTTGCTTTGGTCATAGCCCAGGATGCTGCTGTTGGCCACCTCGCTGCCCGGATGGAAGCCGTCGGCCACGGTCTTCAACCGGCCCATGCGTCCGCGCCTTGCGAGCAAATCGAAGTGAGGCGTGGGGGCCGCCTCCACGATGGTCTTGCCATCGAGTGCGGGTATCGGCCAGTCGGCCATGCCATCGGCCAGGATGATGATGTATTTCATTGTGCGCCTTTCTCCTTAATTCTATTACGCCAGAGACAGGATGTCGCTGAACACGCCGGCTGCCGTCACGCCGGCACCGGCGCCATAGCCCTGGATGAGCATGGGATATTTGTTGTAGCGCTCGGTGGTGAGCATCACCACATTGTTCGAGCCTTCCAGCTCGTGGAAGGGGTGGCCCAGGGGAATCTCCTGAAGACCCGTGGAGGCCTTGCCGTTCTCGATGGTGGCCACATAGCGCCATTTCATGCCTTTCGCGGCCAGGGGGGCACGCATCTGCTCGAACTTTTCGTCCAGCGAGGGCAGTTTCCGCCAAAAGTCCTCGATGGTTCCGTCCATCACCTCGCGGGGCACGAACAGGTTCTGCTCCACATCGGACTGCTCTATGCGGTAGCCGGCCTCGCGCGACAGGATGACCAGCTTGCGCAGCACGTCTTTTCCGCTGAGGTCGATGCGGGGGTCCGGCTCGCTGTATCCCTGCTCCTTGGCCATGCGGACGGTTTGGGAGAAGGGGATGTCGGCGGAAATGGTGTTGAAGATGAAGTTGAGCGTGCCGGAGAGCACGGCATCGATGCGCAGCACGCGGTCGCCGGAGTGCACCAGGTCGTTGATGGTGCGTATGATGGGCAGGCCGGCGCCCACGTTGGTCTCGAAGAGGAACTTCACGCCGCGCTTGTTGGCCGTCTCCTTCAGCCGCAGGTAATCCTCGTATCGTCCGCTGGCGGCAACCTTGTTGGCCGCCACGATGTTGATGTTGTTCTCAAGCAGTTGCTGATAGTGCGCGGCCAGTTCCTCCGATGCGGTGCAGTCCACGAACACGGAGTTGAAGATGTTCATGCCCAGCACCTCGCCGATCAGCCGTCCGGTGTCGCTGCCCTCGCTCCCGGCCAACGCCTCGCGCCAGTTCTCCAGGTCCAGTCCCTGACGGTTGAACATGGCATTGTGGCCGCTGGCGATACCCACCACGCGCAGGTCGAGGCGAAGCTCCTGCTTCAGCTTCTCGCGCTGATGGGCTATCTGGGCTATCAGGCTGCTGCCCACCGTGCCCACGCCGCAGATGAAGAGGTTGAGCACCTTGTATTCCGAAAGGAAGAAGCTGTCGTGGATGACGTTGAGGGCCTTGCGCAGGCAGTCCTCCCGGATGACAAACGAGATGTTCGTCTCCGAGGCTCCCTGGGCACAGGCGATTACCGAGATGCCGCTGCGCCCCAGCGTGCCGAACAGCTTGCCGGCGATGCCGGGCGTATGCTTCATGTGCTCGCCCACCACGGCCACCGTGGACAATCCGCTCTCGGCATGGGCGGGGAACATGCTGCCGTCGGCTATCTCCTTCTCAAACTCCTTGTCCAGCACGCGGCAGGCCCGCTCGCAGTCCCCGTCCTTCACGCCCAGCGACGTGCTGCTCTCCGAACTGGCCTGCGAGACCATGAACACGGAGATGCCGTTCTCGGCCAGGCAGCCGAAGATGCGGCGGTTCACGCCAATCACGCCCACCATCGACAGGCCCGCAATGGTGATGAGCGTGGTGCCCGTGATGCTCGACAGCCCCTTGATGCAGCGGTTGGGTTCCGCCTTCACCCGGGCCTTGATGATCGAGCCGGGAGCCGAGGGGTTGAACGTGTTTTTAATCAGGATGGGGATATTCTTGACACACACCGGATAGATGGTGGGCGGATAGACCACCTTGGCGCCGAAGTTGCACAGCTCCATGGCCTCCACATAACTCAGTTCGGGGATGACGTAGGCCGCGGAAATCACGCGGGGGTCGGCCGTCATGAAGCCGTCCACATCGGTCCAGATCTCCAACCGGCGGGCATCCAGCGCCGCCGCCACGATGGCCGCCGTGTAGTCGCTGCCGCCCCTGCCCAGGTTCGTGATCTCGCCTGTGGCGGCATCCGTGCTGATGAAGCCGCCCATCACGCTGATGCGCGGCATGGGTCCTTGCCAGGTGCGGCGCACATTGTCATAGGTCATCTCCATGGCCAGGCGGTTGCGCCCGCCCTTCACCTCCGTCTTGATGATCTCGCGCGAATCGAACCACTCGGCGCCGTCGATCATCGCCGCCACGATGCGGCTGGAGATGCGCTCGCCATAGCTCACGATGCCGGCGCGTGTGCGCTCCGAAAGGTCGCGGATGAGGAACACGCCGTGGTAGATGCTTCTGAGCTCCTCCAGCAGCTGGCTCACCACGGCCCACAGCGTCTCGCGCCTGCCCCCTTGCGGCATGATTTCCCGAACCATCGTCTCGTGGCGCCCGACAATCTCGTCCAGCACCCGCTTGTAGGCGCTGTCGCCCCGGAAAGCCATATCGGCCGTGCGCAGCAGCTTGTCGGTGATGCCTCCCAAGGCGCTCACCACCACTATCACCTCTTCCTCCCGCGCAGCCTGCTCCACAATCTGCCTCACACTGCGCATACTCTGGGGGGTGCCCACGCTGGTTCCTCCGAATTTCAGTACTTTCATGCTCCTGTAATATTATATAATGTATAGACTTTCTACCTTATGCGTGCAAAATTAACAAAAATATACGGATATCCTGTCCTTTTGTCCCGGAAAACACGCCCCCGCCCGTTTTTCTTGATATATGCCCCCTCCGAAAACATCTTGATGTTTTTCAAAAACATGTTGATGTTTTCAAAAAACATGAACATGTTTTGCCCGAAACATGCAGTCGTTTTTCAACAACCGAAATCCGGACGGCCCCGGCGGCTTCAAACAAGAGAAATACGAGTTTATGAACACAGGAAAACAACATGTCACGGATTTTTCGTATTTTTGTAATTATAAATTAGATTTAGCAGAGCCAAATGAAACCAATGATAAAATACAGGGGAGGAAAATCAAAGGAAATTCCCAATATCATGTGGCATATTCCTCGATTTACAGGACGTTACATCGAGCCTTTCTTTGGCGGTGGAGCGATGTTCTTCTATCTTGAGCCCCGGCAAGCCGTTATCAATGACATAAATACAAAATTAATGACGTTTTATCGCGGAGTAAGGGATGACTACTCTAACCTGCGAAGGGAACTTGATGAAATAGAATTGTTATACACCAATAACAGGCATGAGTTTGATGCATTGAAGGCATTACATCCAGACGAACGAGTTGAAGACAAAAACGAAGACCTTTATTATCGTCTCCGAGCGATGTTTAATGAAATTTCCGATAAAACCTATTCGGATGCGTTATTATACTATTACATCAATAAAACGGCATATTCCGGGATGATACGCTATAATGCCAAAGGGGAATTCAATGTGCCTTTTGGCCGTTATACTCATCTTAACACCAAGTCTGTCACTTTGTCGCATAGTAAATTGTTACAATGTGCAGAGATTCTTAATACAGATTATAGTGATGTGTTCAATATATGCAGGGCTGACGATTTCGTTTTTTTAGACCCTCCATATGATTGCATTTTCTCGGATTATGGAAATGAAGAATACAAAGATGGTTTCAACGAAGAAAACCATAGACGATTGGCAAATGATTTTGCCAATCTCCCTTGCAAAGCATTAATGGTTATAGGACGTACTCCTTTAACGGAAGAATTGTACAAAGGTTATATAATAGATGAATACGAGAAGAACTATGCCGTAAATATCCGAAACAGATTCAAGGCTGCCGCAAAACATATTGTTGTAGCTAATTATCGAAAATGTTGGGATAACATACGTGTTTGTTCATCGCAATATGCAGTTTATAACGAGCCGGAAACCGCTCAATTAAGATTATTTGAAGCAAGACAACCTTATGGCACGAATAGATAGTCAATTGTTGTTTCTTACGACATCTCCTCGTACACCGGAGAAGATGATACCCGAAATTGGATTACTTGTTGAACATTTCACTGGTAGCCGTTGGGATAATGATACACAATGTGCTTTCATGAATATTTTGCGCGACGAGCAATTCTTTAATGGAGAAGGGGAGAAAGATCCTGCATTTAGTGCACGCGATAGGATAAACCGTGCGCCAAAGTCTCTGGGTCTCGTTGTTCTGTCACCTCGTATCGCTATTACCCCGGCAGGACAAGCCTTGTTGACATCCAAAAGGAAAGAAGAAGTTTTTCTTAGACAAATGCTGAAGTTTCAAGTGCCTTCGCCTTATCACAAGCCGACTGCAAAAGCAGCCTCTTTTTGGGTAAAGCCCTATTTGGAGATACTACGGTTAGTACGTACCATGGGTACATTACGATTTGACGAGTTGCAGATATTCGGTATGCAACTTACGGATTGGCGCAACTTTGAGAGTATTGTCCAAAAGATAGAGGCTTTTCGTATTGCAAAGGTTGAACACCAAGGAAGTTACAAGGCATTTAAGGCTGAATATCTGCGCAACGAACTTACACGTATTTTCGAAGAAAGGATTATAAACGGAGAGACGCAAACACGTGAAAGCAACGATGCGTCATTGGACAAATTCCTAAGAACGCAGTCTGGCAATATGCGCGATTATGCGGATGCCTGTTTCAGATACTTGCGTGCAACAGGTCTTGTAAATGTATCACACGTTGGAAAATCGTTAAGCATCGTGCCGGAGCGTATAGAGGATGTCGATTACATCCTACAGACAATAGACCGTAATCCCTGTTTCATTGATAGCGAACATGACTATATTGCATATCTTGGAGATGTGGCAGTTCCACAATTACTGACAGACAATAGGCAAAGGCTTATCGCAAAATTGCACACAGACTTCCCGCAAATCGCGTTCAATCAAGATGCAGAAATATCTGTACTAAAAGATTTGTTGGCAGACCTCACAGAGCAAAGGAAGACAGAGAATTTGAGCCAGCAAGTGATTGAAATCAAAGACTACAAGCTGTATGATGACATCCAAAACACATTCAGGCAAATAGAAAAGAAAGAATTATACGATGCCCCGTTGATGCTTGAATGGAACACTTGGCGTGCTATGACGATGCTTGATGGCGGAGAAATCAAGGCGAACTTGAATTTTGACGATTTCGGTAAGCCTCTTTCTTCGGCACAAGGAAATATGGCTGACATCGTATGTGACTATGGAGATTATATGCTTATTGTTGAAGTTACAATGGCAAGCGGACAAAAGCAATATGATATGGAGGGCGAACCAGTAAGCCGACATTTAGGCAAAATAAAAAAGACGAGTGGCAAGCCTTGCTATTGCCTGTTCATCGCTCCTACGATAAATGAAGCCTGTATTGCTCACTTTTATACTTTGCACCGCACAAATATATCATACTATGGAGGGAAATCAACAATTATTCCATTACCATTAGATATATTTCAAAAAATGCTTGAAGATAGCTACAAAGTAAGCTATACACCGAATCCACATCAGGTACGCCATTTTTTAGAGCATTCAAATGAACTGGTGGAAAAGTGCATGGACGAGAATCATTGGTTTGAGGAAATAAAAAAATCAGCAGTTAATTGGTTAAAATAATATTCCCTGATTGAACTGACCACAATCCTATTCACATGCCGCAAATCATCCCTATCACCTCGACCGACGACCCGCGCGTGGCCGCCTACACCGCCCTCACCGAGCGCCAGCTGAAAAACCGGCTGGACCCGCGCCGCGGCCTGTTCGTGGCCGAAAGCCCCAAGGTCATCCTCACCGCCATGGATGCCGGCTATGTGCCCCAGAGCCTGCTGTGCGAAGAGCGACACCTGAGCCTGGACGCCGCCCCCATCGTGGAGCGCCTGGCCGAGGACACCCCTATATATATCGGTACGCGCGAGACGCTGGCCGGCCTCACGGGCTACGCCCTCACCCGGGGCGTGCTGAGCGTGATGCGGCGCCCCGAGCTGCCCACGCCGGAACAGGTGGTGGCGGGGGCACGCCGCGTGGTGGTGCTGGACGCCGTGGTGGACGCCACCAACGTGGGCGCCCTGTTCCGCTCGGCGGCGGCCCTGGGCGCCGATGCCGTGCTGTGCACGCCGCAGACGTGCGACCCGCTGAACCGCCGCGCCATACGCGTGAGCATGGGCAGCGTGTTTCTGGTGCCCTGGACGTGGCTGCCCCCCACCGCCGACGGCCTCACGCCCCTGGACAGGCTCCACGCCCTGGGCTTCGAGACCTGCGCCATGGCGCTGCGCAAGGACAGCATCACCCCAAGGCAGCTGGCCGAGCGTCATGTGCCGCGCCTGGCCATCGTGCTGGGCGGGGAAGGCTGGGGGCTGGACCAACCGACCATCGACCAGGCCACCCACACCGTGATGATTCCCATGCACCACGGTGCCGACAGCCTGAACGTGGCCGCCGCCGGAGCCATCGCCATCTACGCCCTGACGCAGTAGTTTCCCGCCGGGGGAGATTGCCGGCTCCCTTAAAAAAAACTCGTAAAATTTTGCGTATCTGTTATATAATATCTACTTTTGTAGCACAAAAATGGTTAAAGATGAGACGTCTCAGGTCTGTCCCTTGTTTTTTCGCCCCATCGTCTTTTAAACAAAAGGCGAAAGCAAGGTCATACCAATACACTGACAACCAACCATTTACCCCCCCGTTTTGCCATAATGACATAACCGCCGTCGGAATCTCTTGTTCCGATGATGTGGTCCATATCGGACACGCTGCATCCGTGCGGCGTGTCCTTTTACTTCTTATGCCCCACACCCATCCCCGGCATTTTTTTTATCACTATCATCATAATCAAACATCTATGAAAAAAATTCTACTCACACTTGGCGTAATGCTCTCTGCCATGGGAGCATGGGCACAAACCGCCACGACGGCAGACCTTCCAAGCAGCTTCTACCGCATCAAATATGCGGGAAGCAATACGGATGCCAAAGGCAAGTATCTGACTGCACCCGTGAATCTGCCGACGGGAAACACATCGAATCAGAACTGGAAAGCGGCACTCTCAAATGGCACTTCTGTAGATGGGAGCGACATGCACACCGACGTGTGGTATGTGGAGAACCTGGGGTTGGGTACCGGCGGAGACACGACGGAAGTAAGATACAAGATATGGTGCTTCCGCGGCGGCTATGGACTGGCAACAAACCCAAGGCCTGATGTGTATGGCAGCTACTCAAATAATAACTGTCCCCGCCTGTATCGCATCATGCGGGTGACCACAGGAGAGACGGTGACCTACGCATTTTCCGGCCATCCCAATGACAACGTGAGCGGGCAATCCATGGGCATGGGAATCGCAAGCGGCGCGATAGGCAACAAAAACTATCTTTCAAACACCCTGGACAGAACCAGCGGCGGCAGCAGCAATGCCACAGACAGCGCCGTTCAATGGGAGTTTGAGCAGGTTGATTCCACGCACCTTCAGAAGAGCATCACCATCGGCAGCACGGGTTATGCCACCTTCTCCTGCTATGCCACAACCCGCATTCCCGAGGGCGTGACGGCTTATGAGGTGACTGCCGCAGACAACAGCACCGCCACGCTGAGCGCACTCAGCGGA
This sequence comes from uncultured Prevotellaceae bacterium, assembly GCA_947176895.1. Lineage (GTDB taxonomy): Bacteria > Bacteroidota > Bacteroidia > Bacteroidales > Bacteroidaceae > Physcousia. The sequence goes on along the minus strand of CAMWSK010000006.1, from coordinate 66,954 downwards.
ACCATCCCCGCCAACACCGGCGTTATCCTGAAGGGCACATCCGGCGAAACCTATAACTTCGTCCCCACCAACGGACTGGGCAAGGGCATGCAGGCCGTAAATCTGGACGGCACCCTGGGCGACAAGGTTTGCGCCGGCAACAAGCTCGCGGCATCCGTGGCCGCCACAACGCTTGCCACCGGCGACTATATCCTGGTAAACAAAGGGGGTGACACCGCCGCCCTCGGCAGGATTGGCGAAGATTCGGGCAAGGAGCTTGCCGCCGGCAAGGCTTACCTGCCCGCCGATGCCATCACCGCCGCCGAGGCCCGCGACTTCCTCTCGTTCCTGCAGGACGGCACACAGACCGGCATAAGCGGCATCGCGAAGACCACCGCCAAGGACGGCACCTACATCGAGGGCAAGCGTGTGGTCATCCTGAAGAACGGCGTGAAATACAACACCCTCGGCCAGCGAATCAAGTAAAACGGGACAATAACACATCTAACCATAACTAAGAATATACGGACATGGAAAAAACATATATCAAACCCCAAACCGACATCATCGGGGTCAACACCAACTCCGCACTGATGCAAATATCCTACGACCACAGCAAAGACTACGACGCAAGCGACGCGCTCTCACGCGAAGAAAGCTGGGAGAACGAACCGGAATCAGCCTGGGGACAGGGATGGTAACGCCCCCCCTGACTCCGCACAGACACACCACCCGCCGCGTTGCCCGACAACACGGCGGGTTCTGTTTATCCCCGAAGCCGCAGAACGGACTGCAAACCGAAGAAAAAAGGCGGAAAGTTTGTCGGTATCAAATAAATCACCTACTTTTGCACCTGCAATTTACAATAACACAACTAAATAAGGTTAAGACTATGACAAAAGTAGAATTGGTAAGAGCCATCGCCCAGCAGACGGGTGTGGACCAGCCTACCGTGTTGGCTGTGGTGGAAGGCATGATGAGCACCGTGAAGAGCACGCTGATAGCTAAGGAGAATGTGTACCTGCGTGGTTTCGGCACCTTCGGCCTCAAGCACCGCGCCGAGAAGACCGCCCGCAACATCAGCAAGAACACCACTCTCATCGTTCCTGCACACGACATCCCCAACTTCAAGCCCTGCAAGGAGTTCATGGAGGAAGTGGCCAAGTAAGCCCCACACGAAGGATACAAAAACAAAATAAGGATGACATCCCCGAAAGGTGTCATCCTTATTTTGTTTTTGTATCCAATCAAACACGCTTCTTGCGCGGCAGGTTGGCCAGTCCGCCCTGCGATGTTTCCTTGTAGAGGCTGGGCAGGTCGTGTCCCGTCTGCTTCATCACCTCCACCACGTGGTCGAAGCTCACGCGGTGTTGGCCGTCGCTGATGTTGGCATAAAGCTGGGCGTCAAGGGCGCGGCAGGCAGCAAAAGCGTTACGCTCGATGCAGGGAATCTGTACCAGTCCGCACACGGGGTCGCACGTCATGCCCAAGTGGTGCTCCAGCCCCATCTCGGCGGCATATTCAATCTGCCCCGTGGTGCCGCCGAAGAGCTGGCAGGCCGCTGCCGAAGCCATGGCACAGGCCACGCCCACCTCGCCCTGGCATCCCACCTCGGCGCCTGAGATGCTGCCGTTGTTCTTCACCACATTGCCGAACAAGCCCGCGGTGGCCAGGGCATGAAGCATCTTCATCTCGGTGAATCCATGGTTCTTTTCCAAATGATAGAGCACGGCGGGCACCACGCCGCAGGCACCGCACGTGGGCGCCGTGACGATGACTCCTCCCGACGCGTTCTCCTCGCTCACGGCCAAGGCATAGGCATACACCAGGGCGCGGCCCTGGAGCGAGGGCTTGAAGGAAAGCGCCTTCACATAGTAGTTGCTGGCCTTGCGGCCGAGATGCAGTTCGCCGGGCAGCGTGCCCTCGGTGTCGAGACCGCGCTCCACGGCCTGCTTCATGGTGCACCACACCTGGCGCAGGAAGTCCCAGATGTCCTTGCCTTCCATGGCCTCCACGTATTGCCAATAGCCGCAGCCGCGCTCCTCGCACCATTGCTTGATCTCCTCCAGCGACTTTTGGGGATAGATGTGGTCGCCATCGATGCTGCGCCGGTCTTCTTTCCCCTCGCTCAGTGCGCCTCCGCCCACGCTGTACACCTCCCAAAGCTCCGTCATGTCGGTGCCGTCGGCCGCAAGGGCGCGGAAGAGCATACCGTTGGTGTGGAAAGGTTTCACCACATCGGGACGCCACAGGATGGTGGTGGGGGCGGCAGAAGACAGCACATCGACGATGGCCCGGTCCGTAAGGTGCCCCTTGCCGGTGGCCGCCAAAGAGCCATAGAGCGTCACCTCATAGGCAGCGGCTCCGGCGGTGCGGTCCAGAAAGATGCGGGCCGCGCGAGCCGGTCCCATCGTGTGACTGCTTGAGGGGCCCAGCCCCGTGCGGAAAAGTTGTCTGAGCGATTCCATGATACGTTTTCTTGTGTTTAGAGGTTCTTGCAGTTGCAAATATAGCTTTTTTCATCGAAAACGACTTGTAATTGCTGCTTTTTTCATACATTTGTCAGAGTATTATATATTATTTAACCCCAAAAATGACCATGAAGAAAAGGACTTCTTTCTTTCTGCTGATCTGCTTGTGCAGCCTGTTTGCTTTCGCGCAAAACACCAAGCCCTTTGTTATTCCCGAGTTGAAGACCTGGGAAGGCGCCACGGGCACCCTCTCCACGGCCAAGGGAGGCCGCATCGTTTATGACAAAAGCCGGCCCGAACTGCGGGCGACGGCCGAGGCTTTCGCCAAAGACCTGCGCACGATGTTCGGCACCAAATGGAGCGTGGGCACCGGAAACGCCCGCCCCGGCGACATCGAGCTGGCCCTCTCCGGCAACGAGCCCAAGGAGAGCGAAGAGCAATACGGCATAAGCATCAACAACTCCGTCATCATCAGCGCCCCCAAGCCCATCGGCGTCTACTGGGGCACCCGCACCCTGCTGCAGATGATGGAGCCGACGAAGGGACAGAGCCTGCCCTGCGGCACCATCAACGACTGGCCCGACTATCCCGTGCGCGGCTTCATGCTGGACGTGGCACGCAAGTTCATCCCCCTCAGCTATCTGCAGGACCTGGTGCAAATCATGTCGTATTATAAGATGAACACCTTCCAGATTCACCTGAACGACAACGGCTTCAAACAATATTTCGACCACGACTGGAACAAGACCTACGCGGCCTTCCGCCTGGAGTGTGACACCTATCCCGGCCTGACTGCCGAAGACGGCTTCTACACCAAGCAAGAGTTCATCGACCTGCAGAAGCTGGCCGAAAGCAAGCACGTGAACATCATCCCCGAAATCGACGCACCCGCCCACGCGCTCGCCTTCGCCCACTACATGCCCGAACTGGGCAGCAAGGACTATGGCATGGACCATCTGGACCTGTCCAACCCCGACATCTACCCCTTCATGGACGGCCTGTATAAGGAATACCTGGAGGGCGACGAGCCTGTATTCCGCGGTCCTCAGGTGAACGTGGGCACGGATGAGTACTCGAACCGCGACTCTGTCGTCGTAGAGCAGTTCCGCCATTTCACCGACCACTGCATCCGCGAAGTGGAGAAATACGGCAAGCAGGCCGCCATGTGGGGAGCCCTGACCCACGCCAAGGGCGTGACACCCGTGAAGGTGGACAATGTGATCATGAACCTGTGGTACAACGGCTACGCACAGCCCCGCGACATGGTGAAGCTGGGCTACAAGCTCATCTCCATGCCCGACGGCTTCCTCTACATCGTGCCCGCAGCCGGCTACTACTACGACTACCTCAACACACCCTTCCTTTATAAAGAATGGACGCCCGCACGCGTAGGCGGCGAGCAGTTCGACGAGAAGGACCCCGCCATCATGGGCGGCATGTTCGCCGTATGGAACGACCATTGCGGCAACGGCATCTCCACCAAGGACATCCACGACCGCATCTACCCCGCCCTGCAGACGCTGAGCGTGAAGATGTGGACGGGCGCCAAGCCCACCGTGGCCTTCGAGGATTTCGACAAACAGCGCCACAGCCTGAGCGAGGCTCCCGGCGTGAACCAGGGCGGGCGCATAGGCACCGGCAAGGGCGTGGTGTTTGAAATGGCCAAGGTGAAGCCCGGCAGCACACTGCCCGTGCGCGAGGCCGGCTACGGCTATCGCGTGGAGTTTGACCTGGACGGCACGGAAGAGGCCGCAGGCACCGAGCTGTTCCGCTCGCCCCTGGCCGTCTTCTACCTGGCCGACCCTGTCAGCGGCCTGATGGGCTTCGCACGCGACGGCTATCTCAACACCTTCCCCTACCGCGTGAAGGCCGGCAAGGTGCATGTGGCCATCGAAGGCGACAACAAGGCCACCCGCCTGTTCGTCGACGGCAAGCTGGTAGAGGAGCTGAACATACGCACCATCGGCTTCAACGAGGGCAAGGACAAGATGAAGCAAGTGCGCACACTGGTGTTCCCCCTGGAACAGGCCGGCAAATTCAAGAGCACTGTCACCAACCTGCGCGTCAGCTACAAAGAATAAGCATACGCTACATCTTTGATGAAGAAACATCCGCAAAGCAGGGACCTGTCTTCGACACGTTGAACCCACGAAGGCAATCCTCCGGCGAGAACGTGTCAAAGACACGCCCCTGCTTTGCGGATGTAAACCTAACCCTCAGAAGATGACCGAAGACCTGCATCTCACCGAAACTGCCCGTCTGGCACTGGAATCCACCCTGCGATGGGTGAACTTCCTGTTCATCGTGGGCAGCGTGGCCGAAGTGTTCTGCCTGCTGCTCGCTTTCTGCAATCTCGTCAACGGCATCGCGCCCCCCGAGAACGAACCGGACGACCTCAGCATCCCCTACCTGTTCCACGCCTTCCTGCTCCTCATCGCCGCCATCCTGGCGGCCTACCCCCTGAGCAAGATGCGCAGGATGCTGAAGTGCGCACGCCCGGCACTGCAGGACGGCAATCCGGAAGCCCTGGAGTTGGCCATCGACAGTTTTCGCAAACTGCTCATCTTCTTCGGCATCATCGCCATCACCCTCATCATCCTGCTGGCCATCCTGCTGATCGGGAGCCTGCTGGTCACCACGCTGATAAGCGAACTTTGACACACATCGCGACGTATGAGAGAAAACGCTTAACCAAACAACAACCCCGACCATGAAAACCATCCATTTCCATATCCACTACCCCACTCACTTCGGCGAAGAACTGTACATACACACCCGCGCCCCACAAAGCGACGGGACACTGAAGGAACGGAAATTCAAAATGGAATGCCGGCAGGACGGGCTGTGGACCTGCACCATACAGGTGCCCGAGAAACAGCAGGCACTGGACTACTTCTTCTCGATGGGCGACGGGCACGACACGAAGCGGCACGAATGGACCACCATCTGCCACCGTCTGGTGACCGACAACCCCGAACGGAAGATGCTCAACGTCTACTGCCGTTGGCAGGAGATGCCGCAAGACAGCTACCGATACAGCGTGGCCTTCACCGACACGCTCAACCATCAGCACCCCCGCCCCCTGCCCAAAAGCACCATGGGACGGGCTGTGAGACTGGTGGTCAGGGCACCCCAACTGGTGGAAGGGCAGCGGCTGGCCGTCATCGGAGACAACGAGACACTGGGTGCCTGGGACCCACACCGTGCCGTGCCCATGACACAACAGAACTATAACGAGTGGGCCGTAGACCTTGATGCCAAGACGTTGAGCGGAGAAACCATCGAACTCAAGTTCGCCATCTGCCGCGATGACGACCCCGGCTTTTTCCTTTGGGAGGAGGGTCTGAACCGGACCGTCAGCGTGGTGGACGTGCATCAAGGCGAGATGGTGGTCTACGAACTGGACCAAGCCTTCTTCGCCCTGCCCGACCAGCGCATGGCGGGCACGCTCATCCCCGTGTTCTCGCTGCGCAGCGAGGGCAGTTTCGGCGTGGGCGACTTCGGCGACCTGCGCCTCATGGCCGACTGGGTGAGCCGGTCCGGACAGCGCGTGCTGCAGATACTTCCCGTGAACGACACCACCTCCACCCACTCCTACAGCGACTCCTATCCCTACAGCTGCATCAGCATCTTCGCGCTCCACCCCCTCTATGCCGACCTGCGCCAACTGCCGCCCCTGCGCGACAAGGCACGCCGCCGGCACTACGAAACCCTGAGACAGACGCTCAACGCCCTGCCCCAAGTGGACTATGAGCAGGTGATACGCGCCAAGGAAGCCTACCTGCGCGAAATCTTCGCACAGGAGGGAGAAACCATGATGCGGAGCAACGACTACAAGACCTTCTGGAACGAAAGCCAGTCATGGCTCGTACCCTACGCACAATATTGCCATCTGCGCGACACGCTCGGCACAACGGACTTCACCCAATGGACGGGCCACAGCCGGTGGAACGAATCCGACCGCGAACAGCTCTCGACACCCGGCACCGAAGCCTATGCCGAAGTGGCCTACTACTACTTCGTGCAGTTCGTGCTCTCCCGCCAGTTGGCCGACGCACACGCCCATGCCCGCCGGCAGAGCGTGGTGCTGAAGGGCGACATACCCATCGGCGTCTGCCGCAACGGATGTGACGTGTGGATGGAACCCGACTATTTCAACATGAACGGACAGGCCGGTGCGCCACCCGACGACTTCTCGGCCAACGGACAGAACTGGGGCTTCCCCACCTACAACTGGCCGGCCATGCTGGCCGACGGATGCCGCTGGTGGGTGCGGCGCTTCCGGAACATGGCCCGGTACTTCGACGCCTACCGCATCGACCACGTGCTGGGCTTCTTCCGCATCTGGGAGATTCCCATCGAGTGCGTCCACGGACTGCTGGGGCAGTTCTCCCCATCCTTGGGGCTCACCGCCGAGGAAATCGAGGGCTACGGGCTGACCTTCAACGAGGAGCACCTCACACGCCCCTTCATCAGCCAATGGGTGGTGGAGCGGCTCTTCGGTCCGCTGGCCATGCAGGTGACCGAGCGTTTCCTGCAACCCCTCCACGACGACATCCTGCAACTCAAACCCGAGTTCGACACCGAACGCAAAATCGAAGCCTATTTCCACGCGCTGCCCGAGGAACCGAACAAGAAGCTGAAGCAGGGGCTGATGACGCTCGTCACCAACGTGCTCTTCGTGAAAGACCACAAGCAACAGGGCCTCTACCATCCCCGCATCACAGCCTGGCAGACCACCGTCTACGAAGCGTTGTGGGACAAGGACAAGCAGGCCTTCGACCGCCTCTACCACGACTATTACTACCAGCGCAACAACAACTTCTGGTACAACGAAGCCATGAAGAAGCTGCCCCGCCTGGTGGAGGCCACACGTATGCTCGTCTGCGCCGAAGACCTGGGCATGGTGCCCGAATGTGTGGCATGGGTGATGAACGAGCTGCGCATCCTCTCGCTCGAGATCCAGTCGATGCCCAAGGCTCCCCACGTGCCCTTCGGCCTGCTCGACCGCAACCCCTACCGTTCGGTATGCACGCTCTTCACCCACGACATGCCCACCCTGCGCCAGTGGTGGGACGAGGACGAGACACGCACGCAGCACTATTACAACGCCTCCATGCGGCGCGACGGCACGGCCCCCCACCCCCTGCCCGCCTGGCTGGCCCGGGACATCATACAAAACCAGTTGGCATCCCCCTCCATGCTTTGCGTCCTCTCCCTGCAGGACTGGATGGCCATTGACGAGTGCCTGCGCCTGCCCGACGCCAATGCCGAGCGCATCAACATCCCCGCCGACCCGCATCACTATTGGCGCTATCGCATGCACACCACCATCGAGCACCTCATCGCCAACCATGCCTTCACGCTCCAGGTGCGCGAGCTGTGTAACAAGAGGCAGTAGAGCGAAGAGGAAGCAATCGGAAAAACAAAAGCATCAAGGCATCGCGGTGTTGACGTCGGTCAACACCGCGATGCCTTGATGTTCCTTGCCCCGCGAAAAACGGGCGATTATTCGGCTTCCTATTCCCCGCTTACCTGAGCGGCAGCCAAAGAATCGGGCCGGGCGGTGGTTTCCTCACCGGCGTTCCCGGCAGGAAGGTTGTTCTCTTCTCCGGAAAGTCCGGCCTCGTCCTCCACCTGGGCGGGCGAGTCGCTCACGGGAGCCTCAACATTCTTGTTGCCACGGCCACAAGAGGACAGGGCAAAGGCCATCGACCCGGCCAGGACAACGGCGGCAATCGTTCTTTTCTTCATCATTTTGCTTAACATGTATAATATGGATGCGATGCAAAGATAGCGAAGAAAGGCGAGAAAACAAAAAGAGAGACGGATTTTCATCCGTCCCTCTTTTTTATTCTCTTTTACTCTTGCAGCAACTGATTAGATGGCGGGCTCAGCCTCAACAACCTCAACAGCCCCGATGGTGTCAGCGCAGGTGCTGTCGCAAGCGGTGGTGTCAGCGCAGCACTCGGTCTCCTCGATAACATCCTCCTCAACAACGGTGAACAGAGCAGCGATGCTGTCGATGGTAGCCACAGCAGCAGCGTCAGCGCAGATGGTGGTGTCGGCCTTCAGGGTCTCAACCATATCCAGGATGGCGGCGGTGTCAGCGCTGTCGGCAGCAGCCAGCTCCTTCAAAGCCTCAACAGAAGCACCCTTGGTGCAGCTAACGAAAGCAGTAGCAGAAACCATGGCAACGGCTACAAGTGCGAAAATCTTCTTCATAATCTTCTTTTTTAATTGATTAATTATTTTTGTTTTCTAAATCCGGGTGCAAAGGTACGCTGTTTTTTCATACGCGCAAAATGTTTTCGCGCTTTTTTAAAAAATTTTTCTATAATTTTTTCGATTTATCCCTTTCTCCTCGCGCGTACCATTATATATATAACACGGATGGCCTTATTTCTTGTCTTTCAACAGGTCACGGATTTCGCTCAAAAGCTTTTCCTCGGTCGTGGGTTCGGGGGCGGGAGCAGGAGCGGCAGGTGTTTCGGCTTTCTTGCGGTTGAAGCGGTTGATGAGCTTCACCATCATGAACACACACCAGGCCACGATGAGGAAATCGATGCACGTCTGCACAAAAGCGCCGTAGTTCAGCGTCACGGCCTCCGTCACCACACCGTCCACCTCGGTGGCTTTTTTCAGCGTGACGGACAAGTCGCTGAAGTCCATACCGCCCAGCAGAACGCCGATGGGGGGCATGATGATGTCGTTGACGATACTGGTCACAATCTTGCCAAAGGCCTGACCCACGATGACACCGACGGCCATGTCGATGGCGTTGCCCTTCACGGCAAATTCCTTAAATTCTTGAATGATTGACATTTTCTTTGGTAATTAATGATGAATCGTTCGCAAAGATATGTTTTTTTTATCACACGTGCATGTTTTTTTCCGTACATTTGTATCTGCTATGGCTAAAATATCATTGACACAACGTGTGCAAAGCACAATGAAAAGCCCCGACACCGAAGGGGCCTTCGAACTATACGTCACCCGCACACCCGGCTATCTGTGGGCACTTTTCTTCCGCCGCCTGGGTGTACACCCCATCGCCGTCACCCTGGCCAGCATCGTCCTGGGGGTGGCGGCGGCCTGGTTTATGGGCCGCGACACGATGGGGATGAACCTCACAGGCATGGGCCTGCTGGTGTGGGCCAACTGGTTTGACTGCGCCGACGGCCAGCTGGCACGCATGACGGGCAAGAAGACGCTCCTGGGCCGCATACTCGACGGCTTTGCCGGCGATGTATGGTTCTTCTTCATCTATCTGTTCCTGAGCATCCGCCTGCACGACGCTCCCATGCCTTTCTTCCCGCAATACACATGGGGGCCGTGGATTTATATCTTCTGCACCCTGGTGGGCGTGTTCTGCCACGCCGTGCAGTGCCAGATGGCCGACTACTACCGCAACGTGCACCTCTACTTCCTGCCGGGCGCGCGGGCGGAGCTGGACCGGAGCATCCGCGTGCGCAAGCAATACGAGTCGCTGAGATGGCTCAGCGGAGACTGGTTCTCCAAGCTCTACCTCTTCTTTTATGTCAGCTACACCCGCGCCCAGGAGCGCCGCTCACCTCAGTTCCAGACCCTCTTTGCCCGCATCCGCCAACGCTGGCCTGAGGGCGACATGCCCGATGAGCTGCGCCGCCGCTTCCGCCAAGGCAGCCTGCCGCTGATGCCGCTGACCAATATCCTTACCTTTGACACGCGCGTCATCGTGCTCTTCGTCTCGCTCCTGGCGGGCGAGCCGTGGGTCTACGTGCTGTTCGAGGCCGTGGTGCTGCAGCCCCTCCTTTATTATATGATAGCCCGCCACGAGGCCCTTTGCAAAGAGACCATCCGATGGATAGACAGCCAACCGCAGGCGTAGAACCGCTGGTGTGCGCCCTGGTGCTGGCCGGAGGCCAAGGCATGAGGGTGGGCGGCACCGTGCCCAAGCAGTTTGTCGACGTGGGCGGGCGTCCCGTGGTGGCGCACACGATGGCCGTTTTCCAGTCAGAGCCGACGGTGAGCCACATCCATGTGGTGTGTGCGCCCGCGTGGCAGACGTTCGTGCGCCGCGCGGCCGGCGGGGCGGGCGTGGACAAACTGCGGACGCTGCCCGAGGCAGGAGACACGGGCATCCACAGCCTGCTGAACGGGCTGCAGGTCCTGTCCGACTTCTATGCCGGCGAGGAGCCCGAACACGTGTGGGTGATGACGCACGACAGCGTGCGCCCGCTGCTCACCCCCGCCCTCATCCGTGCCAACCTGGACGTGATGCGCCGGAGCGGCAACGCCATCACCGCCATACAGAGTCCGGAGGCCTACATGTTGTCGGCCGACGGCATACAGAGCCGCGAGCTGGTGGAGCGCGAAGTGCTGTGGCGTGCCCAGACCCCCATGACCTTCACCTTAGGCTTCCTGCAGCGCACCCTGCTGCGTCCGTGGCGCGAAGGCACGCTGCCCCCCTCGCAAAGCCTCTACACGCTGGTGCGTCTTCTCTGTCCCTCGATGCCCCTGTTCATCGCTCCCGGCAGCCCGCTGAACTTCAAGCTCACCACAGCCGAGGACCTGCACACACTGGAAAAACTATTGTCCCGCGAGGGGTAGGCAGAAACATACCTGCAAGACTTCGGAAAAACATGAGGACGTTTTGCCTGAAACATGTTCATCTTTTTCAGAAACATGTTCATGTTTTTGAAAAACGTCTTGATGTTTTTTCCAAAGGTTCCGGGTCGGGGATTTTACAGACAGACAACATTCATCAAATATAGCACAGAAATAGATGATGAAACACTCACTATCCCCGACACAACACACGGAACATACGAATTACAGATTGTTATTGGGAATTATATCTTCTATACGAAGGTTACATTGCCATAATAACGGGTATAAAAATGCCCTTCGCTCCGGACGAGCGAGGAAAACGGAGATTTGGCGGGCTTCTTTGCCGACTCGGTCTATACCTATACGTTGGAAAAAGATTATCTGTGTTTGCAATCGGACACCCGGAACTGCCGGATTGCCATGGAGGCGGACCATTCGGGCAACATCTTCAAGTTATGGATAATGAGCAATGGCATAAAGCTGATTCAAATCAGACGGGAATAGGCGTTCTGCTTGTTTTTTGATAACATACAATACCCGGACAAGATGCCATCCATTACGTGAGTCCGACGGAACCGGAATCAGTCGAAGAAGTTCCAGCTGAGACCGAAGTTGATGGTGAGCGGGTCCATGGCATAGTGGGGCGCCCAGAAGCGGCGGCCGTTGCCGGAGTTCACATGGCGGGCACAGACATACAGGCGGCAACGCTTGAGATGGAGGTTGGCATAGGCGTTGACGATGGGATAGTTGCCCAGCTTCACGCGGGGATGAGAGGCATCCTGCACGGCGAAACTGTTGGCCACGGGACTGTAGTCGGGGGCATAATAGGCGGTGAAATAGCGGATGTCGCCGCCCAGCTGCACGTTGAGCGTCTTGGCTATGCGGAACTTCAGGTAGAGGTTGCTGTAGAGGTTCCACGAGGGCAGAGGCAGGATGTCGGGCTTGGAGGTGGTCTGGAACCACACCTCGTTGTCCCAATGCAGAGGTTTGCCTATGTGGAAGTCCTGTTTGAGTCCCACGGCCAGCAGCTGCACGCTGCCGCTGTATTGGCGCGAACGCACCTCGCGGGTGTAGTCAGCCGTGAGGGTGCTGGCGGGATTGTCGCCGGTGAGCGTGCTCTCGATGGCCAGATAGGCCGCGTTCTTGATGTTCTCCACGCCCACGGTGAGGCTGGTTTTTGTGCGGCGGTTGCCGAGCGTGCCCTCGATGCGTGTGCGGAACTCCTTGTCCAAGTCGTTGTCCCACCAGGCGAACTGGCTGTGGTAATGCCTCAGCAGCCAGGCGGGCTTCTGATTCTTCACGTAACCGCGGGCGATGAGCGCCACGGTGTCCTTACGCCCGAGGCGGAAATTGAGGTCGACGGTGGCGTCGACGTCAAACTCTCCCATGTCTTTTCCCGCAGCCACGAAGCGTCCCATGGCATCGTAGTGGAGCAAGGAGCCCCGGCGGCGGGTGATGCGGCCGCCCACATACACCTTTTGCAGGGTGTTGCGCTTCATGGCCACCGTGTCGCCCACCGTCTCGGGCTGGCGATAGGTCTCCAGATGATGGGTGGCAAAGAGGGTGATGCCCATGGCCGCCCACTTGTTGAAGCCCTCGATCATGCCGAGCGACAGGGTGTTTTCGATTTCCAGTCCGTCGACGCGGTTTCTCACATCGGCAGGATCGCCATAGTAGAGGCTGGTGTGATAGTCCATCTGGTCGTCGGCATAGCTGTAGTAGCGATGGCGCATGGTGCGGGCACGGAACGAGTGGTTGACCAGGCTCACGGGCACGAACTCGCGGGGCGGTACCTGGGCGTTCTGCCACTGCAGGCGGAGGCTGTCCACCAGTTGGCGGCGCAGGAGCGTGTCCGTGTCGATGGCCTGCAGCAGGCTGTCGGGCAGCTCGTCGAGCAGCTCATAGTCGGGCGGCATCTGCGGCTTGAGCGAGTCGGGCACCTCCACCTCGCGGTAGAAGCCCATGCGATAGCGGTGGGTGAGGAAGTAGGTCTCGCCGTCGTTCCGGTTCCATGTTTCGGTGAGCGCCGTGGGGATGTCGCGCGAACCGTAGCGCTGGGGCAGGCTTTGAGGGTCGGTGATGTAGATGTCGCTCTCCAGTCCTCCGTTCTCGCCCATCTTGTTGTGGTTGGCGTCGATGTAGGCATGTATCTGGTAGCGCTCGCCCATGTGGTAGCCGAAGAATGTGGAACCGAACATGGAGTTGGCCTGGGAATTGAACATGCCGCGGCCGTAGAGGTAGTCCACCTTGAAGCCGATGCCGCTGCGCTTGTTGATATTCGAGGCGAAATAGGCACGGAAACGTTCGCTGCCGTTCGTGCGGTTGCCCATCTTGTGGTAGGCCAGGTTGGTCAGCGGGCTCTTGGTGTTGCTGAAGCGGAACCCGTCCTGTCCGTTGAGGAAGTAGTCGTATTGGCGGATGAAGATGAAGGGGTCCTCGGCCTTGCGGTGGAGGAAGAGGCGCGAGAGGCGGGGCGAACCCAGGTTGCCCAGGATGGTGTATTCGCCGTTGGCTCCCTCGGTCATGTTCCAGAACTGGAAGTTGTGGACCACCGTATCCATATTCCCGGCGGCCAGGCTGTCGCCGGTCAGTTCGTCCACCCGCCACTGGCTGACACCGATGGGCGTAGGGGCCTCTTTCTTTGCCTCGCGGCGGCCCCAGACCTTATTGTCCCGGGTGGCGGCGGTGTCAGACGGGATGCCCGTATCAACGTCACCGCGGAATACAGTCGAGCCCGGGAGCGCCTTGAGGGACTGCGACCGGGCTGCGAGCGTCAGCGCCAGAAGAAAAAGCAATATGCCGAGCCTGAGCCTCATCCCAACAGGCGGATTAAAAATTCCAACACCTTCAGAACCATGCCGGCAATGATGATGAGCAGACCCGTGTCGTGGTATTCATCCTGGAAATAGAAGATGAAACCCACCACGGCTGCGGCCAGGAAAAGCACATTGAGCACGGTTCTCAGCGTGCGCTTCACCGCACCGGAGCCCTTGCTCCGGCGGGCACGTATGCGCTCCACCTCTTCCTGCTGCCTGCGCAGCATCTCGTTGACGTCCTGTGCCATGGATTATCCCTCCACCACATTACGGCGAACGGGCGCCGAGGCCTTCACGGGCTCGCTGTCCTGCTCAAAACTGTCCATGGCACCGGCGAAGAGCTGCTGCACATAGTCCACGGTCTTGCGGCGGAACTTGCCGCTCTTGGGATAGAGCTTGGTGCCTTGCTTGTTCAGGGCCTCGGCGTCGGTAATCCATTCCTCTGCCCGTATGTCGGCGTTTCTGTCCAGGTCCTCATGCTCGCCATAATAGTAACGTATCTGCGAAAGGCTCAGGGTGACGCGTCCGCCGTCCACCTGTGCGTTGAGCTGATAGCGCATGCGGGCACGGTCGAGGTAGAGCGGCTTGTTCTTGAACACCAGCCACTGGCACACGCGTACCGTGGTGCTCCGCTCATCGGTTCCCATCACGCGGGCATATTGCCCGGGGGCAGGGATGCTTTCATCCACCAGATTCTGTGTCCAAGCCATGAGCACCTTCAGAATCTCGGCATCGGTCTTACCTTTCACCGTGAAGGTTTTCCGGAACACCACCTGTCCGTTCTCCTCGGGCACTGCGCCCGTCAGATACTTGCTGTCGTCGCCTTTGGCCATGACCATCACGGGGATGAGGGCGAGAATCATCAGAATAAGCTTTTTCATATCTTATCGTTTTATTGTTTGTTACACCTGTTTATTCGTATCGGATAGCCTCGATGGGGTCGAGACGTGCGGCCTTCCGTGCGGGAATATACCCGAACACCAGGCCGATGAAAGCGCATACGCCGAAGCTGACCACCACGCTCCACAACGGCACCACGGCGGGAAAGCCCATGTGTTGCGCCGCCCAGGACATGCCATAGCCCAGGAGCACGCCGATGAATCCTCCGCAGAGGCTGATCATCACGCTCTCAAGCAGGAACTGGCGCGAGATGTCACGCCCTCTGGCCCCCACGCTCATGCGCAGACCTATTTCCCTGGTCCTCTCGGTGACGCTCACAAGCATGATGTTCATGATGCCGATGCCGGCCACCAGGAGCGAGAAGGCCGCGGCCACCACCAGCACGGTCTGCACGGTGGTGAGCGTGGTGTCCATGGTGGACATCATCTCCTGCTGTGAATGAATGGTGAAGTTGTCGGGGGTGCCCTCGCCGAGCTTATGGGTCTCGCGAAGGATGGATGTTATCTGGCTGATGGCGGCCTCGCTCTGCTCCTCACTGATTGCACTGGCCGTGATGCTGTTGAGGTAGGTCTGCGCCGCTATGCGCTTCATCACGGTGGTATAGGGCGCCACGACCAGGTTGTCCTGGTCCATGCCCCAGGAGTTGGCACCCTTGCTCCTCAGCACCCCGATGATTTGGAAGGGGATGTTGCGGAAGCGGATATATTGCCCCACGGCGTTGTAGTTCTTGTCTCCGAAAAGCTCCTCCACCACGGTGGTTCCCACCAGACACACCTTGGCGCTGCGCTTCACATCGTCCTCGGTAAAGCTGTCGCCGTCTTTGATTTCCCACAGGCGGATGTCCAGGAACTCGGGCATCTCGCCGTAGATGGTGCTCTGTGTGTTTTTGGATCCGTGTATCACCTGGCCGCTGGCTGTCACCTCGGGGCTGACGAGCTTCACAAGCGATGCCCGGGAAAGAATGGCCTCATAGTCCGAGGGCTTGAGTGTCTGCATGGCCGATGCGTCCAGCCTCACGCCGCCGCGCATGTCGGCCCCGGGGCGTATGGTGATGAGGTTGGTGCCCATCTTCGACAGCTCGGTGCGGATGCTTTTCTTCGAGCCTTCGCCTATGGCCATCATGGCTATCACGGCCGCCACACCGATGATGATGCCGAGCGTGGAGAGCAGTGTGCGCGATTTGTTGCTCAGGATGGCCGTGACGGCCACTTTCATGAGGTTGGTAAAATTCATTCCTCTTGTGTTGTTATACCATATTATAATATAAGGAGAACCACAACGCGATATCAGTCGTCGGCATTCTTGGGCAGGGCGGCCAGCGCGGCTGCGGCATCCCGGATGTTGCCGTTCTGCAGGTCCTCGCAGATGTGCCCGTCGCGCAGCACGATGTTTCGGCTGCTGTACTGGGCTATCTCGGGATTGTGGGTCACGAAGATGATGGTGCGCCCCTGGCGGTGCAGTTGCTGGAAGAGCACAAGAATCTCGAAGCTGGTGCGTGTGTCCAGGTTGCCCGTGGCCTCGTCGGCCAGAATCACGGCAGGACTGTTCACCAGTGCGCGGGCGATGGCCACACGCTGCATCTGTCCTCCGGACATCTGGTTACTCTTGTGCTCCAGCCGGTTGCCCAGTCCCACGCTTTGCAGGGCCGCTATGGCGGCCTCACGCCGCTGTTTGGCGTTGTAGGCGTTGTTGTAGAGCAGGGGCAGCTCCACGTTCTCCACGGCTGTGGTCTTGGGCAGCAGGTTATAGTTCTGGAAGATGAAGCCTATCTTGCGGTTGCGCAGCACGGCCCGCTGCGAGCGTTTCATGCGGCGCACGGGCACTCCGTCCAGGATGTATTCGCCCGAGGAGGGTGTGTCCAGGCAGCCGAGCTGGTTGAGCAACGTGCTCTTGCCGCTGCCCGAGGTGCCCATGATGGTCACGAACTCGCCCTCGCAGATCTTGAAGCTGACGCCCCGCAATGCTTTCACCACCTCGTCGCCCACACGGAACTCACGCCTCACGTCGCGCAGCTCGATGACCACCTTTCTGTCTTTGCTCTCGTCCATGCCGCCTTATTTCTTTTTTCCGTCCTTCTTCGAAGCGGGACGTTTGGGCATGAAGGGGTTCTCCAGCTCTTCCTCGGGCGCGTCGCTCTTGGCACGGATGTCCACCACCACCTCGCGTCCCTCGGCCACGCCGCTCAGGATTTGTGTGTGTGTGGCGCTCGACTCGCCCACCGTCACGGGAACGGCGCGATACACGGCGCCCTCCTTCACCCACACCTTATGCGGTGCCTCGGGCTTGTCCTCTATGCTCTCGCCCTCGGCCAGCATGTCGGGCGAGGGGGTGAACTTCAGGGCCCGGGAAGGAACGGCCAGGGCATCGGGCACGTCAAGCGTGAGGATGTTGACGCTGGCCGTGAGGCCCGGTTTAAGTTTCAGGTCGGCATTGGGCGCGGAGATGACCACCTCGTAGGTCACCACATTGCTCTCCGTGGTGGCCTGCTGGCGCACCTGCGTCACCCGGCCGCGGAACAGGTCGTCGGGATAGGCGTCCACGGTGAAGGTGACGGGCAGCCCCTCCTTCACCTGGCCTATGTCGGCCTCGTCGACGTCCGCGATGACGCGCATGTCGGTGAGGTCCTGCGCTATCTTGAAGAGCGTGGGGGTGTTGAAGGAGGATGCCACGGTCTGGCCCTCCTCCACCTCTTTGCTCAGCACCACGCCGTCGATGGGACTGGTGATGGTGGCGTAGTCCAGATTGGTCTGCGCCCGCTTCACGTTCTCCACCTGCTGCGACACGGCCTGGGCTGCCTGTTCGTGGCTGCGCACGGCCTGTTCGTGGCTCAGCCGTGCCTGTTCATAGTCGTTGGCACTGATCAGGCCTTTTTCATACAGACGGGTGTAACGCTCATAGTTCGCCGTCTGATAGTCGAGTGCGCTCTGCAGGCTTTTGAGGTTGGCCCGTGCGCTGCGCAGGTTGGCCTGTGCGCCCGACAGTTCGCTCTGCAGGTTCACCATGTCCAGCTGGGCAATCACCTGCCCCTTCTTCACGGGCGAGTTATAGTCCACGAAGATATGGCTCACGATGCCGCTCACCTGTGTGCCCACATCCACCGAGGTCACCGGTTCTATGGTTCCCGTGGCCGTCACGCTGTTCTGGATATCCGCGTGGCCCACCTTCGCCGTCACGCACTCCATCCGGATTTTCTTGCCACAGCCCATAAGGGTCAGTGCCAAGAGGAGACCTGGAAGAAAAACTCTTTTCATATCTGTCTTGCTATGCTTGTTTCTGTTTGTTTTTTCGGGATGGCCGCACACGGTCTAAAGCGTCATCGGCTGCCCCGTATAGAAGGCCAGCAACTGGCGGTTGAGCAGCGCGTTGTATTTGCTCTGCAGCTCGTTCTGCTTGGCTTGCAACAACTGGTCGCGCCCCTCCTGCACCTCCACCACGTTCTTCAGTCCGGCGGCGAACTGCTCGTCGAGCAAGGCGTAGCTCTCCTGCCGGCTCTCGGTCTGTGTGCGTGCCGCCACGAACTTCTGCAGATTGCTGTTGGCATCGAGCCACAACCGCTCGATGGTGCTGCTCAGCGCAAGGCGGCGGTCCTGCAGGTCGAGCCGCGAGTCAAGCCTGCCCAGACGCGCCTTCCTCACAGCCGCACGGTTGTGGCGATTATCGAAGATGGGCACGCTGACGGTGACGCCTGCACTGAGGTTCAGGTTGCGCTTGAGCTGCTCGCCATAGGGGTTGGCGCTTGCACTGAAGTGGTTGTCGCCGAGCGAGGCGCCCACGGAAACCGTGGGCAGGAAGCCCCGGCGTGCGATATCCAGCTGCAGGTCGGCCACATCGATGCCCAGCTCTGCGCTGCGTATCTCGGGGCGCGACTGCAGGGCGGCGGCCAGCGTGCCCTCTTTCGAGGGCAGGGGAGCCATCACCTGTTCGTCCGAAGGCACACGGGGCGCCACGTCGAAGTCCTGCTCCATGGGCAGCTGCAGCAGGCTCTTGAGCTGGCGCTTGTAGTCGGCCAGGGCGGTCTCTCCGTTCACGATGTCGTATTCGGCCGAGCGCCATTGCGCCTCCATCTGCTTCACGTCGGCAGGGGACATCTGCCCTTGCTCCTGCATCACACGGGCCCGCTCATACTGGCTGCGGGCGGTCTGCTCCATCCGGCGGTTCACCTCCACGGCCTCGCGGCTGTAGAGGATCTGCACATAGAGCGTGGCTATCTGCTCCTGTATCGATAGTTCGTTCTGTTCGGTGCTGAGTTCCGTGAGGCGGTTCTGCAACTTCTGTGCCTCGATGTTTTTGTAGTTCACCCCGCCGTTCCACAGCGTCACGTTGGTGCTCAGGCCATAGGAGCCGGAGTATGTGGTTTTGTTGTCGGAAGTGGTTACCTGGCCGTCGTGCACCATCTGGGTGCTCTGTTCAAAGGGCCGGTAGCCCAGGGAGTGGGACGTGCTGAAGTTGAGGTTGGGGAACAGCTGTCCGCGTGCCTGCCACAGGCTGACATCGCCCTGTTGCTGCTGCACGCGTGCCTGCCGGATTTGGATGTTATGCTCCAGCGCGTGGTTGATGCACTGCTCCAATGTCCACTGCTGCGCCGCACCTTTTGCTCCCGCCATCAGCAGAACCACGACCGCCATCATCCATTTTCTCAGTCTCATATTCCTGTATTCCTATGTTTTTCCGGCACAAATGTACAAACTTTCTGCCCAACCCAAGGCCACTTTCTTTCGTTTTCTTGTCCTTTTTTGTGATTTTAAACTTTTCTTTACAAGAAAGTCAAGTAATTAAGGCGAGCCCGATGAATTTCATCCGTCTGTAAAAAAATCCCCGCCTCGAGACCTTCGGGAAAAACATCAACACGTTTTTGAAAAACATGAACATGTTTCTGAAAAAGATGAACATGTATTTCCCCAAACATGCACATGTCAATTATCCCCACTTCCCTTTCCCGGGTTTTGCACTCATGGTGAACTCGAGGGTGCCGCCGGCCACGATGTCCTTGTAGAGGATATAGGTATGCGGCCAAGGCTTGCCGTTGAGCTTGATGTCCTGCACATAGATGTTCGCGGGACCGGTCTTGCGGGCCGTGATGGTGAACGTGCGGCCACCACCCACATCCAGGGTGGCGCGGTTCACGGAGGGCGTGCCTATCTGGAAGCGGTCGGAGGCGGGCTCCACCTGATAGAGGCCGAGAGCCGAGAGGACGTACCAGGCAGACATCTGCCCCACATCCTCGTTGCCGCAAAGGCCGTCGGGGCGGTCGCTGTAGAGGGTGGTCTTGATTTGGTTGACGATTTCAGCGGTTTTCCAGGGCCGGCCCACATAATTATATAGGTAGGGAATGTGATGGCCGGGTTCGTTGCCGTGGGCATATTGGCCGATGAGACCGGTGATGTCGGGGTTGGCATCCGCGTTCAACGCGCCGGAGGCCAGAAACAGGCTGTCCAGGTGAAGGGCGAAATCCCGGGGCGAGGGGTAGAGGCTCACCAGTCCGGGCACGTCGTGGGGCACGAGCCAGGCATATTGCCAGGGCGTCCCCTCGGTGTACTCCGCGGTCTGGTGGCAAGGGTTGAAGCCGGGCATGGGCTTGAACGAGCCGTCGCGCAGCCGGGGCATCATATAGCGGCGGCCGGCATCGAAGAGTTTCCGGTAGCCTTGTGCGCCCGCTTCCAGCGCGGCGCTGTCCTCCTTCAGGCCCAGGGCAGAGGCGGCCTGCTGCGCGGCACCGAAGGCCAGGCTGTATTCCAGTGACTTGGACACGCTCTCGCCCTCACCTACATCGTCGGGCACATAGCCGTGGCTCCACATCCAGGGCAGGCCGCGGCTGTCCCTCGTCAGGCTCTTCACGATGGCGGCGAAGGCGTTCTGCCGCTGTCCCCGGGGCACCACTCCCTTGACAATCAGGTCGGCCAGCACGGGCACGGCGGGGCATCCCACCATGCAATAGGTCTCGTTGCCCGCCAGGTGCCACACGGGCAGCTCGCCCTGCTCTTGGGTGATGGAGAGAAGCGTGTTGATGAGGTCGGGCATACGGTGGGGCATGATGAGCGTGTAGAGCGGGTGCAGGGCGCGGTAGGTGTCCCACAGGCTCCAGGTGGTCAGGTTGTTCCACATGGCCCCGTAGTGCACCTTCTTGTCAGCCCCGCGATAGTCACCCGTCACGTCGTTCCACAACTGGGGCGCGAAGAGTGTGTGATAGAGCGCCGTGTAGAAGGTGCGCATCTGCTCGCGTGTGGGCAGCTCGGCCCGGATGCGGGCCAGCTCGGCGTTCCATCGCCCGGCGGCCATGTCTCTCACCTGTTGGAAATCCCAGCCGGGCAGCTCGGCCCTCATGTTGAGCATGGCACCCATCTCGCCCGTGGGCGAGAGCGCCACCTTGGCCATCACCCGGTCTCCGGCCTCCACCTCGAAGGTGGCCTGGGCATAGGGCGAGGAGGGACGCTCGCTGAGGAAGCGGTGGATGGGCTTGTCGAACCGAATGTAGAACCACAGCTGCTGGTCGGCGGCCCACCCGTGGCTGTGGCGGAAGCCGGCCAGCGAGTACTCGTCAATCTGGAAGATACGCGAAGCGGCCAGCCGGTCGCCCACGGCATTCTTCAGGTCGATGACCACGCGGGCGTTGTTGCTGCCCTTGGGAAAGGTGAAACGATAAAGGGCCACACGGTCGGTGGCCGTGGCTTCCACCCTCACCTGGTCGCGCTCGAGGGTGACGGCATAGTAGCCGGGGCGGGCCACCTCGGTGGCGTGGGAGAAGGTGCCGGCCAGCCCCTCGCGCGACAGCTCCACAGGCTGCATCGCGGGCATGAGGGCGATGTCGCCCAGGTCGGCGCATCCCGTGCCCGAGAGGTGCGTCTGTGCGAAGCCCACAATCCTGTCGTCCGAATAATGGTATCCCGATGTCCGGTCCCATCCCGTGCCGGCCACCGTGGGCCCGGCCATCACCATGCCGCCCGGCACGTTGGCACCCACGCCCACATGTCCGTGGCCGCCCGAGCCGATAAGCGGGTCAACGTATTGCAGCAGCGAGGTGTCCGCCTTCGTTTCCGTTTGTGCGGCGGCTGTGCCGACCAGTGCCGCCAAAGCAAGGGATAAGCATATCTTGTTCATGGATTAGATGTTTTTTTGAGTTCGTTTTCCCGCAAAAATACATATTTTTTCGCTCTCCGCCTTGCTTTTTCAACATCAAAATATGTATCTTTGTGTATATGGTTGAACATTAAACCCCATAAAATACCGGAGCATTATGAAGAAAAGCTCTAAACTCATTCTCGCCGCAGCGGGTCTGGTGGCCCTGGGAGCGGTGGTTTACCGGGCCGTGAATGTTGCCCCCGATGCCGACCTGGATGCCGGACAACAGATGATGGCCATCATGACCGACGGCGGCTGTGCCGATTGCCACAGCGCCAACCCCAAACTGCCTTTCTACGCCAACTGGCCGGGAGCCAAGACCCTCATCAAAAACGATGTGGACAAAGGATACCGTCACTTCGACGTGGAGCCCATGCTCTCCGCCATCGCCAACCGGCAGGCCGTGAGCGAAGTGGACCTGGCCAAGGTGGAGAAGACCTTGCAGGACGGCAGCATGTCCCCGGCCAAATACTATCTGGTGCACTGGGGCTCGCAAATCACATCCGCCAAGAAGAAGATGGCGCTGAACTTCATCCGCGAGAACCGCGAGCAGTTCTATCCCAACCCCTTGGCCGCTGCCGAATTTAAGAACGAGGCCATCCGCCCCATACCCGACTCCGTACCCCACGATGCCGCCAAAGCCGCACTGGGCGAAGCGCTCTACCACGACACGCGCCTCTCCGCCGACGGCACCGTTTCATGCGCCACCTGCCATGGCATCAACACGGGCGGCGTGGACAACCTGAAATTTTCCGAGGGCATCGGCGCACAGATGGGCGGCATCAACGCCCCCACCACCTACAACGCCGTGTTCAACTTCGCGCAATTCTGGGACGGACGTGCCAAAACCTTGGCCGACCAGGCCGCAGGGCCTCCGCTCAACCCCGTGGAGATGGGTTGCTCGTCGTTCGACGAAATCGTGGAACGGCTGGGCGCCGACGAGGATTTCGCCAAACGCTTCCGCGAGGCCTACCCCGAGGGGCTGAGCCAGGCCACCATCACCGATGCCATCGCCCAATACGAGAGCACCCTGCTCACCCCCAACTCGGCCTTCGACCGCTACCTCAAGGGCGAGGAAAACGCCCTCACCGCCGAGGAAATCAGCGGCTATGAGCTGTTCAAGGACATGAAGTGCGCCACCTGCCACGCGGGCGTGAACATGGGCGGACTCTCCTACGAACTGATGGGGCAGCGGCAAAACTACTTCGCCGACCGCGAGATGAACACCGCATCCGGGCTGACAGACTCCGACAACGGACGCTGGGCACAGACCAAGGTGGAGCGCGACCGCTACCGCTTCCGCACGCCGGGCCTGCGCAACATAGCCCTCACCTGGCCCTATTACCACGACGGCAGCGTGAGCACCCTGGAGGAAGCCGTGGAGAAGATGGCCAACTACCAGGTGGGCAGAACCATCACTCCCGAGCAGACCGACCTCATCACCCGCTTCCTCAACACCCTCACGGGCGAATACAAGGGCGTCAAGCTGACCAACGACAACACCAAATAACCATCATGGACAACAGACAAGGAACCTATATCGCATACGATGCCAACGGCGTGAAGGATCACGTGAACAGCAACCTGCACAACCACAAAATGCTGGAAGACTGGCAGCGCATGAATCCCGGACGCTTCAACTTTATCAACATCGAGGACATCCACCTCTCCTCCAGCAACGAAATCCTGCAGGAAACAACCACCACGCTGAAGCACCATCTGGAGCGTCAGATGGCCAAAGCCGACAACATGCTGGTGGTGGTCAGCCCCGTGCTCAACCCCGACAGCCCCATACTCAACTGGCAGATCAGCCGCGGAGTCAACCACTTCCACCTGCCCATCGTCATCGCCTATGCCGGGCTCGACCGCATCGACGACCACACCATCCAGACCTATTGGGAATGGCTGCCCGCCAAGTTCCGCAAATACCTTACCCAATATCCCTGGGCACGGATGGCCCACGTCCCCCTCGTGCGCGACAAGGTGCAGCGTGCCCTGGCCACCTACTCGGCCGGGAAGCAGGTCTATCCCTGGGACGGAACCACCATCTTCTGAACAGCCATGCAGACAGGCCTGGTGCTTGAGGGCGGGGGCATGCGCGGCATGTTCACCTGCGGCATCACCGACGTGCTGATGGAGGAGGGACTCATCTCCGCCTTCAAAGGCGTTGTGGGGGTGAGCGCAGGCGCGGCTTTCGGCTGCAACATCAAGAGCAGACAGGCGGGACGCGCCATCCGCTACAACTGCAAGTACATGGGCGACCCGCGCTACATGAGCTTCGCCCACTGGCTGCATACGGGCAGCCTCTTCCACAACGACTTCGTCTACGACACCGTGCCCCACCTGCTCGACCCCTTCGACTGGGCGGCCTACCACGCCAATCCCCTCGCCTTTCATCTGGTGTGCACCGACATTGACACCCTCCGGCCCGTGTATCACGTGCTCGACGACCGCGACCCGCAGCGTGCCATGCAGTGGATACGTGCCACGGCCAGCCTGCCTCTGGCCGCCCAACCCGTGGACATCGACGGCCGCAGGCTGATGGACGGTGGCCTGAGCGACAGCATCCCCCTGCGTTATTTCCGGCAGCAAGGCTACGGGCGCAACCTGGTGGTGCTCACCCAGCCCCGCGGCTATCGCAAACGCCTGGGCCGGGCAGGCCGGCTGTGGCGCCTGCTCCAGATCCACCGTCCGGGCGTGGCACGCCTGATGATGCGCCGCCCCGCCATGTACAACGCCCAGCTGGACTACCTGTCCGAACAGGAAGCCCTGGGCGACACCCTCATCCTATGCCCCTCCCGTCCCCTGTCCATCAGCCGGCTGGCCACCGACCCCGTCCAGCTACGCCGGGTGTATGACGAGGGCCGCACCCTGGCCCAAACCATGCTGCCCCGCATCCGTCAGTTCCTGTCCCGGGAAGAGTAAAAGAAAACATCGCGGCAAACGAGACAAAACGCCGCGGCGAATCACTTGAAACGCCGCGATGTTTTTTTAAAACGCTGCGGCGGTCTCCAAAAAATCCCTTTGTCCTTTCCCCATAATCCGAACAAAATGTGTAAATTCGCGGGAGATAAAAACCCCATACCTTTGAGATTGCCACATAACAGAAAGGGCAGAATTGAAGGTTTAACCGGTTACAGGAAATGTTGATAGGGCAATATGACAGGAACGACAGGACTTCCATCTTCAGCTATAGCAAACTATTGGTTAACCACAGCCTTCGCGACTTCACCGTCGATGCCGCCGAGCACAACGGAAAAGGCGGCTTGGGCCAGCTGGTGGAAGAACTGTTCTTTGGCTATGACGTAAACTCCAAGGCTGAAGCCGATTTTGCCGCTGCCGGCGTAGAACTGAAATGTACCCCGCTGAAGCTTAACAGACAAGACGAACTTGCCATCAAGGAACGGCTTGTCTGTGGCATGATAAACTATCGGGAAGACTGGGACAAATCTTTTGAAGAGTCACACTTTTACAAGAAATGCCTGGTGATGCTCATCCTGTTTTATCTTCATCGGGGAAGCGTTCCCCGATTGGACTTAAAGTTCCTGTTCACCGTTCTTTGGCAACTGCCGGAGAAAGACTTGCTGATCATGCGGCATGATTACGAGATTATCAGCGACAAAATCAGGAACGGCTTGGCACACACCTTGTCCGAAGGCGATACCATGTATCTCGCCGCCTGCAGGAAAGGGCAAAAAGGTGACAGCCTGATACCGCAACATGGCTCTGACATCGGTGCGCCAAGAAGAGCCTGGTGCCTGAAAATGGCTTATATGCGCACCGTCTTGGAGGAAACAAAGAGGAAGCACCGGGAAGGGGCATACACAAATATTGTGACGGAGCCGGAAAAGGAGAAGGCGGAACAAGTGGTCAGAACCGATGATTTGCGCAAAGATTCCTTTGACGGCATCATACTCAAACGCTTCTATCCTTTTTTACACAAGGACTACGAAGAGTTTTGCCGGATGACCTGTCGTGAGGCGACCTACTCCAAGCAACTTTATTTCACCATGGCCAACGCCATCGCCGGCAACCAAGAAGTGGGCAATGTGAACCTCTCTGAAGAGTTTCTCAAGGCCGGACTGACCATGAAAACCATCCGCGTGCAAAAGAACGGGAAAATAAAGGAAAGCATGTCCTTTGAAAACATCGACTATCAGGAGGTCTGCGACTGCGAAGACTGGTATGATTCACGCCTGTATGAACTTTTTTCCGCCCGTTTCCTGTTTGTTGTCTTCAAAGAGACAGATGGCAAGATAACCTTGGCCGGAGGACGCGAAGAAAAGCGTTATGTGCTGGACGATGTGTTCTTTTGGACAATGCCCCAGGCAGACCTGGATGTGGCAAAAGACTATTGGGAAAACATCCGGCAATGCGTTACCCGTAACACGACAGCCCCCGAATGTTTCTGGAAAATCAGCGACAAGAAGCTCTTTCACGTGCGCCCCAAAGGCAGGAACGCTGCGGACCTGACAACGAATCCCCATGGCGGAAGAGTCAGGAAATATTGCTATTGGTTTAATTCGGAATACGTAACAAATCTGATAAACGAACACAAATGACACCCTATACACCCACAAACGAGGAAGAAAACCGGTGGACTTTCTGTGAATCTGTAGCGGAATACTCCAACACAACCCACAGGATGGCGCAACAGCTAAGCCTGTTCCCAACGGAACCATCGTACCGCACAACAAAAGACAGCGATATCAAGGTTGTGGAATTGTTTGCCGGAGTCGGAGGATTCCGCATCGGACTGGAACGGGCATCCAGACGGTTTGTCACCATCTGGAACAACCAATGGGAGCCATCCACAAAAAAACAAGACGCAAGCATCATATATGCCAAACGCTTCGGCGCGGAGGGACACTCGAACGAGGACATCGCCACAGTGCCAACATCGGCAATCCCCAACTGCGACCTGCTGTGCGGCGGGTTTCCCTGTCAGGACTATTCCGTGGCAACCACGCTCCGCCATTCCGGCGGGATAGAAGGGAAGAAAGGAGTGCTGTGGTGGCAAATCCACCGCATCCTGAGAGAAATGGGGAAGGACGCTCCTCAATTTCTCATGCTCGAGAATGTTGACCGTCTATTGGTCTCGCCCGCCAATCAGCGCGGCCGTGATTTTGCCATCATCCTGGCATCACTGGCCGACCTGGGCTACGTTGTGGAATGGCGCATCATCAATGCCGCCGACTACGGCATGCCGCAACGCAGAAGGCGAACATACATTGTAGCCTACAAACAAGGCAACAAAATTGCCAATGCCGCCGGCCAAAGCGACAGGCGCAAGTGGCTGACCGAGAACGGGACAATGGCAAAGGCGTTTCCCTGCCAAGTGAAGAAAGAAACGATCTCCGAGTTTAAAATTGAAGGAGACCTGTCCTCTGTTTCCGCAGACTTCAACAAGGGGCAGAAAAGCAGCCCGTTCCTGAATACAGGCATCATGATTGGCCGCAACGTCTGCTCCATCGACACAGAGCCAGCCTACTCAGGCCCGATGATTACCTTGGGACAAATACTCATTGACGAGAAGGATGTTCCGGAATGCTTCTTCATTCCGGAGGAAGATTTGCCAAAATGGGAATACCTCAAGGGGCACAAGTCACTGAAAAGGGTCAACAAAGAAACCGGTATCGAATATAACTACAGCGAGGGAGCAATGGCATTCCCCGATTATTTAGACCGCGCCTCACGCACCATCATCACAGGTGAAGGTGGTACAGGCCCCTCACGTTTCAAGCACGTAATCAAAACTCCAGGAGGGCGTTACCGCCGTCTCGTTCCCTTGGAATTGGAGCGGCTGAACATGTTCCCCGACCATCACACTGCGGGTGTCACGGATATGCGAAGGGCGTTCCTCATGGGGAACGCCCTGGTAACGGGTATCGTGGAAAGAATCGCTCTGGTACTGGAGAAAAACATTTAAACTAAAAACGCAGGTCGATGCCGCAGGCATAGATGCGCTCGGGGTCGAGCCACGTGGCCAGACACTCCATCATGCGACGGCGGTCGGGACGCAGACGGCCCTGCCAGGCAACACGACCGTTGACCAGCACGGTCACGGGGCGATGCAGGTCCACTAATCCTTCATCTAAATACAGCGTGAAACGGCCGCCGACGGCGGGACGATAGGTCTTTTTGTTCTCGATGGTCATGCCGAAGACGCTGTCAACCCGCACGGGCGCATAGGTCACGCGGCGGATGTCGAGCCTCACGGTGTCGCCCTCGATGTCCATGTCCCAGCGCAGGCGGTCAATGTCCTTCGGTCTCTCGGTCACGCGGATGTTATAGAAGCCGCGGCGGCGCACGCCGTCCATGGCGAAGTCCTCCCACGTCACATGGCGGGGCCGGGTGCGGCGCACATGCTTCCTGAGCCAGGGTGTTGTGGGGCGGTAGTCGAAGCCATGCCCCTGCCCGGGCACCAGTTCCACGCGATGCACATAATCATCCGGGCAGAGGCGCCGCAGGCTGTCCAACTGCCGGGCGGCAATCTCCACCAGCTTGTTTCGGCAATACATATAGTCGTTCTCGCCCGAGAGCAGCGAGAAGGCCGTGTGGCGCAGGTTCTCGGCCGGACAGTTCTCCAGCGGTTCGCCTCCGGCCATGGGACCTGCCCCGGCCAGATAGTCGGCATAGAACGCGGCCATGCGCTGGCTGCCGTAGCCGCCCTCGGAGATGCCGAACACATACATGCGGCGGGCATCGGCACCGTGCAGGGCCGTCAGCTGCAGCCACATCCAGCGCCACGCCCATTGCCGCGAGCGGAAATACCAGCGGCAGGGTCCGCCGAGGGGAGTCTGCGGAATGATGTAGCGGGCCGGCGCATCATCGTAGACCATCGACCAGCTGTAGTTGGCCGCCCATTCCGCTTCGCGCTCGCCCGAGCCGTGCAGACAGAGCAGGTTGGCCACGCTGTCTCTGCGGGAAAGGTCGCCCTTGAGAACAGAGACATCGCCCTTGAAACCCCAGTAGTAGGGCATCTCGTTGGCCCTGTCCAGGCTGTCGGGCAGCAGGAGCACGCCGCTCTGTTTGGCGGCGAGCGAGTCGAAGGGCGGCAACGTCTGGCTTTCCTCGGCGGAAACGGCGCGGCACCAGGCAGCCCACAGGCGGTCGCGCTCGGCCTGCAGACGCGAGACTTTCAATCGCCGCGCATAACCCTCGGCCGAGGGTACGCCATCGGTGCGGACAGCCTCGCGGAAATAGCCCTCCTGAGCCGGAGAGGGAGAGGCCATAAGGCCACAAAGAAGCAAGGGGAAGATTCGTTTGAGCATTTCTTCAGATATTAAAGTGAACAAAGACCGGCGGAGACATGCGTGCCCAACCATCACAGGTGTGACGGCCGCCTGATGCAAAGGTAGGGAAAAAGCTTCGAACCGACTTGCCATAACCTGCGAAAAAAGCGGAAAAGCCACGCCTTACTTTTGTGAACCGTTTCCACGCTTCACGGCACAGAAATTTCAAAATCCTTCATTTTTACTTGCTTTTGTTTGCCCGTAACGGCAGAATGTTGTATTTTTGTCATTCAATCATGCGAAACCAATGCGCAACTATACATTATTATAATATATAGCGAAGATGAAACATACACTGAGAAGCGCCGTAAACACGCAAGGCCGGCGAATGGCCGGGGCACGCGCCCTGTGGGTGGCCAACGGCATGAAACGCGAACAGTTTGGCAAGCCCATCATTGCTATCGTCAACAGCTTTACGCAATTCGTCCCCGGCCACACCCATCTGCACCGCGCCGGACAAATCATAAAACAGGAGATTGAAAGCCTCGGATGCTATGCCGCCGAGTTCAACACCATCGCCATCGACGACGGCATCGCCATGGGCCACGACGGCATGCTCTATTCGCTGCCCTCGCGCGACATCATCGCCGACTCGGTGGAATATATGGTGAATGCGCACAAGGCCGATGCCATGATCTGCATCTCCAACTGCGACAAGATCACCCCCGGCATGCTGATGGCCGCCATGCGGCTGAACATCCCCGCCGTGTTCGTGAGCGGAGGCCCCATGGAGGCCGGCAAATACAAAGGCGAGAACCTCGACCTCATCGCAGCCATGATCAAGGGCGCCGACCCCACCGTGAGCGACGAGGAGCTGGCCGAGGTGGAGAACCGTGCCTGCCCCGGCTGCGGCTGCTGCTCGGGCATGTTCACGGCCAACTCCATGAACAACCTGACCGAGGCCATCGGCCTTTCGCTGCCCGGCAACGGCACCATCCTGGCCACGCACAGCGAGCGCATCGAGCTGATGAAGCGGGCCGCAAGGCAGATCGTGAAGAACGCGCTGGCCTATTACGAGGACGGGGACGACAGCGTGCTGCCCCGCTCCATCGCCACCCGCACGGCCTTCCTCAACGCCATGACGCTGGACATCGCCATGGGCGCCAGCACCAACACGGTGCTCCACCTGCTGGCCGTGGCCCAGGAGGCCGAAGTGGACTTCACGATGAAGGACATCGACGCGCTGAGCCGCAAGACCCCCTTCCTGTGCAAACTGGCACCCAATAGCCAGAAATACAGTGTGCAGGAGTGCGGACGCGCCGGCGGCATGATGGGCCTGCTGGGCGAGTTGGTCAAGGGAGGCCTCATCGACACGTCCGTGAAGCGCGTCAACGGCCACACCTTAGGAGAGGACATCGAGCACTATGACATCTGCAAGGCCGAACCGAGCGAAGAGGCCAAGACCATCTACAGCTGCGCCCCCGCAGGCGTGTTCTGCAACGAGCTGGGCGCACAAAGCACACGCTACGAGAGCTTGGACACCGACCGCGCCGAGGGTTGCATACGCGATATCGAACATGCCTACACGAAAGACGGCGGCATGGCCGTCCTCTTCGGCAACATCGCACAGAACGGTTGCGTGGTGAAGACCGCAGGCGTGGACGAGAGCATCTGGAAATTCTCGGGACCCGCCGTGGTGTTCGACAGCCAGGAGGATGCCTGCGAGGGCATCCTGGGCGGACGCGTGAAGAAGGGCGACGTGGTGGTCATCACACACGAAGGGCCCAAGGGCGGGCCGGGCATGCAGGAGATGCTCTACCCCACCAGCTACATCAAGAGCATGCACATGGGCAAGGAGTGCGCACTCATCACCGACGGACGTTTCAGCGGAGGCACCAGCGGCCTCTCCATCGGGCACATCAGTCCCGAGGCGGCCGCCGGAGGCAACATAGGCAAAATCAAGGACGGCGACATCATTGACATCGACATTCCCAACCGCAGCATCAACGTGCGCCTGAGCGATGAAGAGCTCAACGCACGCCCCATGCAGCCCCTCAAGCGCAGGCGCATGGTGAGCAAGGCCCTCAGAGCCTATGCCCAAAGCGTGAGCTCGGCCGACAAGGGTGGCGTGAGAATCATTGACTAAGAACGAGAACAGGAGACATATATCTGTATGAGCAACACGATTACCGGAGCGGAAGCGCTGATGCGCAGCCTGGAGCACGAGGGCGTGGACACGCTGTTCGGCTATCCCGGAGGCGCCATCATGCCCACCTACGACGCACTATACGACCATAAAGACACTCTGCACCATATCCTGGTGCGCCACGAGCAAGGTGCCGTGCACGCCGCACAAGGCTATGCACGCGTCAGCGGACGCGTGGGAACGGCCATCGTGACCAGCGGACCGGGCGCCATGAACACCATCACGGGCATCGCAGACGCCATGATGGACTCCACACCCGTGGTGGTCATCTGCGGACAAGTGGGTGCCGCCATGCTGGGCACCGACGCCTTTCAGGAGGTGGACGTCATCGGCGTCACCCAACCTATCACCAAATGGGCCTACCAGATACGCCGACCCGAGGACATCGCCTGGGCCGTGAGCCGCGCTTTCTTCATCGCGCGAAGCGGACGACCCGGCCCCGTGGTGCTGGACTTCACCAAAAACGCACAGACGGGCATGGTGGACTATCAGCCGGCCCGGGTGGACTTCATCCGCTCCTACGACCCGGTGCCCGTGCCCACTGACGACACCATCCGCCGCGCCGCCATGATGATCAACCAGAGCGTGAAGCCCCTGGTGCTGGTGGGCCAGGGCGTGGAGTTGGCAGGAGCACACGAGGAGTTGAAGGCTCTGCTGGAGAAAGCACAGATGCCCGCCGGATGCACGTTGCTCGGACTGAGCGCACTGCCCACGGACCACCCCCTGAACATGGGCATGCTGGGCATGCACGGCAACCTTGCGCCCAACGTGATGACCAACCAGTGCGACCTGCTCATCGCCATCGGCATGCGCTTTGACGACCGCGTGACGGGAAACATCGACACCTATGCACGCCAGGCCAAGATCATCCACTTCGACATCGACCCCAGCGAAATCAACAAGAACGTGAAGTGCACGCTGAGCGTGGTGGGCGACTGCAAGGACACCCTGCGGCGCGTGACCGAACTGGTGGACGCCGCCACCCACAAAGCCTGGATAGACGGCTTCGCACCCTATAAGGAAAAGGAAAACCACAAAGTGGTGGAACCCGCCATTCATCCCAAGGAGGGAGACCTGAGAATGGGCGAGGTGGTGCGCCGCGTAAGCGAACTGACCGAAAACAAGGCCGTCTTGGTGACCGATGTGGGGCAGAACCAGATGTTCGGCTGCAAATACTTTCAATATACGTTGCCTCATAGTGTTATCACCAGCGGCGGTTGCGGCACCATGGGCTTCGGCATTCCCGCCGCCATCGGCGCCTGCTTCGGCGCCCCCGACCGCACGGTGTGTATGTTTGCCGGCGACGGCGGACTGCAGATGACCCTGCAGGAGTTCGGGACCATCATGGAATACGGCGTTCCCGTGAAGATGATTCTGCTCAACAACAACTTCCTGGGCAACGTGCGCCAGTGGCAATACATGTTCTTCAACCGGCGATACTCCTTCACCCCCATGACCAACCCCGACTTCTGCCAGGTGGCCTCGGCCTACGGCATCCCCAGCCGCACCGTCACACGCCGCGAAGAGCTGGACGAGGCCATCCGAGAGATGATTGCCACACCCGGTGCCTTCCTGCTGCAATGCGGCGTGATGGAGGAGGACAACGTGCTGCCCATGACACCGCCGGGCTCGAACGTAGACGAGATGTTGCTTGAAATAAACTGACCATTATGGAGAACACGAAATACCAGGCCGTGGAGTGCGGCGACTGCAACACCTGTGGCAAATGCTTCAACAAAGTGCAGGACGGCACGCTCTACACCATACTTATATATAGCGAGAACCAGGCCGGCATCCTCAACCAGATAACTGCCGTGTTCACACGCCGCCAGGTGAACATCGAAAGCCTCAACGTGTGTGCCAGCTCCACACCCGGAGTGCACAAATACACCATCACCTGCTTCTGTCAGGAAGAGATGGCCAAGATGCTCACCAAACAGATTGAAAAGAAGATTGACGTGCTGCAGGCACGCTACTACACCACCGACCAGATCTTCACCATCGAGGTGGCCCTGGTGAAAATCTCCACGCCCGTGATGCTGCAGGACCAGAGGGTCAACCTCATCATACGCGACCTGGGCGCACGCATCGTGGAGGTCAACCCCACCTATGCCATCGTGGAGAAGAAAGGGCGCACAGAGGAAATCCTGCAACTCTACGAACGGCTCAACGCCGTGGGTGCCGTGCTCCAGTTCGTACGCTCGGGCCATATCGCCGTCACCAAAAGCACTGTGGAACAGCTCGACCGCTATCTGGAGCGCCGGCAACAAAACAGATGACACACACCATGGCAAACATACAAGACAAGATAAGCACCTATCCCGATTTCATCGAGCCTTTCCACGTCGACTTCAACAACCGAGTGTTCCCGGGCGTGCTCTGCAACGACATGCTCAACGCCGCAGGCAAGCACTCCGGTCAGCGCGGATGGGGCATCCCCGACCTGATGAAGGAGCAACACACGTGGGTACTCTCGCGCTTCAGTGTCGAACTCAACCGCATCCCCCAACTGGGTGAAACCATCGACATCTCCACATGGGTGGCCGGTGCCATCCGCCTCTTCACCACCCGTTTCTTCAGCCTCACCCTGCCCGACGGCACACCCTTGGGCTACGGACGGAGCATCTGGGCGATGATCAACACGCAAACACGCAAGCCGGCCGACCTGCTCACGTTCCGAGGCGGCGAACTGCTCAACTGGATTGTCAGCGAAGAGGAGAAGCCCTGCCCCATCAGCGACATGCGCACCCTGCGCATCCGCAACGCCACACCGGCACGCCAAGTGCAGACCTACTACAGCGACGTGGACATCAACGGCCACATCAACAGCATGAAATACGTGGAGCACATCGTCAACCTGCTCAACCACGAACAACACACCCGGGGCATCCGCCGGCTGGACATCGCCTACAAGAGCGAGAGCTACCAGGGCGACGTGCTCAGCCTCTGCACCGAATGGGAACAGGACGATGAGGTTCTGCTGGTGGATGTCAAGAAGCCCGACGGCGAGACGGCCGTGCAGGCACGCCTCACCCTCTTCCCCCGCGACTGACGATAACAAGCAACAACAAAATAAACCATCAAAACAAAACAACTATGGCAAAAATGAATTTCGGCGGAGTCATCGAAGAGGTGATGACCCGCGAAGAGTTCCCCCTCGACAAAGCCCGTGAAGTGCTCAAAGACGAGACCATCGCCGTCATCGGCTATGGCGTGCAGGGTCCCGGCCAGGCCTGCAACCTGCGCGACAACGGCTTCAACGTGATCGTGGGCCAGCGCCAGGGAAAGACCTATGAGAAGGCCATCGCCGACGGATGGGTGCCCGGACAGACCCTCTTCAGCATCGAGGAGGCCGCCAAAAAGGCAACCATCGTGATGTGTCTGCTCTCCGACGCCGCCGTAATGAGCGTGTGGCCCACCCTGAAGGAGTGCCTCAACCCCGGTGACGCCCTCTACTTCTCCCACGGCTTTGCCATCACCTGGAACGACCGCACAGGCTGTGTGCCCCAGAAAGACATCGACGTGATTATGGTGGCCCCCAAGGGCAGCGGCACCAGCCTGCGCACCATGTTCCTCGAAGGCCGCGGCCTGAACAGTTCCTACGCCGTGTATCAGGACTACACGGGCCGCGCCCTGGAGCGCACCCTGGCTCTGGGCATCGGCATCGGTTCCGGCTACCTCTTCGAGACCACCTTCCAGCGCGAGGCCACTTCCGACCTCACCGGCGAGCGCGGCAGCCTGATGGGTGCCATCCAAGGCCTGCTGCTGGCCCAGTATGAAGTGCTGCGCGAGAACGGACATACTCCCTCCGAGGCCTTCAACGAGACCGTGGAAGAGCTGACCCAAAGCTTGATGCCCCTGTTCGCACAGAAGGGTATGGACTGGATGTATGCCAACTGTTCCACCACCGCCCAGCGTGGTGCTCTCGACTGGATGGGTCCCTTCCACGATGCCATCAAGCCCGTGGTGGAGAAGCTCTACTATAGTGTGAAGACCGGCAACGAGGCCCAGATCAGCATCGACGCCAACTCGAAGCCCGACTACCGCGTAGGCTTGGAGAAGGAGTTGGCCGCCCTGCACGAGAGTGAGATGTGGCGCACCGCCGAGGTTGTACGCCAGCTCCGCCCCGAGAACAACTAAGCCTCTACACCCAACGTAGATAACAATCCCCTCGCCCGTGTATGCGGACGAGGGGATTGCTTGTTTGTTTTACGCGAGTTCGATGAAATCGGAATAAACCCGAAACGTTCATTAGGCCACGAATATAAGTAATGTTCAGGGGGTCGTGAACCACAATTCATCGGACTCACGTTAACCTAAAGGGCGGGTATCACCAATCACTGTCCTCATTACCCACAAGACCATTCTTCACGGCCTCCTCAATCTTATCCATAATCACATTGGAATAAGCGTGTGCCATCACAAGAGCCTTGGAAGAAGTCTTCTTATGCTTATCCTTTTCCACAAAGGGATAACATTTCTCCAAGGGCCACTTCTCGGACACCTGCACAGCTTTTGCTCCGCTCATCGCTCCCATTATGCCACCACCGGCGGCCTTTTCCACCTCGTAGCATTGAACCGTATAGGTAACTCTAACCTTACCATCCTTGATATCAACTTTAATTATGGGTTTGATGCTCACGTCATAAGCGTTCATGCCTCCCACGTGACCCGCAATTTCAGAAACATAACCGCTCGCAATAATCGTTCCGCTCTCCTTGTCATTCAGTTTGATTACGGAATTTGCATCGTTGAAAGATGCCGTAAACCAATAGTTCAAAACCACATAAAGTTGGGCTTTCGTGGAGGCCCCACAATCAATGACCTGCTGATAGGTGAGTGAGTTGTTCTTGTCCAACTTCAGTTCCTCACCCAGCGCGGCTGCCGCATCCGCCCACTTCTCACCATACTTCTCCTTTGCATACGTCTCCAACTCCTCACTACGCATAAGTTGGGCACTTGCGCTTACAGCAAACAGGCTCAAGAGGACACCTGCAAAAAGCTTTTTCATAGTAATCTACTCATAACTTTGTAAAATCCGCGTCCTTCCACGGCACCACGAAGGACAGTTATATACATGCAAGAAGCGTGGTGCCGATATGCCACGCTCGAAGTCGGAGGTCGTAGGAAGTACCTTTATTCTGAGGGTGTGAAATAGCAGCCCACGCTATACGCGTGAGAACCACTATGCCTTCTCTCAGATAAGTCTTGAATTTCCTACGTTCCCGACTTGGAGACAGCATAACGCTTCGTCAATTTTTCGATAAGATGCGGACAGAGTTTCCCCTATCACCTTGCAAAAATAATGAAATTTATTCTTATTGAACCGCATATCCCCTATCTTTTTCCGTACGCATGACGAGAAAATCGCGGGGTACTGCTACACCCACCTCTTTAACGATGCGGGTGATGTAGGCCGAGTCAAACACCCGTTCCGCGCAATTCGAGGAGAGAACAAAACAAGCGAAAAGCCCCCGACGGGCGGCCGGCTCCTCAGAGAGGACCGCCACACGTCGGGGGCTATATAATCAGTAAGGAATCCCTCGCTGCAATCAGCGGATTACCTTGCGTCCGTCTACGATGTACACGCCTTTAGCGGCTTTCTTCACGCGACGGCCGCTCAGGTCATACACGGCCTTGCCGGTTTCACGAAAAGGGGCTTCGGGAGCGGCGATGGCGGTGGGAAGACCATCCGTAAGACTGAGCGTAAGGGTGCCGTTGGCCTCAATCTCATAGGCATCCACCTGGCCGTCGTAGCGCACCTTCACCACACGCTTCTCGTTCAGGCCGTTGGTAATCTTGGCCTCGGCAGCCTTGCCGTCGGTCCAGGTGATGTCCACCAGGTAGTTGCCCTGGGCTTTCAGACCGGTCACAGTGCCGTTCTGCCAAGCCGAGGGCAGTGCGGGCAGGAGGGTGACAACGCCGTCGTAGCCCTGCACGAGCATCTCGGCGATACCGCTGGTGCAACCATAGTTACCGTCAATCTGGAAGGGAGAGTGAGCATCGAACAGGTTGTAGTAGCAACCGCCCTGGCCGCCCATGGCGATAACGTAGCTGGTGGAGTGGCGCAGGGCCAGGGTCAGGTTCTTGCGGGCCCGGTCGCCGTCGAGCAGACGGGCGTAGGTGTTGGTCTGCCAACCCATGGACCATCCGGTCACATCGCCGTTGCGGGCAATCATGCCGTTGTAGGCGGCCCGGAACAGCTTCTTGCCTTCCTCGGTCTCGTCGTAGGGGCTTACCTGCTCGAAGGGATAGAGGCACATGAGGTGAGAGAGGTGGCGGTGGCCCTGGTCCTGCAGGGCATTGTTCTTCCACTCGCTGATCATGATCTTGCCATCGGAGGTCTCGGTCCACAAGCCCTTGTCGAAGTTGTCATACAGGTCTTGGATGACTGCCAGCTGCTCCTCGGTGAGGGGAGACTCATCGCCCAGCTCGGCATGTGCCTTGAACACCTCGTCCAGGGCCTCGTAGCTGGTCTGCTGTGCGAAGGCGGTGACATCGCCGGGTCCGTGCTCGGGGCTCCACTCGTCCTTGATCTCCCACAGGCCGTTGCTGTCCTTGGTGGAGATGTTCTTGGTGTAGAGGCAGTAGTCATACATCACGGGCAGGGCTTTCTTCAGGAACTCGCGGTCCAGCGTGTATTGGTAGTAGCGCCACAGGTGGCTCACATACCAGGCGCCGCAGGTCTTGATGCTTCCGTTGCACCAGGTGGAGCTGCCGCCGAAAATGTTGTTCTCCACGGCCACGGCCCAACCGCCGGCCTTGCCTGCATTCTTCGTGGCCAGGGCAGCCCAAGGTGAGTTGGGGGCAGAAGCCAGGTCGATGATGTGGTCGAGGAAGGGACGGTGAAGCTCGCTGAGGTTGGTGGGGTCGGCGGGCCAGTAGTTCATCTGCACGTTGATGTCGGCGTGGATGTCGCAATGCCAGAAGGGGGTGTTGGAACGGTCGTTCCAGATGCCTTGCAGGTTGCTGGGCGCATGAATCTCAGTGTCCAGGTTGGCACCGATGGTGAAGTAGCGGCCATACTGGAAGTAGAGGCTCTCGAGGTAGAGTCCTTCGGGAGTGGTCTTGTTCGCGGCAGCGGCGTTGTAGAACTTGATGAGGTCCTCGGTGGTCTTGTCGCTCTTCTCGCCGATGGTGAAGGTGGTGCGGTTCATCAGCCCGCTGTGCTTGGCGGTGTGGCTGGCCAGCAGCGTCTCGAAGGGCTGTGCGGCGGCAGCGCTTACGCGGTCGGCCACCTTTTGGGCAATCTGCTGTGCAGTCTCTCCGCTCACGCATCCGCTCTTGGTGGCATCGTAGTCGGTGGCGGCAGCCATCACCAGATTGGCCCACTCGGCGTTCTCCACGCGGATGCCGTCCTCAGAGGTGGTGATGGTGGCACCCTCATCGGCCAGCACCTTGAATTGGGTGTTGTAGCTCACCACGCTCAGCTTGCCGCTGAAGGTGGCGGTGCCGTCGGCATAGGTCACGGCGCTTGCGTTGATTTGCTTGTCGGGCCGGTAAGTGAAGTTGAGGGTGAGCTTGTCGGTGCCCTCAGCCTCGTAATGCGCCACCAGGGCGCGGTCGGTGGCAGACACGAAGTAGCGGCGCTTGTAGCCGGTCTGCTCGTCGCTGCTCTTATAGTTCACGCCGGCCACGCCGTCGATGATGTCGAGGTAGCGGTTATAGGCCTTCACAGGCTTGCTGTCGTCGGCCAGCGAGAAGCTGCCGCTCTTGTCCACCACCATGATGCTGCCGAAGTTCTGGTACCATCCCTGGTTGCTGTTGGCGGTAGATCCCTCCCACAGGGTCTTCTCGTTGAACTGGATTTCGTCCTGGAACAGGCCGCCGCGGATGGTGGCGCCAATCTGGCCGTTGCCGATGGGCAGGGCGTACTCCATCCAGGTGTCGCTCACGCCGGTGTGTACCACGGGCACGTTGTACCAAAGGGAGAAGTCGTTGATGTCCTCGGGGCGGTCGCCGGCCTCAACGGTGTTGAACTCGGCATAGAGCAGTTCATCGCTTGGAACGGTTTCCTCGATATAGAAAGTGGAGCCGTTGTCGCCGATGGCGGAACCGGAGTTCCACAGGGCCAGGTAGTCGCCGCGCTTGTTCCAGTAGTTGTTGGCCGAAGAGGCGAGTTTGATGTAATTGGGCGTAGTGCCGTCGGTGTGCAGCTCGCCGTCGGAGGTCTTGTAATAAGAACCCTCGCCGGCAGCGGTGGGAATCACCATCTTGGTGCGGGCGTTGCCCTCACTGCCGGTGGTGCTCATAATCAGTCCGGCCTTGTCCTCGCCGGCGTTGATGAAGCGCAGGCTGCCGTCCTTCTCGGTGATGATGTGCCACAGGCCGTTCATGCTCTTGGGCGCGGTGTTGTTGGTCACCAGCAGGTTGCCGTCGCCATCGATGTAGCCGCTCTCAACGCTTACGTAGCCGTTGCTCCAGTTCTGCATCGTATAGAATTTGTCGAGAGAGGCCAGGAAGGTCTCTGCGCTGCGCAGGGTGAACTTCGAGGCGTCGGCCGTCTTGGTCCAGCGCACCACGCCGTCCCAGTCCACCATGTGCATGGCTTCGCGGCCGGCCTCGGCACCCTCCTTCATGTAGATGTTCACATAGCCGTTCTCGCCCGTGTACTCCACGGTGTAGGCGCCGGCCTGTGCCTTCTCCACCAGGCTCACGCGTGTGTTGTTGGTGGCGGGCAGGGCGGCGGCGTAGAGGCCTGTGCTCTCGCTCTTCAGGTTATAGGTGTCCTCCGTACCGTCCACCTTCTCGAAGGTCCACACGCGGTCGGTGAGGTAACGGCTCTCGGCGCTGCCCATGGCATTGCCCTGATACACGCTCACGAAGCGGGTGCCGTGCTGTTTGTTGCCGATGAACAAGGGTTTGCCGTCGATGTCGATGTCCTTGATGCCGGCCTCGTTCATGGCCTCGATGGCAGCCTTCATGGCCTCGATGGCGGCCTGCATGCCGGCAACATCGGCGGGAGTGGTGGCGGGAACGGACTTCAGGGCCTCGGTGTTGTCCAGGTGGAAGAACTCAAAGGCACCGGCGTCCTGAATCTGCTTCACCAGGTTGTTGTAGGTTCCGCGCAGAGCGGCAGTCTCATCCAGGGCGGCGGCCTCGATGATGGCGACGCGGTTGCCGGCATCCTGAGCGCTCCAGCTGTCCACCAGCACACCGTTGGACACGCCGGTATTCACGTTGATGTAGTTGTTGCCCAGCTTAATCTGCCAAGGGCGGTCGGCATTGCCCGTGGCGATGAAGGTAACGGCGGAGGAGGGGGTGTCCTCGAAGGTGCCGTCGCTCTTCACGTACTTGCCGGCACCCAAGCTGTAGAGGTAGCGGTTGCCGTCCTTCTCCTTGAACTGGAACTGCTGGGCCTCCACGTCATAGGACTCGGTGCCCTTGTCGGTGACGCCGCTGCCCTGGCTGCCACACAGCTTGCCGGAGATGGCGGTGCTGGAGAGCAGATAGCCGCGCTCGGTGCGCAGCACATAGGCCATACCTTCGGTAATCCCGGCCTCACTGGTCACCAGTGCGCCGGGCGTGAAGTCGGCCCGTGTTACTCCTTCGGCAACAGGAGTCTCGGGCGCCTTTTGCTGATACGCCTTGGTCACTGCATTGCCGGCCCACGCCAGTACGGTGATGCTGAGCGCGAGACTTAGAAGAAGAGATAATTTCTTCATGGTTGTTGATTGTTAAAAAAGAAATAAAAAAATAATATATATTATATGTTGCAAATGTAAAAGAAAAAAACAAAAGAGCCAAGCTCTCCCCGTTAATTTATTACCACTTAATCTAATGCGAGTTCGGTGTTCGGGAAAACATGTGAGATGTCACCGGCTGCCCCGGCGAAGCACGGCGCAGTTCACCTGCGGCGTGCGGATGCCGGGCTTCAACTCGCCGTTGACGATAATCAGGCTGTCTCCCCTCAGCACGGCACCGGCGCCGGCACGGGCCAGCTGCCCATGACTCCCCAGGTCTTTCCATTCCTTGGTGAACGTGTTGTATTGCAGGAGGATGGTGTTGAATTTGTACCATTCCACCGGATGATACATGTATTGGTCCCCTTCCTCCATCAGCCTCCCAAGCGCTTCATATTCGGCGCTTCTTTCCGCCCGCCTCATCCGGAGGCGACGGTTGATGGCATTCCGGAAACGGTCGTAGTTTACACCGCCCATGAACAGGAGGGTGCTGTCGCCGCAGGCCACGGCACAGCCCCCGGTGAAGGTGCGGGGCGACCCGTCTTCGGATACGGGCAGCACGGCCTCCTCACGCCACTTCCGCGTGGCCGGATGATACGAGAGCACATCCGAGGAAACCTCGGCATCATCTCCATTCCCAAACAACCTCCCCCAAGTCACGGGTTGGTAGCCGCTCGACAGGTAGACGCGCAACCCGTCGGCAGACGGCAGGGCAGCCATGACCGGCTGAAGGCGAGCCAGACCGGGAACGTCCGGCAGCTTCTCCCAGGTTCCATCCAGGTTCTTGTCCAGCTTCATGGCATAGAAGCCATGGCCGGGAGCGCCGTTCTCGTTTCCGCCGGCCACATAAACCGTGTGGTCGGCATACGTGGCGGCCAGGTTGTCCATCGCCGATGGAAGAGGGGATAATGCGCGGATTTGCACCGTTTCAGCGGAATCCGGCAGGGTCAGCAGCCATACATCCGTGAAAGAGCCGTCGCCGTCATTGCCTCCTATGCAGACGACCCCCTCGGGCGTGGTGACGGAGGCTCCGTAGGCAACAGGCAGGGGCAACCGCCCGCCCGGCTGCCAACGGGCGTCGGGGTCGGAAAGGTCCAGGGTGAAAATCTCACTGTAATATCGTTTGACTCCCCCCTTGGCAGCCGGCACATCCGGGAAATTGCAACCTCCGGCCACCAGCAACCGGCCACGGGTGAGGCCGACAAAGGGTGCCGACACCCCTAACGAGGACGAGTCCGGCAAAGGCGGCAACCGGTTCCAGGTCACCGTCAGGGCGGACGGTTCGCCGGTTGTTGGCCGTTGCCAACGGCAACCGCTGAAGAAAACGGCCAGCAACAGCAGACATCCGGCCGGTATGAATCTGACGTGCGTCATGTTATTAAGGTTTTGTTCTGAAAGTTGAAGCCGGAAGCCCGTCGCCGTTGACCAGATTGGCCCGGGTGAAGGGTTGCCAACCGTAGCGCACCAGCCTGGGATTCGCAACCTTCCCGCTGCAGACCCTCACCTTTCCATCGATGATTTCAGCCTTGGCGGGGTAAAAGAGGCCTTCGTGCCCGGCCAGCTCGAAGGTGCGTACGGGCTGTCCGTCGGAGGTGTGCAGGCCATCGGCATAATCGAAGCTGACATAGGCGGCGCCATCCTTAAACTCAACGGAGCGGAACAGCGGGCCCGAGGGGGTGAGTGCATGGCCGTAGGTCTTGTTGAGCGCCCAACGGGCCAGGCGCTCCCCTATTTCGCGCTTGCGCTTCGGGTGCACGTCCAACGAATCTCCGCGGTCGCTGCTGACGGCCATGCCGCAGTTCGGGACCTTCTCCATCAGCTCGCGCTGGCTGTTGCGGAACCAGGTCCAGCTCGGACGGTTGAGACTTGAGAGCTGGACATAATAGAAAGGAAGTTCCTCTGC
Organism: uncultured Prevotellaceae bacterium; assembly: GCA_947176895.1. GTDB lineage: Bacteria > Bacteroidota > Bacteroidia > Bacteroidales > Bacteroidaceae > Physcousia. The sequence goes on along the minus strand of CAMWSK010000006.1, from coordinate 24,053 downwards.
CCAGTTCCTGCGCCAGCTTTCCACCAGCAACGGGAACAAACGTTCGTGTGTCTCGATATTATGGGCATTCGACTCGCCTTGATACCAGATGGCTCCCCTTATCGGATATTGTTGCAAGGGTTGGATGCCCGCCTCATATAAATAACACGGTTCATAGGGATGGCGCTGCAGTTTGCCGGATGATTTCTTCGTGTTGAGAACAGCCCGTCCGCGCACCCAGTCCTGGATGAAGTCGTTCCGCGTCCAGTCATACAGGATGTCGGCAAACTCAAATTCCAATGTCTTCCGGTCGATCCAGGCCTCGGCGCCCGAGCCCCCGACGGCATTCAGGATAAGGCCGACGGGCACTTGCAGGCTGTCTGCCAACATCCGCCCGAAAGCAAAAGCCACGGCAGAGAACCGGTCGGCGGTCTGCCGGTTGCACGGTGTCCACTGCGTGTCGTGGTAATATTGCAGACGGTTAAGGGAGTCCATGACGGAAACGTCCCACTCCACCGCATTCGTGTACCAGCGGGGCTGCATGTTGAAGAGGCGTATCCGGGGTTGTCCGTCGGCATAGGACAGCAGTTTCCCACGTTGGTCGGCCGTCAGTTCGTCCACACGGAAAGCCATGTTGGACTGCCCGGAACAAAGCCAGACCTCGCCCACCAGCACCTCTTTATAGACAAGCTTCGCAGAAGCAGGCCTTTTCCTCCTGCCCTTCTTTTCCAAGACAGGCGTGGCTTCGACGGTCAGCTCATAAGGTCCGCCGGCCTGCAGGGGGGCGAGCGTGACGCTCCACTTGCCGTTGGGGGCGGTCACGGCCTCTTTCTCTTGTCCGGCAATGCGCACGGCCACCCTGTCGCCGGCATTGGCCGTGCCGGAGACGAGCAAGGGCTTCTCCCGTTGCAAGACCATATTATCGGAATAGGTGGAAGGCATACGAAGGCCCCCGTAGTCGCCGGTCAACGCTCCATACACCGTTCGGGCAAGGATGGCGGCCCCCTCGGCGTTCGGATGAAGGGCATCGGGCAACAGGTCCGGGCGGTTGTACAGGCCCTCCTGCAAATCAATCAACCCGGTGTTGGCCAGCCGGGCCACCTCCTCGATGGCCTCCTGCTCCATCCAATACCAGTCGCGGGTGCCGGACTTGAAACGCGGGTGCCGGTGGGAGATGGGGGTCATCCGGCAGATCCATATCCGGCAATCCGGATTGGCCTTGCGGAACGACCCGATCAGGTCAAGATAGTCCTTCACAAAGCTGTCGCGATGGTTGGGCCAGTTGCGCGGATCGGTATCGTTCAGCCCAAGGTGGATGACCACCCTGTCGCCCGCAAAGTCAAGCGCCGCCTTGTATTCCTGCTGCTCGCAATAGGGGCGATGGCCCTTGTTGAGCAACGTGGCTCCGCTCTTGCCGAAGTTCATCACTTCATAACCGTCCCCCAACATGCGCTGCAGTTGGGCCGGATAGGAGTTGGCCTCGCGGTTCTCTATGCCGTGGCCGAAGGTCACGCTATTGCCCACACAAGCCACCCGGGTCTTCTTTTGGCCATAGGCAGCCGTGCATAGCAGAAGGCAAAACAATAAGATTTTGTTTTTCATCGTATTTAATCGGGTCTGTTGGTGCGAAAGCCGGGAAACGCTAATCCGTCATGTTCGCCACTTTGGGGCGGAGGAAACAAATCTGGATAAGCAGGGCGACGGCCACCAGCCCCGCCAGCATGGCGAAGTCGTGGCCCAGATTGCCGGCATCCGTCGAGCGGCCCAGCAGGTCGGTGATGGCCGCTCCGGCAAACACGCCGGTCATGTTCATGATGCCGTAGGCCGTGGCCCGGTAGCGGGGAGAGATGAACTGGCAGAGGATGGGCATGTTGTTGGCATCGAAGATGCCGAAGCCGATGCCGAAGCACAAGCCTCCGCCCACAATCGTCAGCAGGTTGTGGCCGAAGCCGAGCAACAAGAGCGACGGAATGGTCAACGCCAGTCCGATGGCGCCGGTATAGACACGGCCGCGCACATTGGTCTGCACCCACTTGTCGGACAGGATGCCGCCTGCAATCACGCCGATGAACGAAGACAGGGCGATGGTGATGGTGGACAGCGGGCCGGCCTCTGACATGTCTATCGACAGGTTCTCGGCGAACAAGGTGGGCAACCAGTTCTTTGTGGCCCAGCCCGGCAGGCTCGGGGTGGCGAAATAAAGCAGGATAATCCAGAAATAGATGTTGGCAAACAGCATGCCCATTCCCTTGAGGGCACCCTTCACGGGATTCTCGGCGCCGGCTCCGGCCTCTTTAGCCCCGGGAACGGTATGGTCTTTCTTGTCTTTCAGGAGCAGGATGAGGACCACACTGTATGCGATGCCCACGAAGCCGAACCAGTGGAACGTGGTCTCCCACGTAAACGCACCGGCCGCCGTGGCACCGAAGCCGCCCAGGGCCTGCCCGGTATAGAGGCCGGTCATGTGGATGCCCACGGCCAGCGAGCGGGTCCGTCCCTGGTGGTAGTCGGCGATGAGCGACAAGCCCGCGGGGATATACAAGGCTTCGCTTACCCCCATGAGGGCACGCAGGAAATAAATCTGGCTGAAAGAGGTGCAGTAACCCATCATCATGGTGACGAACGACCACACGAACAGGCTGCCGACAATCAGCCACTTGCGGTTCACCCTGTCGGCCACCATTCCCGCCACGGGACTCATAAACCCGTAGATCCACAGGAACACGGCCATCAGCCGGCCGAAGTTGGCCGCCGACTCCAGTTCGGCGATGTCCACCATCATCGCGCCCTTCATGGTGGAGAGCATCTGCCGGTCCATATAGTTCAGCAGGGCCACGCCCCACAGCAGGGCCACGACCACCCAGGGATAGATTTTCTTGTTCTTCTCGCTCATACCGTTTCTTTTGAGAGGATTTCGTTGCAAAGCAGCGTACACTTCATCAACATGCGGGGGATGTGGAACGGACCCTTATACATATTGCCTTTGGCGGGTTGCGACAGGGTGCCGTCGTAGTGGAAATAGCCGAACCACTCGCCGTACTCCCGGTCAGGGAAGCGGGCGTAGGTATATTCATTGATCATCCGGTGCATCTCGAGATATTTCTTGTCTCCGGTGGCCTCGTAGGCATAAAGGGTGGCGATGATGGCCTCGCATTGCGGCCACCAGAACTTCATGTCGTGCCAGTATTCCTGTTGGGGAAGGTTCTTGCAGTCACGGAAATAGGTGATGCCGCCGTAGGTCTTGTCCCAGCCCCATTCCCAGGCCCAGTCAAGGATGGTCAGTCCCATCTCCTTCAGCTCAGGGTCCCAGTCGCGGTGCTTGGCCTCCTCCAGGATGAACCACGCGGTCTCGATGGAGTGGCCGGGGTTGATGGTGCGGCCGGGGATGGAGTCGAGGAACTCGCCGTTCGGGCCCACGGTCTCCAGGATGGTCTTGAACTCCGGCTTCATGAAGTCGCGGCGAAGCTCGGCAATGGACTCGTCTATCTGCCGGGTCAGCACCTCGTCGTCGACAGCCTCGCGGATGCGGGCAGCCGTATCGATCAATATCATGCAGAAGGAATGTCCCTTGGCCACGAAGCCCTCGCGGAATTTGGGCTCGAGCAGTTCGGGATGCTCTTTATAACGCACGATCTGCTTGAACAGGCCGACGGCCTTTTCGGCATAGCTCCTGTCTCCCGACGCCAGGGCATACTGCGCCATGGCGATGGCGGCAAAGGTTTCGGAGAAGACGTACCGCCTCTTGCGCACCGGAACACCGGTGGCCGTCACCTCATAAAACATGCGGCCATCCGCATCGAAACAATGTTTCTCGATGAAGTCGATGCCGCTCTTGCAGGCCTGCAGCCACTCCTCGCGCTTCTCTATGTGGTTGTAGGCATAGGCCAGGATGAAGGCGAAACGCCCCTGGAACCACACCGACTTGTTCGAATCCATCAGCGAGCCGTCGCGGTCGAGACAGGTGAAATAGCCTCCGTTCTCCTTGTCAAGCCCATGCTTCAGCCAGAAAGGCATGACATCGTTCAGCAAATCGCTTCTGTACGTCTCCGCCCAATAGGCCAGATACTCCGCCGGCCGGGCAATGTTGGTCTTGGCTTCCATGGTCGGTCAGAATTTGTTGCAGCGGTCAAAGAAGTGGATGGCCTCCAGTTCGGCCTTCATGGCAGCCTCCTCGTCGTCGGTCATGTTCCGGAACGGGGTGCGGTTCTTGCCCAGGTCCAGGCCGATGAGCTTCATGATGCGCTTGCCGCCCACGATGTTGCCGCGGTAGTGGCAGATGACGTTGATCACCTCTTGCGAGAAGTTCTGCTTCTCGCGTGCGGTCTCCAGGTCGCCGGCCTCCCAGGCCTTGATGATGCCCACCAGCTCCCGTCCGTTGTAGTTGGTGGTTCCTCCGATGCCGCCCTGCGCACCGCCCATGGCCAGGCAAGGCAGGATGGTCTCGTCCTGTCCGTGGAGCATGTCGAACTTGCCATCCTTATACAGGCGGCACTGGTTGTATTCGTAAAGGCTCTCATAGGTATATTTGATGCCCGCGAAGTTGGGGATGCGCCCGTCCACGGCCTTCAGGAAGTCCACCATCGGCAGGTATGCGCCGTTGAAAGCCGGGATATGATAATAATAGAAAGGCAGCCCGGGTGCCCCGCAGGCAATCTCCTCGCAATATTTCACCAGCTCCTCCACGCGGCCCACCTTGGGGAAGGGGGAGGCCATGGCGCCTATGCCCCAGGCTCCTATCTCTTGCGCGTGGGCGGCCAGGCGGCGGCTGCTCTTCACACACGTGCTGCCCACATGCACAATCACCTTGAACCCTTCGGGCACCACTTCCACCCATCTCTCGGCCAGCTTGATACGCTCTTCCTCCGTGAGCATATAGCCCTCGCCCGACGAGCCGTTGATGAAGACACCCTTCAGGCCGTTGGCGGCCAACAACCGGGCATAAGCCTCGATGGGTTCGTAATTCACTTCTCCATTTTCATAAAACGGAGTAAAAGGAGCATCGATCAGACCTTTAATCTTTTCCATGGTTTGCTGTGTATTTTATAGTTATTTTATCGGCTGTTTTTAATAAATCCGAAACAAATATAAGTGAAATAATTTAATAATCGGTGCAAAAAAACGAAAGCAATTGCAGAATATCCATAAAAACGTTAACTTTTCCGTCATAGTAACAAACGGAAAAACATGACAAGACTATTATTCCTTATCCTTATCCTGTCAGGATTAAATGGCACGGGGTATGCAAGCACCGCCCAAATCAAGTGTGACAGCCTGGACGATGGTGCAGAAACCGGCTTAAACAAGGGCATCCATATCCTGAAGATTCAGACCGGCCATCACTGCATAACCAAAAAGATGGCAATCCGATAACTCACTGAACACGAGTCCTAAGAAAGCGGCATAAAAAACATCCGCATGTTCTCATCAAAACATCAACACGTTTTTCAAAAACATGAGCATGTTTTCACCGAAACATCAACATGTATTGACTAAAACATGAAGGTTCTTATCGCCGTATTGGCTTATGGGCTGCGCAAAAGTCTTATAAGGTGTTGGCTATAAGGGGGCTACTCTTCCCCAATCATGGCCAGGAACTCGTCTTCGCCCACGATGCGCAGGCCGAGCTTGCCGGCCTTTTCCAATTTGGCGGGACCCATGTTCTCGCCGGCCAGCAGGAAGGCGGTGTTCTTGCTCAGGCTGCCCACATTCTTGCCGCCATGCTGCTCGATGAGCGCCTTGTACTCGTCGCGGCTGTGGCGGGCAAACACACCGCTGATGACGATGGACTGACCCGCAAGCAGGGAGCTTTGGGCTTCGAGCTGCTCACCGCTCAGTTCAAAGCGCAGGCCGGCCCGGCGCAGGCGCTCCACCAGTTGGCGGTTGTGCGCGTCGGCCATCCAGCTGACAACGCTGCCGGCAATGACACCGCCGATGCCGTCCACACGACACAGCTCATCGGCCGTGGCGGCCATCAGGGCATCGATGTTGCGGAAGGCGCGGGCCAGTGATTTGGCGGCCGTCTCGCCCACGAAGCGGATGCCCAGGGCGAAGAGCACGCGCTCGAAGGGCACCTCGCGGCTTTGCCCGATACCCCGGATGAGCTTTTGGGCGCTCTTCATCCGCTCGCCGTCCTCGCCCGAGAGCTGGTCGGCACGCAGCAGATAGAGGTCGGCCACATCGTGTATGAGACCGCGCTGCCACAGGTCGTCCACGGTCTCGGGACCCAGCGAGTCGATGTTCATGGCCTTGCGGCTGATGAAATGCTCGATGCGCCCCTTGATTTGGGGCGGACAGAGGGCGCTGTTGGGGCAATAGGTGGCGGCTTCGCCCTCGAAACGCACCAGGGGAGTGCCGCACTCGGGGCAACGGGTGATGAAGGTGACGGGCGCTCCGGTGTGGGGGCCCCGCAGGTCGGTGCGCACACCGATGATCTTGGGAATGATCTCGCCGCCCTTGATGACACGCACGGTGTCGCCCAGGTGGAGGTCCATCTCGCGGATGAAGTCGGCATTGTTCAGCGTGGCGCGCCGCACCGTGGTGCCGCTCAGGGGCACGGGGTCCATGTTGGCCACGGGAGTCACCGCACCGGTGCGCCCCACCTGGAAGGTGACCTCGCGCAGCACGGTCTCCTGCTCCTCGGCCTGGAACTTGTAGGCGATGGCCCAGCGCGGGCTTTTGGCGGTGAGGCCCAGCGAGCGTTGCTGCACCAGCGAGTTCACCTTCAGCACGATGCCGTCGGTGGCCACGGGCAAGGATGCCCGTCCGGCATCCCATCGGTCGATGTATTCGTAGATTTCCTCCAAAGAGTCCGCCAGCTGCATCTCGCCGCCAATCTTGAAGCCCCACTCGCGTGCGGCCATCAGGTTGTCATAGTGGCTCTCGCCGGGTATGCCCTCTCCTATTAAATAATAGAGGCGTGCGTCCAGTCCGCGCGAGGCGGCCACGCGGGGGTCCTTGCTTTTCAGCGTGCCGCTGGCGGCGTTGCGGGGATTGGCCAGAAGCGGTTCGCCCGCAGCCTCGCGCTCGCTGTTCAGCCGGTTGAAACTTTCCCAGGGCATGAGCACCTCGCCGCGTATCTCGAAGTGCGGCGGCCACGAGCCTCCGGGCGGAAGCACGAGAGGAATGGAGCGGATGGTGCGGATATTGCGTGTGACGTCGTCGCCGCGCACGCCGTCGCCGCGGGTGACGGCACGGGTGAGGCGGCCATGGTCATAGATAAGGCTGATGGAAAGGCCGTCGTACTTCATCTCGCAACAGATACGGAAGGGCTGGCCGTGCAGGCCGTCCTGCACGCGGCGATAGAAGTCGCCCACCTCCCGGCGGTTGTAGGTGTTGGCCAGCGAAAGCATGGGATTGCTGTGCTCCACCGTGCGGAAGTCGCCCGAAAGGTCGCTGCCCACGCGCTGTGTGGGGCTGTCGGGGTCGAAGCACTCGGGATGTGCGGCCTCAAGGGTCTGCAGGCGGTGCATCATCTGGTCGAACTCTTGGTCGGAGACGAGGCTGCGGTTGTCCACATAATAGGCGTGGTTGAGCCGGTTGAGCTCGCGGCGCAGCTCGTCGATTTCCTCGCGCGGGTCGGGGTCGGAGAAGAAGTTGAGAATCTGTTGTTGCGACATGGGGGGATTAGAGATGAAGGTGGAGCTGCTCGATGAGATAGGCTGCGGCGGGATATTCTTCCGCCATTTTTTTCATCTGCTGCATGGGGGTGAGGAAGACGCGCCGCTCCACGGGCAGCTCGTCCACCACCATGTGTGGCGCGGGCAGTGCGGTGAGCAGGGTGACGCGCTGCTCTATGCCTCTGCTCTGCTGCCGGAGCGTGGCGGTGAGGTTGGCGTTGGCGCTCTGCACGCTGAAGGTGCCTTTTTCGGCATCCACCACACGCAGGCCCTGTCGTGCTCCGAGCAGGCGGGCCTTCAGGGCGGCCTCTCCCTCGGGCAGGGTGTTGGCGTAGGTGGTCCAGGCCTGCAGCAGCAGCTCCTCGGTGAGCGGTTGCGGGGCGGCGGGCATCACGGGTGAGGGCGCCGGTGCCTCGGCGGTTTGGACCGGACGGACGGGTTCGCCCTGCTTCATGGCGGCAATGCTCATGAGTCCGGCGGCACGTTTGCGGGGAGCGGAAGAAACGGTCTGCGGCGCCGGCGTCTCAGGCCGCGACACGGAAGCCGCGGCCGGTGGTGCCACGGCAGCTGGCCGTGGAGCGGCGGGTGAGGTTTTTTCGGCAGTCACGGGTGCAGCGGCTGCGCCCTCTGCGGGGCGGGCGGCTGCGGGAAAGGCGGGGTTAAGAATCGTCGTGGGCCGAAGCCCGGAGCCGGGGGCCTCGTCCTGCAGCTGCGCCACCTGTATCAGGCACAGCTCCACGCCAAGGCGTTTGTTGCGGCTCTGGCGGTACTGCCCCTCACACTGGCTGCAGAGGCGGATGGCCGCATAAAGGAAATTCACGGGACAGGCCTGTGCCTGCTCTTGGTAGCGGTGGCACGTCTGCTCGTCCGTCTCCAGCAAGGGGAGCGTCTGAGCGTCGCGGGCCACCATCACACTGCGCAGATGCGAGGCCAGCCCCCCGATGAAGTTGCCGCCGTCGAAACCCTTCTGCAACACCTCGTCCAGCAGGAGCAGAGCCTCGGGTATCCGGCGATGGAGCAGCATGTCGGTGAGGCGGAAATAGTAGTCCGCCGACAGCATGTTCAGGTTCTCGAGCGTGGACTCCAGCGTGATGTTGCCCTGGGTGAACGAGGCCATCTGGTCGAAGATGCTCAGGGCGTCGCGCATACCGCCGTCGGCCTTGCGGGCGATGACGTGCAGAGCACGGGGATCGGCCTGTATGCCCTCTTGCGAGGCCACCCACGCCAGGTGGTCCACGGTGCCCTGCAGGCTGATGCGGCGGAAGTCATACACCTGGCAGCGGGAGAGGATGGTGGGCAGTATCTTGTGCTTCTCGGTGGTGGCCAGGATGAACACCACATACGAGGGCGGCTCCTCCAGCGTCTTGAGGAAGGCGTTGAAGGCCTGGGTGGAGAGCATGTGCACCTCGTCGATGATGAACACCTTGTACTTTCCGCCCTGGGGCGGGATGCGCACCTGCTCGATAAGCTCGCGGATGTCCTCGACCGAGTTGTTGCTGGCGGCGTCCAGCTCGTGGATGTTCATCGAGCGACCCTGCTCGAAACTCCGGCAGCTCTCGCACCGGCAGCAGGCCTCGCCCTCGGGGGTGGGCTGCAGGCAGTTGATGGTCTTGGCAAAGATGCGGGCACAGGTGGTCTTGCCCACACCGCGCGGCCCGCAGAACAGATAGGCATGAGCCAGCCGTCCCTGGTGGATGGCGTTGAGCAGCGTGGTGGTCAGCGCACGCTGCCCCACCACCGTGGCAAACGTGGCCGGACGATATTTCCGTGCCGAAACGATATACTCCATAAAATCTTATATGTTGTATGGTAATGCACCACAAAATTAACAAAAAATAAGTTCGCGGGCAAGGTATCGCTATGTTTCTTTTCCTATCTTTGTCTGTATCTACATGCAATAAAGGGAAGTTTCCCACCTAAGCCGCACGACAAGAACGTATGAACATCATCAAAAGCATCGGCTCGATTCTCTGGCGCCACAAGACCATCATCATCATCGTCTTCATGGCCGTCTATCTGCTGGCACTGGACGAGAACGCCTATCTGGTGCAACGCATAAAAGCCGAGAAGATAGAGCAGCTGGAAGCCGAACTGGCCGGACTGAAAAGCCAGCTGGCCGCGGACACCCGCGCATTGGAAGAGCTGGACAGCCTGCCCGAACTGACCGTGAGAATAGCACGGGAACAACATAAAATGAAACGGCCCGACGAAGACATCTTCGTCTTTGCCGACACACTTCCCGACCGTTAACCGCACACCATGAAGACCAACCGAACCTTTCATATCAGGCTGCTGCAGGCAGGCACCTGTCTGTTGCCCGCCGGACCGGCGGTGTTCCTGGCAGGCCTCCCTTGGACGGGCACGGCCCTCTATGCCGCGGGCGTGGTGATGCTGTCCCTTTTGCAGCAGGCCACCGAACGGCCCCTCACCACCCTGCCCTCCCACGTGAGGGTGCAGGTGAAACGCCTCAGGGCACAAGTATCGCTGGCCACCCTGGCCCTGGCCGCAAGCGCCGTGCTCATGGGGCTGATGACCTGGGACATGACCCACGCCACATACCGGTTCCCCTGGGCCCACCACAACGCGTGGCTCGTCTTCTGCCTCATCGGGGCCGTTGTCCTGCTCTATGCCAACCTCCGCCTCGACCACATACGCCGCCACACGCCCCTCGTGGCCGTCCTGCTCTCCCTGGGCCTCGCCACATCGTGCTCTGAACAGAGCCTTGTGCAGAACTATGAGCTGAGGGGGCGCACCAGCTTCATCGGCATGGAGGACCGCGTGCTCACCCTGAAAGTGTTTGAAGACAGCATGCTGGTGGACATCGACTCCGCACGCGTCACCCACGGCAAATTCACCTTCCGCGGCACGGCAGACTCCGCCGTCATGGCCAACCTGTTTGTGGGAGACGTCAGCATCATACCCATCGTCATCGAGGAAGGACTGCTCACCATCAAGCTCTACGAGGCCGACCAAGAGGTGGGCGGGACACCCCTCAACGACTCGCTCGACCATTTCATCCACCGCAAGACGCAACTCGACAACCAACTCTTCGAGCTGCCCGACCACGGCACACGGCTCATCCTCGAGGGCAACAACGCCGACGAGGTGGCACGCATGCTCACCCAAGAGGCCAGAGCCCTGCAAGAAGAACACGACCACCTGGTGGTCAACTTCATACGCCGAAACCACACCAACCCGCTGGGTCCCGGCATCTTTATGATCATGACCTCCGCACTGCCCTACCCCACCCTGCTGCACCCGCGGGTGGAAGAGGTGGTCAACGGTGCGCCCGAGAAATTCCTCTCCAACTCCTACGTCAACTGGTACCTGAAGCGGGCACGCTCCAACGATGAAACCATCCGGAAAGCACGAGAAAACAAGTAACAGCATCATAACATCATGAATCAGACACGCGAACAGGAAGGGCTGCAACAGCTGGGACGTACCACCAACTACCCCACGGACTACGCCCCCGAAATGCTTGAGACCTTCCTCAACAAACATCCCGAAAACGACTACTGGGTGCAATTCAACTGCCCCGAATTTACCAGCCTCTGCCCCATCACCGGCCAGCCCGACTTCGCGGAAATCCGCATCCAATACCTGCCGGGCGAACGCATGGTGGAGAGCAAGAGCCTCAAGCTCTACCTCTTCTCCTTCCGCAACCACGGCGACTTCCACGAGGACTGCGTGAACGTCATCATGAAAGACCTCATCCGCCTGATGAATCCCAAATATATCGAGGTCACCGGCATCTTCACCCCCCGCGGCGGCATCAGCATCTATCCCTATGCCAACTACGGCCGCCCCGGCACGAAATACGAGGCCATGGCCGAACACCGCATGCTCAGCCACAACCTGTAAAGAAAAACACCGCGGCACGTTAAAGAAAACGCCGCGGCGAATGAGACGAAACGCCGCGGCGAACCAAGCAAGACACCGCGGCGTTTTCTTTTACCCCGACAGGCCATCAGACAGCAACTACCGAGCGGTGCCCGTGGGGTCACGTTTTATCCAATTATCCGAATAGCCCAAGCGCTTGTAATCCATCAACGCTGTCCGTCAACACACCCACCACGTCCACTATGGAGTGGATACCACTTTTCTTCCTTTTCTTCCTTGTCGTCCCACAGGGTTCGCACCTTTTTCTCTTCAAATAGTTTGATTGCATCGTGTTGGGCCATGATATGTCTCTCTCGTGTTTACTAAGACGTGAACAAAGATAACAAGAAAAGCGGAATCACAATCTACAGCATGTGGATGTTTCGGGCAAAACATGTTCATCTTTTTGAAAAACATGAACACGTTTTATCAGGTTCACCGCAGTGTGTTTTTTTATACGTTATGTTGCTCTTTTTCGGAATCGGAGGAGAGCTTATTCACCCGTGAGGCCTCACCAAGAAATCCGGTTCAAGTCCGTTCTTGCCTCCTTACATGATTCTGTTCGTCCAATGGCAAAATTACACTTTTCCCAACGAATGGACGAGAAAAACGCACGCCGCCTTGGGAATCAAGGCCGGCGTGCGTCCGACTTAGAAACAAATATAATTAATCAACTTTTCCTCAATACTCGGGGTGCGTGCGGGCATAATAATCCTTGATTTTCTGCTCGGCCTCGGGGGTGACGCGCTCGCCGTCGAAGTAACGGTCGATGAAGTCCTGGATGGCCGCACGGATAACGTCCTGACGGTCGACGCGGCTGGTCCAGTGTATCTTCTCGATGGCCTCGTTGTGCGCGTCCTCCAGGAAGAGGAGCTTGCCGTTGACGCGGGGGATGATGCTCTGGGGCTTGCGGCGCACCACACGCGTCATCATCATCTGGGGTGTGGGGTTGACCATGGGGGGCATCTGTTGGGATGCCTGCTGATAGAGGCCGCGGGTGCGGTCGCCAATCTCTCTCTCTATGTCTCCGATGGAATTGAAATTCTTGGGTTTGGGCATGGTAGCGTGGTGTTAGGGGGTTAATTGTTTCCTTCCTGGTTTTTCAGAAACTCCTCATGAGCCTGCGCGGCCTTGCGGCCCCACTCGCGGGGAAGCCATTTCTTGCTGCGCGGCAGACGGTTGGTCAGATACTCGGCCAGGCGCATATAGTCGTCGGCGGCAGTGCTGTCGGCGGCAAACTCGTAGAGCGACATCTGGTCTTTGGGAGCCTCGTTGCACTTGGCACACTTGCGTATGGGCACGGGGAAGACGGGTGCGGAGCCGCCCTGGAAGAAGTCCTTGACCTCAAGTCCCATGCGGGTCTTCTCGAACTGGGTGAGCAGGTAGCCCATCATCTCCACGCGCTTGCCCATCATCTTGTTGATTTGCTCGATGATGTTGATCACGGCATCCTTGCCCTGCACGCTGTAGAGGTCGGCCCTCACGGGAATGATGACCCCGTCGGCGGCGGCGATGGCGTTCTTGTTGATGATGCTGGTGCAGCCGGGAGCACAGTCGATGAGGATGAAATCGTACTCGGGGCGGAGCATGTCGAGCCGCATGGCCAGATAGTTCTCGCGATAGACCTTGTCGGCCAGCCAGGTGTTGAGGTCGTCGATGCGCACGCCCGAGGGGATATAGTCGAGGCCGGGATAGCGCTCATAGACGGGGGGAGCCATCTGCTCGTCGAGCATCCAGTCATAGAGCGTGGTGACGCCGGGCGCATAGCTGCTCTTGTCCATGGTGACGGTGAGGTTGCACTGCTTATCGCTGTCCACCAACAGCACGCGATAGCCCAGAAGCCAGAGGGCCGTGCCCAGGTTCATGGTGGTGGTGGTCTTGCTCACCCCTCCCTTATCGTTGATGATGGCTATGATTTTGCACATAAAAATGGCTTGTTTTTGCGTTTATGCTGCAAAAATAAGCCATTTCAGCGTGAATTGCAAGTATTCGGATATATTATTTATAGCGATGGTATATGAATAATCTGTATATACGGGCTATTGGACGAGGAGAATGTCTGCCACGATGTAGGCGCGGAACCGTGGATGAAAGAAAAAAGGATGCCATCCTTCGGGGGAAAGATGCGCATCCTCTCAATGTGACTTGTAAAACGGGCCTATCGCAGACCGAGCTGCCCCATGGCGTAGGTGATGGTATAGTGCGTGCCGGCCTTCTGCCTTTCGACGGGCAGGACTGCCGATTTGCTGCCGGTTTCACCGTCGGCGTTGGTCATCGTGAGGCTGTAGGTGAGATCGGCCGCCGGGGTGAGGTCGAAATAGGCAGTCTCACCGGAGGAAAGTTCCTGAGTGCGGTCGCCGCGGGTAAGGGCGAAGCGGATGCCGGTGAAGCGGTCGGCGATGTCGGCGGGCAGTTGCAGGCTGACGGCCATGTTGGTCATGGGGACGCGGAGACCCAGACGGGTCTCTCTGCCGGCCACCACGTGGAAGTCGGTGCGCCCGAAGTATTTGGCCTCGCCGCGCTCGGTGTCGGGAAAAGTGGTCCGGTGGTTGGCGGTATAGGCCTCGAGGCTGTAGGTGCCGGCCTCCAGTTCCAACGCTTGGATACCGCTATGCGCCTCGCCCTCGGCGAAGTGCCTCACGAGGGTGCCCTCGCTGTTCAGAATGTCCACCTGCAGGTCATCGTCCACGGTGCGCGTGATAAGCTCGGGACTCTCCGCCTGCTTGCTCAGCGCCACCGACACGGTGCCCATGGCGGGCCGCACGTCTTCGGTCTGCGCACAGGAAACAAAGGCCAAAGCGATAAGAGGTATGGAAAAAAACTTGTTCATGTTTTTCAAAAGATATTCATGTTTTATCGTTACTACGAGGTCGTTCAAAGCTTTAAATTCAGAACGCTGCCACGATGTAGGGAAGTGTCTTTGACACGTTCTCCGCTGCATATGAACGGCATTCCGGCCTACCGGCTTCAACGTGTCGCAGACACGTCCCTGCATTGTGGGTGAAACGGGCATTGCAACAACCTCTTCTTTCCATCATTATTTGTCGTAGACCAAGGCTATCTCATCAAGCCAAAGCTGGGAGCCGGTATAGAAACAATTAGTAATCGCACCAAGGAATGTGGAAATGGTCACTCTCTCTGCTTCTGTACTCTCGCCGGAGGCGAACTTAACCACCAGTTTATTGGGCATGAGTTCGAGTTTTTTTTCATCTTGATCATAAGTCAACTCCAGCGTTTGCTGCGCCCAGTTGCCTTGGTTGCCATACTTGGCCTTCCCTTCGCCCAACAGGGTATCATCGTTGTAAAGCGCAATCTCTGCCACAGCCCCATCACTACCGTATGCCGTATACTTATAGAAGAAAGTGATGGCCGTAGGATGTGAATTGAAGGTGATTCCATAATTCTTATCAGCGGTGTCATTATCACGGTTCACATTATCCAGCGTACCAAGGAAGAGTTCGGCCGGAGTAATGTGCTTGGGATTGTAAGTAGTTCCACCCTGACCCCATGAGACCGTACCCAACCACAGAGCCGTTCCACTGACAGCATCATCACTGAGCTTAAGGTATCTGCTATCGTGGGTTCCAGTGGGACGGGTTCCGGAACGTGAGTTGTAAGCATAAGTCGTGACACCGCAATCATCTGCAGTGAGTTCATTCAACGTGGCCCAACCTGGGAAATAGAAACGGCGTCCATGCCCGGCACCTGCACTGAAGTCCCGACCGTCCTCGGTCCATTGCTCATCATCGAAGTTACCGTTCCGCAACGGCGTGACAGGGAAGGTGTTCACCGTCATCGGGTCGGAGTACACGCAGCCGCGATAGCAGGCACGGATGGTGTAGGCAGTGGAGGGAGTGAGACTCCTCACGGTGCGATCGCTGAGGGTCATCCACACCCCGTTTTGTTGCACTTGATAGGTGATGTTCTTGCTGAGCACATCGAAGTCGCCCTTCGTGACGTCCTCGGCACGAAGGGGGCTGATGGTGAACTCGCGCGTCCAGATGTTGCCGGGCAATACGCGGGCACCGAACACGGGTTTCTCCACCACAATCGAGTAGGTTTGGGGCGATTCCGTGTCCCACCGGTCGTTGGCCTTCACGCGCAGCGAGAGGGTGTTGGTGGTCGTGTTTCCCTCGTTGGTCTGCAGATTGGTGGCAAAGCGTGTGAGGTTGATGGTGCCGCCCTCGGTGCCTGCGGCGGGCAGGTCGATGCCTGCCAGGCGCAGGCTCTCCAGCTGCGCGGAGGTCATCGCGCTGAGCAGATGCGTACCTGTAAGGTGGCTGTAGGCGGGGTCTTGGATGTCGAGGGTCAGTTCCACATCCTGCAGGGTGCTGCTGGTGGTGAAGTCAATCTTCGCCTGGTCCACCTTCAGGGTCTCCACATTGTGCAGCACACCGTTTTCGTCGAAGCCCACCACTTGGGTCCGGGGTCGGGGCAGCCATGAGGGCGGGATGGTCTCGGCGATGGTCACCTCCTCCACGTCCACCTTGGTAATCTCCACCTTGTCGGCACTGACGCCGATGGTCACCTTGGCGTGCCGTCCGGCCTCGAGAGGCAGGCGCGAGGCCAGCGAGCGGTCAAGCGAGATGGCCACCGTGCGACCGTCCTTGCGCTCGGCATGGAAAGTGATTTCGGGCACGCTGCCGGCGGGGAAGTAAGCACTCTGCGCGGGTGAGGGGCCGTCGAGCGACACCGTCCGACCGTCAAGCGTGAAGCTGACACCGAAACTCTCGAAATATTCTTCAAGTTCCCCGGCATCGGCATACGCGATGCTCATCAGCGCGTTGGCCACACGGGCATCGATGCGGATAACGTTTTCCAATCCTTTATATATGGAAGCGGAGGTCTCGCCTGCATAGCAGGGAGCATCCAGGGCAAGCACCTCCTCGCCATAGCCCACGCTCAGCGTGAAACGGCCGGGAGCGAAGGGTCCCACGCTGGGGGCGAAGGCATCATCGTAGACGGTGCGGCCCTGTTCGTTGACGATGGCCAGGCGGAAAGCCTCCTGCACGGGCTTCGGCAGCTCGGCGGGCACGGCACGCGTGGCAACGCCGGCCCTGACATCGGCAATCTCCAGGTTGAGCATCACGCCCTCGGGATCCACGGCCACATCATCGGCACAACCTGCGATGGCCAGCACACAAGAGGCCGCAAGAATATAGGAACAAACCTTTCTAAGCATGAGAGTTAGTCGTAAATGATTTCAAATTCGTCAATCCAAAGCGCACTGCCGGCTCCCACCTGTCCCTTCACCTTCACGCCCTCGAACTCACCTCCGTATCGGCTGCTGGTGGCCACGATGGTCATCGTGGCCGGCTCGGCGTTGGCGTTCGTCCATTTCAGGCGGAACTCGAAGGGGGTGTAGGTGCCGACGCTTTCGCTGACCACATGCTCTCCGTAGGCTATCTCATTGCCTGCGGCATCCCAGATGCGCATGTAGATGTGGCCCTCGTCCATGGTCAGGTCGCCGGGATAGTAGCCGTGCACGATAGGCGTGGACAGATACTTATAGTAGCCGCGCAGGCCGTCGGGGTGGCAACCCGTGAAGGTGCGGCCGAACTGGGGGCTGTCCTTGGGACTGCCCAGATTGGTCTTGTAGGTGCCGATGAACAGGTTGCCTGCGGCGGCACCCACCAGCATGACGGGCGAGATGCTGGTCATGTAGGCGGCCTTGCCCTTCACGGCATCCTTGCCCTCCACGGGACGTGTGGTGGCCTCGTTGCCTCCGGCCACGCTCATGGTCACGCCCTCGTTGCCGCTGGCCCAGAAGGCCTGAGGGTCGTCGTAGTTGTCGGCCACGGGGCCGGCGTACCAGTTCTTGCCGTTCGCGCTTTGTGTCCACGTGTCGAAGTTCAGGTTGGGCACGGGGAAGATGGTCTCGGTGGTGAAGGTGGCTGCGGAACCGGGCACGCCGTCCACCACGATGCGCCACTCATAGGTGGTGCTCTCCTGCAGCCCGTCCACCGATGCGGTGAAGCTGACGCTGGATTTCATGGTGACGTTCTCGGCGGGCAACGTGGTCCACTCCCCGGCGCCTTGCTTGCGATACTCCACCACGGGGGTGACACCGCTCTTCACGCCTCCGCTGAGGGTGGCGCGGCGGGGCCTAACGGTAACGGCCCCGGTAGACGACACCTGCTCGCTGAACTGCACGTCCACCGTCCAGGTTCCCAGAAGCTTTCCCTCTCTGAAGACCTGGAAATCGCGGGGACGGGAGAAGTCGTGCACGGTGGCGGGGTCGGGAGAGAAGGTGCACTCGCCTCCCTCCAGCTTCATGCGGCGTATGTTGACCTGCGTCATGTCGTTGCCCTTCTCGATATACACGATGGCGCGACGGCTGGGCACGTCGAACACCACCTCGCCCATCTGGTTGTCCACCTCGATATAGCGTTCGATGGTCTGGTTCACCGTCACGCTCCACAAATAGTGCTGATAGGTGTTCACATGGATGTTGAAGGGGCGTGTGGCGTCCACCCGCGTGTTGGCGTTGGCGGGCAGCGAGGCCAGCGACTCGAAGCTGGCGGTGGGCATCTGACGATGGTTGATGCAGGCGGTGGTGTCCACCAGGAAGGTGGCCTCCGGGTTCACCGTGAGCGCGGTGATCTGCAGGCGGCTGAGGTCGGCCTCCTCGCCCACGCTAATCTCCACGGTGCGGCTCTGGCGGTTGATCACAGCCTCGCCCTCCATGTCCTCCACACTGATGCGGGTGATGATTCCCTCGATGTGGGGATAGGGTATGTCGTTTTCGATGCAGCCCTGCAGCAGCCCTGCGGCGGCCACGGGCAGCAAGAGGTATAGGGTGCGCTTGATGCTAAGCATAGATGATGCGGTTGGTTGTGATTAGAAGTAGGTGGTGACGCCGATGCCCACGCTCAGGATGTTGAGCTGGAAGTTGGCGCTGCTCTTGAAATAGGTCCCTTTCTCCACCTGGTTGCGTGTCTGCTCTTTCCAGTTGAAGCTCAATCCGGCCACGTCCAGGTTGACATCCACGGCCATGTTGTTGCGCACGAACACGGCCAGGCCGGGGCGGGCGCCGATACGTATGCCGTGGTTCACCTGGAAGCTGCCGTCCAGGTCGTCGCCCGTGTGGTTGAGCGTCTTCGTGCGGCCATAGGCGTAGCTCAGCTCCAGGTCGTTGTAGAAGCCCACCACCTTGGAGCCGAACAGGCTCATGTAGGTACGCAGGAACACGGCTCCGCGAAAGCTGTTGCTCATCGTGCGCCAGTGGTCCATCTCGAAGCTGAGGTCGTCGCCCAGCGACACGTCCATGCCCTGGATGTTGGCATAGCTGCGGCGGAACGAGCCCTTGGCTCCGATGGCGACATCGTCCTTGAACGTGTAGGCGAAATGGGGCGACACGGAGAAGGTGTAGCCCTTGGCATCGATGCCGTCGAGGATGAGGAAGTCATAGTCGTCGGCGTCTATCTTGAAATAGTTGAACGAGATGCCTCCCACCTTGCTGCCCTTGGGCATGAACGTCGAGGTTTTTATTCCACGGTCGTAGGTCTTACGCCCCTTGGCCTCCGAAGCGGTGGCCAGGAACATAAGACCTACGAGGGTTATGCACAGTTTTTTCACAAACGTTTCTTTATATTATATATGGTGTATGCGTTTAGTATCCGATTTCAAAGTCGTCAACCCACAACTGGCTGCCGGCACCCACCTTGCCAATCACCGAACTGCCCTCGAACACGCCGCCGTAGTGGCTGCTGGTGGCCACGATGGTGATGGTGGCGGCAGGCTTGGTTGTGTCGGTATAGGTGACATCAAAGCTGAACTGCTTCCATTCGGTCACATTCTCGCCATCCACCATCTCGCCATAGCCGATCTCGCTGCCGTCGGCAGCCCACACCTTCAGGTAGATGTTGGCCTCGTCGGTGGTGATGCCTCTGCCCTCGTCGTAAGAGCCGTTGTTGATGGGCTTTGGCGAGTACTTATACCATCCGCTCAGCTTGCGGGGACGGGCTCCGGAGTAGGGGCGACCGAAAGTGACAGAGGCCGCGGGCTTACTGAAATTGGTCTTGTACTTGCCGATGAACAGGTTGCCGGAAGCCGAGCCGACAAGCATCACACCCGTTATGGTGTGCATCTCGGCGCACTTGGTGCCCGCAGAACCGGGACGGGAATCCTCGACCGGGGTGGTGATGGGGTCATTGCCACCGGCCAAAGTGCTGGTCACACCTTCGTTACCCGTTGACCAGTAGGCACCGGCTTCCGTGTTGCCTGCGGCCACGGCGTTGGGATACCAGGTCTTGCCCTTCTGCGCCCAGTTCTCGAAGTCCAGGTTGGGAATCTCCTCGTACTTCTCGGTGGTGAAGGTGAGCACGTCACCTGCCATCTCGCCGCTCACAATCTTATAGTCGTAGGCAGTGCCCATCTGCAGGCCGGTAATCTCGGCTGCGAACTCGGCGGTCTCGCCCACCTTGCCGGCATCCACGGTGGTCCAGTTCTCGGTTCCGCTGGGGGCATACATGAATTGGACGGGGTCTCCGGTCTCCTCGTTCACGAAGCCGCTCAGCGTGGCGCTGGTACCCCACACGCGGCTGTAGTCGCCGTTGATGGGAGCGGTGATGATGCCGTTGTTCTCCACGGGCACGCCCAGGGTCACCTCGTATTCGTGAATGGTTTCGTCCACGTCCACAGTGATATTGCCGTTGCCGTCGGTGTTCAGGTTCACGTTCACCTTATAGTGCGTGGCGGCCTTGGTGTCGGCCACGATGGTCTTCTCCAAGGTGTTGGCATAAGTCTTGCCCACGGGAGTGAAGATGAGCCTCAGTTTCAGCTCGCGACCGGCCTTCAGATAGGCGGCGCGGCTTTCCTCGCCCTCGAACCTCACGTCTGTGCCTACCACTTCGGCGAAGAACCCTTCCTGCACGAAGCGTTTCCAGTCGGCGCAATAATTCACGCTCAGCTTGGCCTGGGCCAGTCGGCAGGTGACATCCACCGTCTGTGCCTGGTTGGCCTTCACGGTCACATCGCTGCTGCCCTCGTAGTAGGGAGCCACGTCGAAGCCCTCGGCCTCGGCATCGCCTCCGGCCGTGTAGGCCTTCACGGTGTAGGTGTTTCCGGCCTTCACCAGATAGCTCTCGCCCTGGATGGTGGTCCAGTCGTCGGCATGAACGAAGGTGTTGCCATCGCCATCCACGATGTCCACGGCCATCACGGGCTCCCCGGCACGCGTCTCGGTGCTCAGGCCTTTGTCGGTGCTCACGCCGGAGAGTTGGATCCAGCCCTCACCCTTGCTGCCCAACAAGTCGTCGGAGCAGCTGCTCAATGTGGCAACACCCGCCAGGAGCATTGCATATATCTTCAGATTTTTCATCTTTCTGTTTCCTCTTTATTAGTTAATGTCCGCGCGATGTTATTCTTCTGCAGGCGTCTTGATATGCACAGTCAGTGTGCCTTCCTTCACGTTGTCGTTGGCATCCACCACCTTGATGTCGAAGTAGTGGTCGGCCACACCATAGAAGGGCAGCAACTCCATGAAGGAGCTCACGTCGAACGTGAAGCTGGTGTCACCCTTCAAATCGCCGTCTTCGGGCAACAGTTTCAGAGTGGTCAGGCTCTGAGTCAGGTCACGTGCCGAACCGTCCTGCTTGTTGGCGGCAGGGTTGCAGATGTCAAAGGTCTCAAGCATATCCATGCCGGCAATGATGTTCTCAAAGCTTTCACTGCCGCAACGGATGGTCACGAAGAGGTTCTTGAAGCCGTTGGGCACGGTAAAGTCCACCGTCACGGACTGGCCGGAAACATGGGGGTCGGTGTACTCGGCGGGCAGGCCTATGCTCTCGATGTTGCCGGGGTTGTTGCCGGGATCGTCGGGACCGGGGCCGGGCTCCTCGCCGCCGTTGTCGTCGTAGGTGATTTCGCTTTCGTCAATCTCGAAGGTGAACTCCTGCTCGGCGAAGCTGAAGTCGACGGTCATGCCGAAGTCGATGTGAGAGAGCATGGAGTCGTCGCTGGTGATGTTGAGGACGAAGGCATCACCGGCCTTCAGCGTGCGGTCGCCCTCGGCATCGGCGGGCTTCGTCACCGTATAGGTGCGCATGATCACCGTGTTGGTGCTCTTCACCGTGGCCTTCACGCTCACGGTGACGGCACTCTTGTTGTCGGGCACCTGGAAGTAGAACACCTTGCTCACGTTGTCCTTGGTGAAGATGTTCACGGCACCGTCGCCGTTGTCCACGGTGATGGTGTAGTCGTCCAGGAAGTCATTCTTGAAGCTCTCGCCCAGCGACACCTTCATCTGTATGTTCTGCAACTTGCAGCTCACCGTCATCCGGGTGGTCTTGCCGGGCAGGATGGTGCCCACGGCCTCGCCGCGGAACCAGGGACGCTCGCTCACGGTCACGCCGCTGCCGTCATAGTTCTGTGCGGCCAGGATGTAGGTGCCCTCGGGCATGGTGCGGGTGAGCACGCCGTTGTTGCCGCCCAGGTCGGCAATCTTGCCGCTGAACAGGGCCTTGTTGGTCTTGTTGTCGGTGGCCGTCAGCTCATAGTTCTGCACGTTCACCTCGGCGGGGTCGAACACGCCGGGCTTCTCGCCGTTGTCGGCAGCCTCGTTGTCGGCGCGGGTTGCCTCGCTCTCGCGCACCTTGGCATCGTTCTTCAGCGTCAGGCTGATCTGTCCGTTGTTGCCGCCCACCTGGTCGTCGCCATAGAGGTCGGCGTTGTTGTCACAGCCCGTGAGCGCCGTCAGGGCCGTCAGGGCCGTAGCCATCAGATATATCTTTTTCATTGTCTTCGTTGTCGTTAGTCGTTAGTCTGTTTAGTTGAACACATCGTTGGGCACGTTGAAGTCGATGTTCTCCTCGGTCACGCCGTCATCCACAATCACGTTGATGCCGAACTTGCCGCCCTCGATCTGGGTCACGTTGGGCTTCACGGTCACCTTCAGCCAGGTGCGGGGGCTGACGGTCACGGTCTTGGTGGCGCTCTTGTCGGCCACCTCGTTGCCGTCCTTGCCGATCACCTTGAAGCCGAGCGTCACGGTCTCGTTCTCGCCGGCCTTCAGGTACAGCTCCCGGCCGACCTTGTCGATGTTTATCACTTCGGGCGCGGACATATATTGTGTCTTGACGCTCACCTCGCAATCGTTGCAATACGTGGTAAAGTCATCACTATAGTTCACGCTCACCTTGGCGGCCCGGGGCGTGGCGGCGAAGGCCACCGTCTTGGTGGTGCCGGGCAGCACGGTGAAGGTCTCCTCGCCATAGCACAGCAGCTTGTCGTAGCTGGCGGCCACCTCCTCGCCATAGCTGGCGCTCAGGGTGTATTGCTTGTTGCTCTCCACCTGGTAGGCCAGGTCCCAGTTGCCATACAGGGCCTCGTCCACCACCTTGCCCGTCTGGGTCTCGACGAGCTTCACGGTGTAGTTCTTGATGTCCTCGTAAGCAGCCTGGTCGATGGCGCGGGTCTTGTTGAAAGCGGTCTCGGCACGCAAGTCCACCTTCAACGTTCCCTTGCCGGGGTTAGCCTCTTCATCCTGTGAGCAGCCGGAGAACAGGGCACCGGCAACCAGCAGGGCAGGCAGGAAGATTGTTTTTTTCATTTGTCTCATTTTTTTTGGTTTTCCATTAAAAATTTTCGGTTGCAAAGGTACGTTAAAAAAACCGTCCTCATACGATGTTTTGGTAGTTTGTCGCCGGATAACGGTAGAAAAAGCACCCGACAATGCGGTATGGAAAACAAAAAAAATGCCCGTTTCATCGGCGAAACGGGCACAAACGGGCGTTTTTTCAGCACACACCCGGGGTCAGAGCACCATGCCCACGGTCATGGCCATCGCGGTGCCTCCGAGGGCAGCCACCAAGGCCGAGAGCACCTGCAGCAAAAACTGCCAGAGATTCTTCTTCATTTCTTTTTTCATGGTTCTTTTCTTTAAGGATGGATTTACGATTGGTTTCTTTTCTCATACGGAAGCCGAGGGGGCACGGCCACAGGCGCCTTTGCAGCCGCCCCCCAAGCCTTACTCACCCGAGGGTCCGTCTCCGCTGCCGCCGGCCTGCGCCCTGTTGTCCAGCTCGTCCTTCACGGCCTTCTTGCTCTCGGCCTGGGCGGCGCGGCTGGTGACGTACTGGAAGGTGGCGTCGTCGGTCAGGCTGCCGAACGGGGTGCCGGGGCGCCACACGACCTTCACCTTGCGGATGTTCTGCGCCGTGAAGTCGGTGGCCAGCACGGTGGGATCGCTCTTCAGGCCGGCACGGAAGCTGCCCAGGTCGCCCAGCTGCACGATGCGGCCCAGGAGAAGCTGCTCGCGCAGGCAGGCCACGGCCTTGATGAGCACGCCCTCCACCACGCTGCGGTCGAACACGGAATTGTGTTGCGAGATGTGGTCGCTGAACTCCTTCAGGGTCATCACTCCCTGCGACTGGGCGGTCGCATACACTTTCTTCACTCTCTCATTGTTCTGATTGACCGAGCGTACGGTCAGACTGTAGTTGATTGCCATAGTTGTTTAGATTTTTTGTTGGTTAATGTTTTTTTGGTTGTTTTGTTTTTTGTTGGTATCACTCAGAAATCGATTTCCGGGTACAAAGGTACATCCGTCCGCCCACCCGCCTTCCCCTTACGTCC
>CAMWSK010000005.1 GCA_947176895.1 uncultured Prevotellaceae bacterium | reverse complement strand
GTTGTTGTTCTCTCTGCAAAGATAGTAGTTTTTAAGCAAATCACAACGAGGCACAAACAATAGGTGTTGATGTTTCGATGAAAACATCAAGATGTTTTTCAAAAACATGAACACGTTTTCTGAAAACATGAACATGTTTTTTTCCCAAGCCTTGCGGGGCGTGTCCAAACGCTGTAAGGGGTTGTTACTATCAGACAAAAAAGCGCGACTGGCAGTATTGCCAATCACGTCGGATGTCGGTTGATGTAGATGAACGGTGAAAAAACGACTACAGCCTTTCCGACAATTCCTGTAACTCATCTGCTATGGTTTCAAGGGCATTTTTCGGCTTCTTACGCTCTTCCGTGATATAGGACACTTTCAGGACTTTCATGATGTCATGTTCTTTCAACTCCAAGCGCCAAGACTCGCGTTCTGCCTTATCTCATGCAAAGATAATGGTTTTTTTTAAGCGAATTACAAAGGTTTTCCATATTTGAAACAGAGGGACGTTGTCGGTTGCCCCCCCCGTTTGGGCGTTCTGATATTCGGAGGAGAGAGAGCGGCACGGGCAAGGAGCGGGCTTTACATGTATTGAAGCAGGCAAACGGAAAACCGAGAAATGTTGCCAAATTTTTAATGAATATAAAAAGGCTTTCATGTGAACAAAAACATGAGGAGGTTTGATGTGTTTCTGATTTTTATTGCTAATTTCGCATCAATCGGAAGCGTTATTTGAAAAGGCAAAACGGAGAAATGCGATGAGGTTGGCAAGTTGCTATATCGTAACGTTTTGTATTGAGAGTGCCATAAGAATGTGCAACATTCTATTTTATTTACCTTAAACAATTTAAATCTATGGAGCTATTATCTGGTTACTATTCCTACCTTGAAGTAAACGGGAAGGATGTGGGGACAATTTTCCGTGAGCTTACCACAAATGAAACCTATAAACAGATAGCGGACGGAACATGGAAAGAAGCGTTTATCAATCTGTTTGGCACGATGCTGACCGAAATGCCGGATGTGCGTTCCATCGTTAACCGTATCTTGCACGAAGGATTATTAAAGCAGGGTCTGGATATAGATCCGGAGAATGTGTATGTCAACACGTTCGGTAGCAGTGTGGTCGTCGACGGTAAAGGTGTGTTCCATAAGGAGGATTCACTGATAAGTTCGTATCGTCTCACTGATGCAGCTCTGATGAATTTCTTTACCAGCAATTATTATGATGACTGGGATGTTTTGGACTATTATACACAGATTGGGATTTATAATGTAGGCAAAGGCGGACGATTTGAGGCATCAGAGCCGCTGTTTGGCAACGGATGGGGACCAAGTTCACAGGTCTGTGTTGCCAAGAAACCTGCAGACATCTTGTATAACAGTGACATACAGGCGGCATACGTCGCGGATTACAAAAAATTCTGGAGTAAGTACAATACCATGTATCGCGACATGCTTGCCGATTTGTTTCTGGCATCAGCCATTATGCAATACAAAGCAAAATTGCTGTCAGAGTATGGTTTTGCCATGATCCGTAAAGTATATGCCGGGCAGGATGGGGTGAAAACGTATCGGTTTAATATAGACCAATATGATTCGACCGATATTATAGTAATGGTGGCAACCATAAGCGGGGCTCCTCATGTGGTTTTGTATATTCCGGGCGCTTCGACTCCTTTTGTTGAGTTCGATCATTTCACACAAATGCGTAAATGGCTTGTACAGCGGTTGGCCAATCCTGAAGATAAAAAGGCGTTTCTGAAGCATTTTTCTATTTATGTAAGGCAGGATGGCACCACTTATTCCGGAGTGGATACTTTTGTTGATAAGATGGTCAACAATGTACCCGGATGGAATCCGCAGGATTATATTATGCTGAAGCCTGCGGTTTTGCCATACGGGCAGGTGTTTGACAGCATTCGTGATAAGACGAAAGCTGTGATGCTTGATGATGCCAACAGGGAAATCACATCCAATTCCGAAGTCTATCGTGACTATGTCCTTAATTTCTTTGAGACGTTGCTCTCGCATCTGATGGTGATTGACATGATTGTTCCGGAGATCGGCATACCGCTGGATGTGGCTTTGTCAACGACGGCGTTGGGTCTTAGTGCCGACATCGTGGTCAATGGCGATACGTTGGAGAAACGCCTCGATGGCGTTGGTTCGCTGGTTTCTTCTACGATATATACCGCAATCAACCTGATTCCTATTTTTGTGGGAATAGGAGTGACCTACAAGGGCTTTCGGCGCCCGGCAGCCCAGATACCCGCTTATGCCGATGAGGCAAGCTACATGCAGCATCGGTTCGGACTGGCCAGTATCGAAGAGCTTAATGGTATTCAGCCCGGACAAAAACCGTATGTGCTGCATCTGCCCGACAACTCGAAGTTGGTTTTGGCGAGACTGGCAAATGAAGGCAAGCCTTTGACTGTGCTGCGCCATGTCAGTGGCAATAAGTATGTGCGTCTGAATCCTATCACGCTTGAGGAACTGGAAGGCGAGGGATTGATATCGGAGCTGTTGACAGACCGGCCGGGAAGACGTGTGTTTGTGTCTAACAGCCGCTTGCTGGGCGGTGCGCCTTATAATCCGTTCGAGAGCATGTTTGAAGAGGTGTGGCCGGAGGAGATTTTTGCGCGTAAAGCGGACAAATTGGGTACGCTTGATTCCAAGTATGTGACAATTAAAGAAAAATTGAGACAGATGCATGCGCTTTCTGATTTTGAGAGCAAGCAGTCTTTGGCTCACGAATTGTATTTCTTGTTGAAAGACTATGAGAAGACCTTTCGTCTGAGTTTGCGCAAGAAAATAATTTCTGAACTTAAGATGCAGGTCAGAAGGGCCCTTTATGATGATGAAGTGGAATTTCTTGGAGATATGCTGTTGGGCGAGTCTGAGAAAATCAATCCGGCGGTGGCCGGAAAAATCTATATGGTCTCCATTGCTGAACGTATGGGGGAACTCACTCCGGGCACCACCGAGTCGCTGATTAAGTTTGTCTTGCATGATCCGACCCTCTCTGTCTATGAATTGTCTACGTCCTTTCAGGGCAAGATTCCTTCAGATCTTCCGTTTTCCGTTAAATATGTGATAGATGACCTGGCTGCTTTAAATAACATAAAAAATCAGTACTATAAGTTGGAAGCATATACGGGTCTGGGATTGAAGAACAACAAAGAGGCGTTTCTGCATTCATTGAAAGAGGCACAGCGCGTCGGCATGCTTTCGAAATGGAAATTATCGTCTGACGAGAACATGGTTTATATCGGCAACAGTTACGAAGAACTTGTGAGGACGATTACCGTATATTCCTGTGACCAAAACACACGTTACGGCCTTCATCCATTAAATGTTTTGGATATGATCATGGACCTGCTTCCTCTGTTTAACACCCATGAGATGATGGCGACGTTTGGAACCGGGGAATACTATACTTTTTTGGCTGCAAAGCGCATCAGGGAAATGAAAGACGTCTTCGACTTGTCCAGCGAATCTTTGTTTGTTAAGTTCGACAAGGATGTGGCGTCTGTGTTCGATCCGGCTTTTAATCAATTGGCCGATGTTCAGGACAGGTTGGAAATGCTGATGAATAAAACGAAGGGGATAATATTGTCCAATGAGTATCACAACATAGAATATCTGAACCAACATCTGGATTTTTTCCAAAGTAAAGGAGTTACGCATTTGGGCGTCACGGATTTCTTCGCAGATCTGGAGCAGACGGAACTGGATGAGTTTATGCGTGACGGCACATTGACTACTAATCTCGGGGCGACGATTTTGTCTGTTGACCGTGGTCGTGCAGACGGTGCTTTCCGTCAATTGATTATGTCGGCGCAACAAAAAGGTATTAAAATCGTGGCTTTAGGGGAGAGTGATGCCGACATTGCGCATGAGTCATCCGTTTATACAAAAATTTATGTAAAAGGAAGGGTCAATCGAAATGCGGATCGGTTACTTGGTGGAAACAAATTCGTGATTTTGGCTCATCCTGAACTCATTAATACGACTCCGGGCATACGTGAAGGCATGCCGGGGTTGGCTCAACAGATGAGCGCACCCGGGCTGGCATTTAATTTGGCGGAGACTCCCGGCGTAACCTTCAACCCTTCTGTTCGTTCCGTGAATTTTTTGCCGGATGCCGTACAAAACCGCAGGGCTATGGGGTATGCGAGGTTGCCGCGATGGGTATCGATTGCTCCTGCCGAAGGACGGTTCATGGGGTGGAAGAAGTATGGCGACGGCTTTACTTTTGTCACTCCAGCACAGCGTGAGGCTGCCGTATTTTCCCGGATAGAGGATGATCTGGAGGGCTTTAAAGAGAAATTCAGATATATTAGGGAAAAGGCGGTTCCGTATCAAAGCGCACAGGTTGGAACATGCGATCGGGTCACGAGCAGATTGCAAGGTATTTTCAGCAAAGAAGGCATACCTGTCGGCCCCGGACGTTCCTTGAGTTGGTGGATCAAGGATGGTGATGATTATGTGAATAACGTGCATACGGCAGGATCAGTGTTCATCCGGGATCGAGAATATATTGTCGATGCCACTCATCTGCAGTTTCCCCATGATTCAATAGACGAGGGCGTGATGATTCTGCCGCCGAATGAATGGGCGGAGGAGATTCTGAACAGGGTCAAAGGGTCCAATCCGTATATGGTCAACCGGTCGCTGTTTGGCAATAGTCTTTGGGCCTTGCGTTCTCCTCGGTTCACCAAGCCTCATGTGCGTAGAATCCCTGAATGATAATTTTTAAAAAACTATAGATATGGAAAAGCAGTCAACTTTCTATACAGCGATTGATGTGGAACGCAGGAGTCCGGCTTCAATCTTCAGAGATTTGTGTCATCCTGCGGACTATAAAAAACTTGATGATGCCCGTTGGAGGGAGGCATTGGTCAACCGTTACGGCGAAATGATGGCGGCAGCGCCAAATCTGCGCACCGTGGCGGCGAGATGCATCAATGAGGGTTTGGTCGCAAAAGGCTATGCTGCCGTAGATGCCGAACATACGTATTTCAATACTTTTACGGACGGCTACAAGAACAGCGGCGATACCTCCTATCGTCATGATCCGTCACATCTGAAAGAAGCGTATACGTTGGTCGAGGCCGCCATATTCGACATTTTTGCTCATGACTGGTGGTCTACGTGGAGCGAGCTTGACAACGACCGCACCAACGGTATCTATTCAGAGGGGAGGTACGGTGCCGGGTGGGGTCCGTCAAACAAATTGCCTTTCAGCAGTAAAGTCGTGGCCGATATCCTGTATTATGACAAAAGCGTTGCCAAGTCTTATCCCCAGGAATTTGCTGTGTTCTGGAACAAGTACTACAATCTTTACCGTGATTTCGTGGCCGATAGTTTTATGGCATCGGCACTGATCCAGTATCGGGCACGTATGCTTTCGGATGAAGGATTTTCCGTTCTTCGTGGTTTTTATCAGGGCATTTATCCTCCGGGCTCTAAGGTTATCCGTCTTGATGTGTATGGTTACTATGCCTCTGACATCATCTGCATTTATTTGGGTTCTGAACGTATGCTTCTCTATATTCCCGGTGCCGCTATGCCTTTCCGTGAATTTGTCAGCATGACGGAAATGAAAAATTGGATAGCCGGGGAACTCCGCCTGCCGGAGAACCGTCAGGCGTTTGCACGCCATTTCTCCATCTACGACCGTCAGGACGGCTCAAGTCATTATGGTGTGGACAGTGTGTTGCGGTTTATCGGAGAAGGCAACAGCCAGTGGGACCCTCAGAGATTTATCATATACAGTGAGCAGGATTATGATTTGTCGCAGAATCCGTTCGACACATTATGCAGTAACATCAAATCCCGCACAGAGGTGGACCGGGACCAGAATCCTGTGAGTTTCTCTGACTATATAACGGAATTTGCCGGATTCTTCCTTGAGCAGGAGCGGACGGTTCGCATGGTATTGCCGGATTTGCCCGTGTGGTTTGAGCATGATGCGGCATGCACACCTTTAGGCCTGTCGCCCGTATGGGTGATAAATCCAAGAAATGTCACCTTGCTTCATCATAGTGTGGGCTCCAGGGTCGATTCCGATACATTCAGGGCGTTGGATATGCTGCGCGTGGCTACGATGATGGGAAATTATTTAAAGAGCTGTTCACGTCCGGCGGACAAAATTCCGGCTTTCGCGTCCGAACAGCAGGCCATTGCCGCACGCTTTGGCGTGGATGCTGACCGTCAGCGGGAGCTGCGTCCCGGTGACGAGCCTAAGAGTCCGCTTCCCGGTCAGCCGGCCCAAATCCGGCTGGTTCGCCTGGCCAACAGCAACCGCCCGTTGGTGGTGATCAGTCCTCATGCGGGCAATCAGTACATCTTGCTCGATACCATAACTCTTGACAAGGTAGACAATCAGCTGGTCAGTGCGGTGACGGATGGTGTTTCGGGCAAGGTGTATTATACGAGCAATGGTTATCTGCGTGTTAATCTGCCGTTTCAGCCTTATCGCTACGCATTTGAATACCTGTGGACATCAGAAGCGTTTAAATCCGCTCTTGCTGCATTACAAGGTGTGGCCGCTCCTGTCGTGACAGACAAAATATGTGATTGTCTGACGTGTATTCACAAGGCTGTATCTCTACGTCAATGCCAGAATGCTGCCTGGGAATTGATTCATACGGTTGACGGTTATATATCCGCAGCGTCATCCGAGGATGCATCGGTTGTCGACGTGATGGCCACGTTGGAGTTACAGGTTACGGATATGCTTTTCCCCGATGGTATGGAACTTTTGAAAGAGATCTTGCTGACCCATCTGCCGGCGGCAGGACCGCAGGCCACGGCATATATTTATGCGGCCGCCATCGAAGAGATGGCGGGTGAGAACAAGGAACTTACCGGAACGATGTTGCATTATGCGTTGAATGACGACATCATACCGATGTACGGCATAGGTTCCGGCAG
Source organism: uncultured Prevotellaceae bacterium (assembly GCA_947176895.1). Classification (GTDB taxonomy): domain Bacteria; phylum Bacteroidota; class Bacteroidia; order Bacteroidales; family Bacteroidaceae; genus Physcousia. The sequence continues at coordinate 89,948 of CAMWSK010000005.1, read as the reverse complement.
AGGGCAATCGGCATCGTCTTCGTCTTCATTCTTGTATGCGGTTGAAGATATTGGGGACTTCAATACTCTTCCCACCCGGTATTTTGAAAATGAGCCATACAGCGCTTTGGGTCTGAAAGATAATAAGGCGGTGTTTGCCGCAGCATTGGAAGGTGCCCATAGCGATGGCCTGCTTGAGGGATGTCTGTTGTTTGATGACAGATTGTATCTGACGTGTTCGCTGGAGGAGATTTCGCATACGGTGTCCGGCTTGACCGGCGGAGCCGGCAGCGGATTCTCGGTCCATCCGTCAACCGTTATGCGGATGTTGAGGGAACTTTCCGGAAACGCAGACCGTCCGGTGATAGGGTTTACCGAAAAATATGCTCTTACGGAGTATCTGCGTATGGTTACGGATAAACGTATGTCTACCATGCGTGATATCTATCATCTTACCGAGAATTTCGATTTTTCAACATGGGATGCGGCCTACGATGAAGCGTTCAGGCAAGATTTTGAACCCAAACCGGATGAGACGGCCGCCCGGATGGCATCCCGGCAGATTGGACAGCTTCTTGCCGGCCGTGGCTGTGCCTTGCCCGCCAACACATCGGGAGTCGAGTTTTTCCTTGACCATTTACAGGCATTCATGGCGGCGGGAGTCACAGGCATAGGTATCACCTTGCTTTACGGTGACCTGATTCAGGATGATATCGATGGATATATGGCGGATGGAACCGTGTCCAAACGTCTGGATGCCATGTTGCAGACGCTCGATAATGGCCGCGACGGGACACCGTTCCGCCGTTTGCTGGCTGCCGCACGGGCGGGGAACCTGGTTTTCTTACCTGTAGGCCAATCGGACGGGTCGCTTGCGGGAGACACGGACGAATATACAGGTCTGTACTTCCGGGGGGCGACGTTGCTCAATGCGCTCAGGGTATTGCCTGATGAGGGAAAGGTGGTTTGGTTCACACATCACTACATGATGTTTTCAACGATGGGTATAAATGCGCCTCTGCCGGGGTTGACCCAATGTCTGAACATTCCCGGAGCCTGGGTGGATCTGGACAAACGCCTGCATTGTTATTCTGACAGATCCGAACGTGCGGTCATTGCCGAACATCAGGAATGGCGGGAAATGGACGGTGACCTGTTGCCGGTTATGCCCACGGAACCGGACCGGACCGACGAACCGGAGTTTCTTGTGCCTGAAGACGGTGAGGTGTTAGGCCTTAAAGTCTTCGGTATGCAGGACATTGCAGTGCCCACCGTCGAGGGCCGTGAGAATATCTTGCGACGTACGGTCAGCGAAGAGATGTGGCCTGCGTTAAAACAGGATGCCGATGCCATAAAAGAAGCATTGAAAGATGTAGTGACGCAAACATCCGAAACGGGTAGTAAGGAAGGATATGAGGTCAGACGCCGTCTGGAGATGCTCGGATACGAGCCGGGCGATGGCGTGACTTTGGCCTGGTGGGTAAGAGGAGCGGATGACCCATTCTACACTCCTTATTACCATACGGCTCCCACAGTCAGAATCAGCGACAATGAGTATGTGGTTGATGTCGCACATCTGAAGTTTATCTATGCTCAGGACGAAGGGGTGATTATCCTTCCGGTCGAGAATTGGGCAATGGAGATTTCTGCAAGGGCCGGGGCGATTAATCCATATTTGATGTATCGGATGAAATCGGAGTCGGAACTGAATCCTTCGTCTATCTTCAAATTTACATGTCCCCGTTTACCTAAGTGATATTGAGATGATAGTAAGCGAATAGCCAACGCAGGGCCGTGTGGTAACCGGGGTCTGTTTGACGCTGTTTGCGGAGCCTGTAAAAACATGAGCACGTTTTTCTTGAAACGTGCTCATGTTTTTACGTTATTTTCCGCGGCCATTGTCGCGGCACGTCCGAATGCGTGATTCCGGATGGGTGGGTTGACAAAAATCAGTTTTTGACGACAATGTCGCCCACGGGTGGAAGTTTCACGTCTTTCAGTATGTCGCCGTGGTCGAAAAGTGTGCCCCGGATGGTGACGTTGCGCACATTCTGTAGCCAATAGCGGTTACGGTTCCAGTGCATGGGTCGGTAGTCGTTGTTTTGGATGATGGTGTTGCCCTTGAAAAGCAGGCCGTCCACCGATTTGGCATAGAGGATGGGGGCGTCAAAGGTGTTGAAGGTGTTGCCCGTGATGCGGATGGCGTTTTTCTTGCCGCCGTGGAAAAGTTTCTCCTGTGCTTCGAGGTTGGGAATTTCGGGATAGATGGAGATGACGGCGTTGGTGAACTGGTACTGGCAGGTGAGCGCGTTGATGAACGTGTTGTTGCGGATGGTCACATCGCGACAGGCTCCCGTCTCATACCAGCCGTTGCAATCGCCGCAGAGCAGGATGGCGGTTCCGCTGGTGTGGTCGAACAGGTTGTTCTCCACCACGGTGCGGCGGGGAGTGCTGAAGAGCGAGCCACGGGCGCGGTTGTTGCGGATGGTGTTGCCGGCGAAGTACACGCGAGGAGTCCATGTGAGGTTCTCGATGCCGTAGCCTTCCTGTTCCGTGACTTGGGGTTCCACGGGCTGCTCGAAGGTGATGATGAACTCGCGGGCACCGTGGACAGAAGGCTTGTCGGCGGGTTCAATCTGGCTGATTCGGTTGGTCTTCTCGGTCAGTTCCATGGTGGCGGAGCGGACAAACTGCACTTCGTCGCCGGGGAAACCCCAGTCGAAGCCCCACGACTGGCCGTGCATGTAGCGGGCTTTGAGCGTGTGGTCGTTGATGCGTTCCACCACCTTCAGATAGGTGCCGTGCACATTGATGGCGTCGTCCATCATCCCCTCGTAGAGTCCGTTGACGGAGCGGATAAGTCCCTTGCAGCCAGAGAAGTGGGTGGCATCGGCCTGGCTGGTGAAATAGCGGGGGTCGTTAGCTCCCTTGAGGCAGACCCCGAAGCCGTCGAGCGTGATGCCGTTGCACATCTGGGCCAGCAGTCCCATGCCTTCGCTGTAGTGTACCTTTACGTTTTTAAACGTGGTGTGAGTGTTATGGGAGAGGAAAATGCCGGGTGTGGGACGTCCCCAGCCGCGCAAAGCCACCACGGTGCCGGGTACCATGCGGGCATCCTTCCAGTTGGGAGCAAGAAGGGTGCGGTTGCCCAGGTCTTTCAAGTCGCGCAGGTTGCAGCCAATGTCGCCGGTGTTGTACACCACGTGGCGGGTCTTGCCCTCGAAGGCGATGCCTCCGCCGGGACGGTTGCTCCACCCTTCGCCGTAGGCCTCGAAGATGTTGCCGTCGGCCAGGCGATAGTTCACCCAGGGAGCCACGCGGAAGGTGATGCCCCGGTCGGGGTCGTTCTTGACAACCTCTATTTGTGAGATGTGTGGTGTCTCGAAGTCAATGCTCAGGTCGTGCAGTTCCACATCCTTGCTGTGCAGCACCGAGACGGGCAGCATACGACCGTGGAACACGAAGGCGGCTCCCTCTCCTTTCACGATGAGGCCGTCAAATCCCTCAAAGGGCAGGCCGACGCACTTGGGATTGTCCTGGTCGTGGTTGGAGATATAGTACTCCTTCTCGGCAGAGCCTTCGGGGCGGAAATGATAGTCGCCGGGGCCGAACACCAGGGTAATGTCTTTTTGGCCGGGTGCTTCTGCGGCGATGTCTTTCAGGGCTTGTTGCATCAGGGGCGAACAGTTCACGTCCTTGCCGGGCACGATGCCCCATCGCTTCATGTCGTAGACGTGTCGGCGGGCAGTTACGTTACTTGTTCCAAAACAGATGATGCAGACGAACAGACAGAGGATTGCTCGCCAACGGTGGGGGGTGAGTGGTTGTTTCATGGGATAATGTGCGTTAGTGATTATTTTTTTGTCTTGTGCGAAGATATGAAAAATTTTGAAAAAACGCTTGCATATCCCGTGGGAAGGTTGTACCTTTGTGCCCAGAAAATCGCTTAGGGGCGTAGCCCAGTTGGTTTAGAGCGCTGCAGTCACATTGCAGAGGTCATCGGTTCGAACCCGATCGTCCCTACTTAAGAAAACAAAGAGAGCATTTCCAATCGGAAATGCTCTCTTTGTTTTTTCTCTCTTTATTTGATTAAAGGAAGTCGCGCAGCAGTGCGCTCTTGTTGCTTGTTTTCAGCCGATGGATGGCTTTTTCACGAATCTGCCGTACACGCTCTCGTGTCAGACCCACGTAGGTGCTTATCTCGTCCAGCGTCATGGCGTGGCAACCAATTCCGTAGAACAGCCGGAGCACTTCACTCTCGCGTTCGGGCAGTGTGGCCATGATGCGTGCCAGTTCCGTGGAGAGGCTCTCGTTGTCCATCTCCTTGTCTGTGGCGGGTGTGTCGCTGTTGGGCAGCACGTCCACCAAGGTGGAGTCCTCGCCATCCATCAGGGGGGAGTCGATGCTGGCATGTCTGGAACTTACTCCCAGCACGGCGTTGACGCGATGTTCGGGCAAATCCACTCCTTCGGCAATCTGCGCTGCGCTGGGGCGGTGCTCGTGTGCCTGCTCATATTCGGCGATGTATTGGAAGATGCGATGCTGCTCGCCCAGCTTGTTGAGGGGGATGCGCACCATGCGGCCCTGGTCGGCGATGGCCTGCATGATGGCCTGGCGGATCCACCACACGGCATAGCTGATGAATTTGAAGCCGCGGGTCTCGTCGAAGCGCTCGGCAGCTTTCACCAGACCCACGTTGCCCTCGCTGATAAGGTCCATGAGGTCCATGCCCTGGGTGGGGTATTGCTTGGCTACGGAAACAACGAAGCGAAGGTTTGAGTTCACCATCTTGTCGCGGGCCTGCACGTCACCCTTGCGGATGCGCTGGGCCAATTCGATTTCTTCTTCCATGGAAAGCAGAGGGTAGCGGTCTATCTCACGCAGATAGGCGTTGATGGCTTGTGAGTCGCGAGCGGTGATGCTCTGTGACATTTTTAGCTGACGCATAGATATAATGTTGTTTAGTTTTTGTTTACAGCTTGGGGCGAAGTGCGCTTCGTTCGCGTCCGTGCACAATTCACCCAATATGGAGCAAAGTTACAAAAAGCATTTTAACGGGCAAAGTTTTCGGGCTTTTTTATGATGAAGCGGGGTGCTAACGTGCCGTATGTCGCGGAAAATGGTTATCTTCGTAGTTTGATAATTGCATAAACAATAGAAAAACACAGAAGATAATCTTTATGTCAAAACCGATTGTATTGAGTGGCATCCGCGCCACAGGTCATCTGCATTTGGGTAATTATTTCGGCGCCTTGCGCAATTTTGTGGAGATGCAGCAGGACTATGATTGCCGTTATTTTATTGCCGACTATCACAGCCTGACCACCAAGCCCGATCCCAAAGTTTTGAACGACAACGTACGCAGCATCCTGGCCGAGTATCTGGCTGCCGGCATGGATCCCGATAGATGTCTGGTGTATGTGCAGAGTGATGTGCCTGAGACGTGCGAGTTCTATACGTTGCTGAACATGCACGCCTATCTGGGCGAGCTGGAAAAGACGGTGGCCTTCAAAGACAAGGCCCGTCAGCAACCTAATAACGTGAATGCCGGTCTGCTGACCTATCCCGTGCTGATGGCAGCCGACATCCTGCAGCACAAGGCCAATTTCGTGCCTGTGGGCAAGGACCAGCTGCAGCATTTGGAGATGGCCCGCAACTTTGCCAACCGCTTCAACCATTTCTATGGCGTGGACTTCCTGGTAGAACCCCATCCCTATGTGGCCAAGGGCGAGCCTGTGAAGGTGCCGGGACTGGACGGCAGTGGCAAGATGGGCAAGAGTGAGGGCAACTGCATCTATATCAATGATGACGATGCCACCGTAATCAAGAAGTTTAAGAAGGCGGTGACCAGTCTCACACCCGAGGAGCCCAACAGCCCTGTGACCGAACCTGTGCAGAACCTTTTCACTTTCCTGAATCTGGTGAGTGAGCCTGATGTGCAGCAGTTCTACCTGGATGCCTGGAATGATTGTTCCATCCGATATGGCGATTTGAAGAAGCAGATTGCCGAGGACGTGCTGAAGGTGACACGCCCCATCCGCGAGCGTTACAACGAAATCTATGCTGACACGGACTATCTTAACCGTGTGCGTCGCGAGGGCGCCGAGAAGATACGCGAGATTGTGAAGAAGAGCACCGAGGAGATGCGTCAAATCATGGGCATCAGGATGTTTGGCTGATTCCGACCGACAATCCGATAATAGAAGATAAAGAATGAGAGCGTGCAGGGCCGTGTGTCTTGCATGCTCTTTTGTTATGTATGCAGGCGGAACATTTGGTCTTCGGTGATTTCCACCTCTTCGTCTGCCACCATTTGGTCTACCACCCGGGCATAAAGTTCGCGCAGATGTCCGCCTGTGTCCAAGGTGTTCGGCGCCAGAGGGCCTTGGGCCAATTGGGCAAGGAAGTGTTGGCGGACGGCCTCCTCTTCGCCTTCGCTCAACCGGGGAGCCTGGCATACGTCGCAGCGACCGCAGTTGTCGGCATCCTTTTCTCCGAAGTAGTTGAGCAGGAAGCGGCTGTGACAGGTGTCGGGGTCCGTCACATACCGGATCATGGCATGTATGCGCTCCTCGTAGCATTTCTTTCTGTCGGCATACACGTGAGCGGGCAGGCGCAGTTCGTCGTGGTCCACGCGTCGCTGCGAGAAGGTGATGAGGGTGGTTCGCTTGCCGGGTATGTAACTTAGGATGCCTTGCTTGCTGAGGCTGACCAGGGTGGTATAGACGGCTTGCACGCTCAGTCCGCTTTCCCGTTCCAGCATGCCTTCGTCGATGTAGGCATAGTCGGAGAAAAGTCCTGTGTATTTCCTCAGGAGGATGAGAATCAATTGTTCCTGATGCTCACCCAAAGTGTGGAGCCGGTAGAGTTCATCGCGCTGAACGATAAACATAAGCCGGCTTGTCAGTTGGTCGTCCGGACGGTAAATGATGTAGCCCGCGTTGTTGAGGAGCTGAAGGGCGTTGTCGGCCACGGTGGGGAAGTGGTGGTATTTATAGCAGAAATCCTGAAGGTTGAACTCGCGTGTCACATCCTGTCCGTCGCCGACAGCCATCTGCAGGTAGTAGCACATGTGGTCGTACACCTTATATATATAGTCCTTCGGGGGATAGGTCTCTTCGATTCGCCGGAGTAGTTTTTGGCAATCGCGTCCTTCGTATAGTAGCACGGCCCATGCCCTTTTCCCGTCTCGCCCGGCTCGTCCGGCTTCCTGAAAGTAAGCCTCGGGACTGTCAGGTGTCTCAGCGTGAATCACCAGCCTCACGTCAGCTTTGTCGATGCCCATGCCGAAAGCATTGGTGGCCACCATCACCCGGTATTCATCGTTGAGCCATGCCTGTTGCCGGCGGTTCTTCTCGCCCTGCGACAGGTGGGCATGATAGTTGGTTGCGGTGATACCCTTTTGACAAAGATGCTCGGCTATCTCATGGGTCTGGCGCCGGTTGCGCGTATAGATGATGGCGCAGCCCGGCACGTGATTGAGGATGTGTACCATTTCGTAGAGCTTGTCTACGGTGTGCCGCACGATATAGGTGAGATTGGTGCGCTCAAAACTCATGCCCACCACGTTCTCTTCCTTGAATCCTAATTGCTTCTGTATGTCCTTGGCCACTGCGGGCGTGGCTGTGGCGGTGAGGGCGAGGATAGGTGCTTGGGGCAGGATCTTGCGCAACTCGGCGATTTGCAGATAGGAGGGGCGGAAGTCGTAGCCCCATTGCGAGATGCAATGCGCCTCGTCGATGGTGATGAAACTCACCCTCATGTGGCGCAACTTGTTCTGAAAAAGTTCGGTCTGCAATCGCTCGGGGCTGACGTAGAGCAGGGTGTATTCGCCCAGTGTCACGTTGTCCAGTTGACGCACAATCTCGTCACGTGTCATGCCCGAGTGGATGGCTGTGGCCTTGATACCGCGCATCCGCAGGTTGTTGACCTGGTCTTCCATCAGGGCGATGAGGGGCGTCACCACGATGCAGGTGCCCCTTTGTGCCAGGGCCGGCACTTGAAAGGTGATGCTCTTTCCGCCGCCCGTGGGCATCAGCCCCAGGGTGTCGCGTCCCTCGGAGATACTTTCGATGATCGACCGTTGAACGCTTCGGAAATCATCGTAGCCCCAATAACGTTGAAGAATGTCAAGATGTTTGTCGGTCAAGGCTTTTCTATGGGTCTGATGTCTTCGATCTGTAGCTGCACTTCCCCTTTCTTGTGGGTGTTGTCTTCTATGGCGTAAACGATGTCGAAGGAACGTTTGCTCTTGATGTACCGGGCTTGCGAACTCTGGCCGAAGGCGATGCCGTTCATGATGCAGGCGCTTTTGCCGTCCACCAGTTCCAGTTTGATGTGTTCCTGGTCGCGTCCCACCACTTTGCTGTTGCCGTAGTCGTAGACCTGTCGTGTGCAGAAGTTGGGTCGGGGATTGTCGGGTCCGAAGGGAGCGAACCGCTTCAGGTCGGCGGCGAAACGCTTGGTGATGTCCTTGAAATCAATGATGGCGTTGATGTCCAGCAGGGGCATGGTCTGTTCGGGGTCGATGTTGTCGGCCACATATTGCTCGAAACGTTCCTTGAAGGCGGGGATGTTCTCCACGCGCAGACTGAGTCCTGCGGCATAGGTGTGGCCTCCGAAGTTCTCCAGCAGGTCGCTGCAGTGGTCGATGGCCTGATACACGTTGAAGCCCGTCACCGAGCGTGCCGAGCCGGTGGCCAGTCCGTCTTCGCCACACGTGATGACCACGCTGGGACGATAATAAAGTTCCGTCAGCCGGCTGGCCACGATGCCAATCACGCCTTTATGCCATTCGGGGTTGAACACCACCAGGCTTTTCTTCTCGCCCTCCGCGTCGATGCCGGCGGCGATGGCGTTGGCTTGTTCGGTGGTCGCCTTGTCCAGGTCCTTCCGCTGGTCGTTGTATTGGTTGATGAGTTTGGCCCTTTGCTGTGCGGTGTGCGGATCTTCCTCCACCAGCAGTTTCACGGCTTCCTTGCCGTTGGTGATGCGTCCGCTGGCATTGATGCGGGGTCCGATTTTAAAGATGATGTCGTTGAGGGTGATTTCCCTTTCGCCCAGTCCGCAACTGTCCATGATGGCCATCATGCCCACGCTGGGGCGTGCGTTCAGCTGTCGCAGTCCGTGATGGGCCAGGATGCGGTTCTCGCCCATGATGGGCACGATGTCCGAGGCGATGCTCACGGCACACAGGTCGAGCAACGAGGCCAGCCGCTGAAACTCGATGCCGTTGTTTTGGGCAAAGGCCTGCATGAACTTGAAGCCCACGCCGCATCCCGAGAGGTCTTTGTAGGGATACGTGTCGTCCTCGCGTTTGGCGTTGAGGATGGCCACTGCGGGCGGCAGCGTGTCGCCGGGCACATGATGGTCGCAGATGATGAAGTCGATGCCCAGGTCTTTGGCGTACTGGATGCCCTCGTTGGCCTTGATGCCGCAGTCCAGCACGATGATAAGTCCCACGCCCGTCTCCACGGCATAATCCACGCCCTGCGTGCTCACGCCGTATCCTTCCTCGTTGCGGTCGGGGATGTAGTAGTCGATGTTGTCGTAGATGGGTCGGATGAACTTATACACGAGTGCCACGGCCGTCACGCCGTCCACGTCATAGTCGCCGTACACCAGGATGCGCTCGTTGCGGCTTATCGCCTCGTTCAGCCGCCGTACGGCGATGTCCATGTCCTTGAACAGGAAGGGGTCGAGCAACTCGCTGAGTTGCGGGCGGAAGAAGTGTTTGGCTTCCGCACAAGTGGTGATGCCGCGTTGCAGCAACAGCGTGCCAAGGATGGGGCTGATGCCCAACTCTTTAGCCAGCGCCTTGGCCTGCTCGGCCTTTTGGCTGTCCGGTTGCAAAAGGTTCCACTTGTAGTTCATAGCTCCAAAGATACGAAAAAAATGTGGAAATCCTATCGGGCCGTTTGATTATTCGCTCCGAAAAAATCCATATCTTTGTATGGAAATTTTATGACCATGAGAAAGATAACTTTATTTTTGCTGTTGATGTTTTCGCTTGCCGTACAGGCGCGGCGCCACACAGACATCACTGTGCTTCAGTGGAATGTGTGGCAGGAAGGCACAAGTGTGAAGGGTGGCTACGAGGCCATCGTTGACGAGATTGTTCGTCTGAAGCCCGATTTTGTCATGCTCTCCGAGGTGCGCAACTACAACAACCGTCCGTTCTGTCGCCGCCTTGAGAGCTCGCTGGCCGAGAAAGGCCTCACCTACTATTCGTTTACCAGCTACGACACAGGCCTGCTCAGCCTCCATCCCATCGAGGACTCCACCGTGGTGCTTGGCTGGAAAGCATCCGAGGACGCGGGCAGCGTGCATCGCCTCACTGCCACCGTGCGGGGCAAGCGTGTGGCGGTGTACACCGCCCATCTGGACTATCGCCACTGTGCCTACTATGATGTGCGCGGCTATGATGGCAGCACATGGGAGCGGCGCGAGCCGGTGACCGATGTGGAGGAGGTGCTTCGCCTGAACACGGCCGGCCGGCGCGATGAGGGCATAGCCGCCTTCCTGAAGCAGGCCGCCCGGGACGAGGCCGAGGGGCGGACCGTGCTTCTGGGCGGGGACTTCAACGAACCCAGCCATCTGGATTGGACGGAGGCCACGCGTCACCTCTATGACCATCAGGGGATGGTGGTGCCCTGGACCTGCTCCCGGATGCTTTATGAGGCCGGCTACACCGATGCCTGGCGCGAGGTCTGGCCCGACGAACTTCGCCATCCCGGCATCACCTATCCCTCGACCAACCCGGACGTGGCCGTCGACCGCCTTACGTGGGCGCCGCTGAGCGACGAGCGGGAGCGTATCGATTTTATTTACTACAAGGGCAAGGCCCGCCCCCTGGAAGCGAGGGTGTTTGGCCCCGACAGCAGCATCGCCTACGGCAAGAACCTGCCCGATCCCGGCCTGGATGCCTATATCCTGCCCCGGGGTGTCTGGCCCACCGACCACAAGGGCGTGTGGGTGAAGTTCCGTTTATACTAATCCTAAAATCGATTATACAGCCATGTTCAAAAAATCATTCTTTTTCCTGTTGTTTTTCTGCCTGACCCTGGCCGGCTATGCCGGGGAACAGGTGAAGTACGTGTTCTATTTCATTGGCGACGGCATGGGCGTGAACCAGGTCAACGGCACGCAGTCCTTCCTGGCCGCCTTGCAGGGGCGCATCGGCGTTCAGCCCCTCTGCTTCAGCCAATTCCCCTATTCCGCCTTCGTCACCACCTATTCCGCCACCAATGGCGTGACGGACTCGGCCGCCGCAGGCACGGCCCTGGCCACCGGGCACAAGACGAAGAACAGCGGCCTGGGCGTGCTGGCCGACGGAAAGACACCCATACAGAGCATTGCCGCAGGTGCCAGGCAGGCGGGAGCCGCCGTGGGTGTGACCACCAGCGTGAGCGTGGATCATGCCACCCCCGCAGCCTTCTATGCCCACCAGCCCAAGCGTAACTTGTACTATGCCATCGGGCAGGATCTGATTCGGGCGGGCTTCGACTTCTATGCCGGTTCCGATTTCCTGGACCCCAACGGAGGGAAAGATGCCCCCTCGCTCTATGAGCAGTGTGAGGAGGCCGGCTACACCGTGCTGCGCGGCTACCCCGATTTCTGCAAGGCGATGGGCGGGAAGGGCGCAAAGAACCGGAAGATGATTCTCCTGCAACCCGAAGAGGCCTCGGCCAAAGACCGCAAATCGCTGCCCTATGCCATCGACCGTGGTGACAACGACCTTTCGCTGAAGCAAATCACCCGGGCCGCCATACAACACCTGAGCAAGCGGAGCGGCAAGGAGGGTTTCTTCCTGATGGTGGAGGGTGGAAAGATTGACTTCGCCTGCCATTCCAACGATGTGGCCACCGTGTTCCGCGAGGTGATGGATATGGACGAGGCTGTGCGCGAGGCCCTCGGATTTTACAAGAAACATCCCGATGAGACACTGATTGTGGTCACCGCCGACCACGAGACGGGCGGCATCGTCCTGGGCCGAGGTTCCTATGAGCAACACACCGAGCTGTTGCAATACCAGAAGATGAGTGTCGAGGCCTATAGCGACCATGTGCGGCAGCTGTGCAACGAGCAGGGCAAGAACCTCACTTGGGAAACGGTGGAAGCCGACCTGAGGGACAATTGGGGTTTTGGCGACGGTGTGAAGCTTTCCGACAGTCAATGGCAGCGTCTGCGCAACGACTTCGAGAGTATGGCCTCCGGTGCGGCGAAGGATGCCAATTCGCTTTATGCCAGTGTGAACCGTCTGGCCGATTCCGCCCGCGACATCATGGCCCGCTGTGCCCTGATCGGTTGGCAGAGCGGCGGCCACTCCAACGGGTATGTGCCCGTGTTCGCCATCGGTGCGGGTGCCGGGAACTTCCATGGTCAGATGGACAACACGGAAATCTCCCGCGTGATTTCCCGGCTTACGGGATGGCAACTGACCGAGGTGGAGTAGGCCCTTTCACATGAAAACAGGTGTTGCAGTCCGGTGAGTCCGGAACAGGACTCAGAGGGTAGAGATGAAACATGGTCATGTATATGTTCGTACATGGCCATGTTTTATTTTATTATTGTATGAGGCTGTGACGTAATTCCGGCTTGTTCGGCACAGCTGTTTTTGAAGCCTTCAAAAAGTATGTGCATGTTTCGGGAAAAACATGAACATGTTTCAGGCAAAACATGTTCATGTTTTAAAAAAACGTCTTGATGTTTTTTTTCCTCAACAGGTATTTTTTAGCGATGGCATGCGTTTTTTGTTCCCGCAAGCAAGAAATGTTTAAGAAATTAACACAATTTCACCCCCCCATTTGGTGTTTTGCCATTAAAAACATATTTTTGCAAAATCGCTTGTGAATTATTTTTTCCGAGGATACCATAAACGTTGTTGATACATACTAATACATACTAATTCCAAAACAATCAACACATGAAGAAAACATTTCTCTTATGTGCCGTCGGTCTGTTGATGGCACTCTGCGTCAGAGCCGGCGGCTCTGCGGAGCAAGAGACGCGTTTGCGTGTGACGTTGCCCTCGGGCCACACCTACACGCTTGCCCTGGAACCGGGGCTCAGCATCTGCCTGGAACCGAGCGGTCGTCTTGACACAGGCGAGTACCGCGAGCATCAAAACACGTATGTGGTCAACGCGCAACAGGACACGTTGTACAGCGTGGCCGATGCGGCCATGCTGACGTATGTGGGCAGTTTTCCCGCGCCTCCCACGGGTGTGGAGCAGGTGGGGGACGAGGTGCCCGACTTGCGGTTGCAGGAAGACGGCATCAGCGTATCGGGCTGCCAAGGCCGCACGGTGGTGAGCGTCTATTCCATCGACGGCAAGCAGTGTTTCCGCACCGTGACGCAGAACGGCACCTGCTTTGTGCCGCGCAGCGGACTGCCCAAGGGTGTATTGATTATCAAAGTGAACAACAAGGCCATTAAATTGAACAACCGATGAGAACAAGACTCTTATTCATGGCGCTGTTGGCAAGCAATGTGCTGATGGCCCAGGTGCCCCTGAAGGTGAAGACCACGGAGAAGGAATACCGGGTGGAGGACGCGACGCACATCACGTTCTCGGAAGACCTTGCCGTCCAGGCTATCCACACCAAGGCCGATGACGAAATCTTGCTGCCCATGCGGGATGTGCGTGAAGTGATTCTTCGCGATACCCTGCAAAATGTGACGAACTACATTTTGGCGGATTCGGACTGCAAAATCTACAACTGGGCCGTTTTCAGTGACCTGGAGCAGGTTTATATGGGGACGCATTTCTATTCCAACTTTGCCGACCCGGCCCAAAGGGGCAATGCCACGGCCTTTACCCCGGAATTGCGGTCACGCTTTGCCCTGTTCGTCCCCACGGATTCGGCTTTTGCCGACACCGTCCCCTACGGCATTTCATTCGTTTCTCTCCGGACCGCTGCCATCAGCCTTCTATATAATAAGAGGAATAGCGGGATTCCGGTGACGGTAAGGCTTTGTTATTATGATCCGGAGACCGGTGTTGTCAAGCAACGAATTCCTTCTGTAGCATTATCAAATGCTTGCATCGCGCGTCTGTTAAACGAGATGCTCTTGCAGCACACCATCTTCTTCGACCGTCCGGAGGACAGGGAACTGGGCATACGAAGCGGCAATGAGTATTTCAAGACGATGGACGGCAATGTCATCCGCGTGGCCGCCGACGGCAAGTCCGTGCAGGGAGTCCTGCAGATGGACAACGAGGCTAAGGGGTTGGAGGTGTTCACCACCAGCAACATCATCGACAGCCATCAGAAGGACAATGGCACCGTCTACAAGATTGACAGCCCCATCCTGCCCCCCGCCATACAGAAGTCGGCCTATTCCGTGTTGTCCGGCGAAGGGTACGAGGAATTTTTCAAGCTGTGCCGGGTGGACTATGATGTGTTGGAAGCCTTGTCCCTTGTGGACCCCGATTATCCGGCATCGACGTGCGAAAAACTGCGGGCGTTTTTCAGCACTTTTGTGAAGAAAAACGGAGCGGATTACAACCTTTCCTTCTTTCCGAACCACCCGTTCACGCTCTACGCACCCACCAACGAGGCCGTGCGCCGGGCCATAGCCGACGGACTGCCCACGTGGGAGTCTTTGGCCGGGGCCTATGGCGGCGGGGTCGGCAGTGATGTGGAACGTGAAGAGGGGCGACGGAAGGTGTATGAGCTGATCAACTTCGTGCGCTACCATTTCCATTTCGGCACGGAGATTGCCGACAAGCTGCCCTTTGCGGCACGCGAACATGCCACTCCGGTGATTCTGCCCGACAGCCATACCACGCCACAACTTCGGGTCAGCTCGGCCGGCAACGGAACGTTGAGCGTGACCGATGCCACGGGACAGACCCTGCAGGTGATGGACGAGGGTAAAAACGTGTTCGTGCGCGATGTGGAGTGTTCCGAAAATCCTACCGGAACGTCAATATCAAATCTGTATATGGAGCACAGCAGCCCGGGAGTGATACACCGCATCAATGGCGTGCTCCGCTACAAGTGACCCCGACCTATTATATAATATACAACATCATCTCATAGAATCATGCAAAAAAAGATACTTGCTTCCTTGTTGGGAGCTTTCATGCTGTGCGGGCTTCCTGCACAGGTCCTGGCCGACGGAGAGGGCGAAGACCTGTCGAAATACGATATCGACCTGGATTTGGCCCGGGGCCATGTGTCTTCTCAATCTTCCGTCACAGATATCATAACCTGCGGCTTCGACAACCAAGCCCACGAATGCACCGACACCGCCGGAATTATTTCCGGAACCTCGTTTCTTTATGTGTCGGGAAACAATCCCGCGACTTCCCGGATTCAGGTTGCACTGAAAGAGCCGGAGCAACCTTGCCGGCTGCTTGCCGGCACCTATGACGTGTATCTGGTGATGGTGCCCGATTATTACAGGGCTCCGGAAGACAGTTCGGTACTGAAAGCCAAACACAAGCTATCCACCACATTGTACTATCACAGCAGCATGGAAGACCCAAAAGGCCAGTCGCAAACGTACAATTTTGAATATGATGGTGAAAAGGTGGACACCGTCTTGCTGTATGAGGGAATGAACATCCCCACGTCCTACTACGGCTTCCGTGATTTCTTCCCCTATCTGCAGATAAGGAGCCTGAATCTTTCAACAGCTGATCGTAGGAATGGCTACAGCTTTTCTTACGCCATAGACCGCGTCGTCCTCAAGGCACGTTCGATAACGGACCGTGAGCCTGTCACCGTCTACACCGGCACTTGCGGCGAGGATGCCACGTATTCGCTGGACATTATAACGGGGCAGCTCACCATCTCCGGCACCGGAAAGGTGTCTGCCGCCCCCCGGTTGGCTTCCCGGCTGTTGTCCTGCGTAAAGAACATCGTGATTGAGAATGGTATCACGGAAATCGGGGCAAGGGCTTTTGAAAGGTTTTCCTTCTCCACGATAACCCTGCCGGAGACCCTGCTGGCCATAGGCGATACCGCTTTCCACCGTTGCTCTATCCGTACCATCGACCTGCCCGAGGGATTGCAGACCGTCGGGAAGTGGGCCTTTGCCTTTTGTGACTCTTTGTCCTCGGTGTCTCTTCCTTCCTCTTTGCAAGCGATAGGCGACAAGGCCTTCCTCAGAGCGAATGTAAAGGAGATTGAGATTCCCGTGAACATGAAGACACTGGGAAATGACGTTTTCGCGAATTGTCCTCTCGAAACCGTGTATTGGAACGCGGCAGATTGCCGGTATGCTGCCGGCACATATCCCTTCTTGTCTGTCAGTTGTAGCATCCATTCTTTCCACATAGGAAAACAGGTGCGGCACATACCCGCCCATCTTTGCAGCGGCATGGCCTTCCTGGAACATTTCCGCTTAGGCGAGAACGTGGAAACAATTGGCGACTCGGCTTTCTTCACCTGCAACCTCGGGTACCTCGACATACCGGCCACGACCACTGCCATCGCCGAGAACGCGTTTGTGAATGCAAGCTTGGCTGCCATCAGCGTGGCGGCTGACAATAAAGCCTATTGTGACGTGGACGGCATCTTGTTCAGCAAGGACCTCACATCCCTGGTCTACTATCCGAGAGCTGCCAACGGCTGGAAGCCTTATGCCATACCTGCGCACGTGACCTCCTTGGGAGCGTATGCGCTGTCCGACTATGAGCCGTCCACGCTCTCGCTGCCATGGACCGATGCGGAAAGCATTCCCTCGGCTGCGGCCACGACATTCCGGTATGGCATCGTTTTCTATGTGCCGGACGAGGCCGTGAGGGCATACCGCTCTCTCTCATATTACAACACCCACACCATTATCGCCAACATGAACCTGCCGCAGTATATGGCCGGAAGCGACAAGTTCAGCGTGTTCAACAAACTGCTTGTGGCCACCGGTTGGGCAGATTCCCTGAGGGCGGAGCATGATGAGGAGTATGAACGCCTGTATATGGCAGGGTATTTCCCGACGCCTTCTTCTCCCACGTCTCTTCATCGTGCAGAATGCCCGAGCGAACGCAGGTATGGCTTCACCATCCTGGCGGAAACGGATTCGGTGTACGAGGCCATGACCGGGATGGAGGCAAAGGACATCACGCCCGAAAGCATTGCCGGGGCGATAGCGTCGCTTGGCATGGAGGGCGGCGAGAACAATGATGATTACACCTCTGCCGACAACGCGCTGAACCGCTTTGTCAGCTACCATCTGTTGCCCGTGGCCCTGTCCCGGGACAAATTGGTGAAACATGTCAACGAGTACGGATATGACAGGACTATTTCCGGCAAACTTGGCGTCAATGTGACGGAGTATTACGAGACCCTGGGCCAAGGGCGCCGTCTGCTGAAGATGAGTGAAAGCAGAAAGTCGGGAGGGGTGCGCATCAATCGCTATGTGAAGACGAATCCCGAGACCTGCATGGATGATATCGAGGCCACGGACGGGTTCATCCCCGGCATTCCGGTGGGCGACGAGGGCCGGAGGATGAGAAACGGATATGTCTATCCCATCGAGGAACCTCTGGTGTACACCGATGTGACGGCCGGCAAGGTGCTGGGCCGGGAACGTATGCGCTATGACATCACCGCCTTGCTGCCGGAACTGGAGAACAACGGGATACATCTGTGGTCGGATGCCGTGTTCTATCCCAGCAAGGACTATCCCTATTTCAGCAATCTGGAGATTCTTTCGGACGCATACACTTATTATCTGTCAGGACGGAATTACGGTTGGGGCGACTATCAGGGCGATGAAGTCATGTTCTTAGGGGTAGCGGATTTCATCATCAAGTTGCCTCCCGTGCCCGTGGACGGAGTGTATGAATTGCGTTTGGGCTCTGGAGGAAGACGGTGGTGGGACGTTCTGAAGTGTCAGTTGTTCCTGGGGCAGGACAAGTCAAGCTTGTCTCCCTGTGGATTACCCGTCAATCTGAGGGAGACCTATACTATGCATGGAAATGATGATACCGGAGTCGAGGCACTGGATCGGTTGAATGATTTGCAGTTGCGTGAGAAAGGTATCATGAAAGGCCCCAACAGCATTTGTGTGGGTTATGATGGTAAAAGCTCTGTCAGATACCATTACGATGAAAATTTTGCACGCACCATTGTCGGCCAATTTGACCTGCAGGCCGGAGCGACCTACTATCTGCGGGTATCGGATTGCGGGGCAGGTTCTTCTTCTGGTTCCCAGTTGACTGTGGATTATCTTGAATGGGTGCCGAAGAGTGTCTATGCCAACCCGGAGGAGGCGGAAGACATCTGGTAAACAATCATAACATTATACAAAAACAATCAGGCAGGGAATTTCTTGGTTCCCTGCCTGATTGTTTTTGTATAGTTTTATTCCGCGTCCTTAGTCCGGTTGCAAAAACATATCATTATTTTGAATCGTGCAACATTTTGAGATATTATCATTCAATCTTGCGTTATTTTGTGTTCCGACGTCATCGGTTCAAGTTTTTTTTGTAAATTTGTAGTACAATTGTATAATTTCTGTAATGGAAGAGGAGAGTCTGAATTTGCATGTTGAAACACTGCAGCCTCATAAATCGGATTAAGGTATGGAAACAGTAGCGGAATTTCTTAGAAGCGAACACCCGACGGCATTCTCGTTCGAGATACTGCCGCCTTTGCGCGGCAACAGCGTGGACAGCACCTTCAGCGATGTCAGGAGACTGATGGAGTTCAGTCCGGCCTATGTCAACATCACCACACACCGCAGCGAGGTAGTCTATCGTGAGACATCGCCCGGATCGTATGTGTCCGATGTTGTACGTAAGCGGCCCGGCACGGTGGCCATCGCCTCGGTGTTGCGCGAACGTCTTGGCGTCCGTCCGGTGCCGCATCTGATATGCGGCGAATTTTCACGCCGCGAGATCGAGGACCAGCTGATAGACCTGTCCTATCTCGGTGTCAACGACATCCTGGTGCTCCGGGGCGACCGTTCCAAAAACTCAAATATATTCACTACCTGTCCCGATGGGCATACCCATGCACAGTCGCTGGCGAAACAGGTGGTTGACTTCAATGCCGGAATCATGACCGACGGGAAGCAGACCCCGGCCTTGGACGTTCCGTTCTCGTTCGGCGTGGCCGGATATCCCGAGAAGCATGAGGAGGCAATGAACCGTCAATCCGACATCCTCCATCTCGTTGAAAAGGTTCGGGCCGGGGCGGAATACGTGGTGACACAGATGTTCTATGACAACCGCCACTACTTCGACTTCGTCAAGGATTGCCGCGAGGCCGGTATCACGGTACCGATAGTTCCGGGCATCAAGCCGTTGTCTTCGTTGCGTCAGATGATTCTGCTGCCACGCATATTCCACATCGACCTGCCCGACGGGCTGGCCCGCGATCTGGAATCGTGCAAGTGCGACGACGAAGTGCGTGAACTTGGCATAGACTGGGGCGTCCGGCAAGCCAAGGAACTGCGTGAGGCCGGTGTGCCGAGTATTCATTTCTATGCCCAACATTCCATCGGCTCTGTTGCGGAGATAGCCCGCCGGGTTTATTAAACATTCAAGCGACAATGGACAAGGGCAGATATCAGGCATTCCGTGAGGCGTTGGCCCGCCGTGTGTTGGTGCTGGACGGCTCGCTCGGAGTACAGATCGGCCGGCTGCTGGCCACGGGAGGGCGCAACGTCGATTCCCTGAACATAACCGATCCGGGCATCGTGGCCCGTGTGCATCGTGATTATCTGGCTGCAGGAGCCGACATCATCGAGACCAATACGTTCAACTCCAACCGGTTGTCGCAATCGGTATACGCATTGCAGGACCGTGTGCGCGAATTGAACATCCGTGGGGCTGAGATTGCCCGCAGACAGGCGGACGCGTTCCAGCAGCGGGAACCGGACAGGATACGTTTTGTGGCGGGCTCCATGGGGCCGACCGCCGCATCGGCTTCGTTGCCGAACGATGTGGACAATGCCGCCGGTCGGGCCGTGGAATTCGACACGTTGCAGCGCGATGCCGCGGAGCAGGCCGGTGCGCTGATGGATGGAGGCGTGGACCTGCTGTTGCTTGAAACCTGCTTCGACGCCTTGAACATCAAGGCACAGCTGTCGGGAATACGGGAGGCTATGGCCGAACGCAATCTTGATGTTCCGGTCGTTGTGTCCATGACGCTCAGCGATGCCTCGGGACGTCTGCTGTCGGGACATACCCCCGAAGCCGTTCTGACGATGATCGGGAATTTCAACCCTGCCGCTGTCGGGTTTAACTGTGGAGCGGGTCCGGAATCATTGGTCCCCCATCTGCGCCGGTTGGCGGCGGTCTCTCCCTATCCGGTCATTTTCTATCCAAACGCCGGACTCCCCGACCGTCTTGGCAATTACAGCCAGACAGCGGAATCCTTTTCTCAAGTCATCGGCCCTCTGCTGAATGAGGGGTCGCTCAACATCATCGGCGGTTGCTGCGGCACGGATCCGTCGCACATAACGGCGGTGGCGAAAATCGCAAAAGACGCACCGGTACATCAGCCTTCCGCGTCTCCACTTCCCTGGCTGGCAGGGATGGAGGAGTTCCACGATGACCGGGGCTTCATCAATATCGGTGAAAGGTGTAACGTGGCCGGCAGCCGCAAATTTCTCCGTCTGATCAAGGAGGGTAATGCCAACGAAGCCCTGGCCATCGCCCGCAAGCAGGTGGATGATGGCGCCATGATTCTGGACATCAATGTCGACGACGGGATGCTGGACTCCAATCAGGAAATGATGAAGTTCCTGCGGCTATTGGGTTCGGACCCATTGGCGTCTTCGGTGCCCTGGATGATTGATTCCTCGCAATTTTCTGTAATACAGACTGCCTTGCACAATGTTCCGGGCAAACCGATTATCAATTCCATCTCGTTGAAACATGGCGAGAGGCAGTTCCTGGATGAGGCGCGGTGCATTCATTCCCATGGGGCGGCGGTAGTGGTGATGGCCTTTGACGAGCACGGACAAGCCGACACCTGTCCCAGGAAGATAGAAATATGCCGGCGTGCCTATCGTCTTCTGACTGAAAAGGCCGGTATAAATCCCCGTGACATCATTTTTGATCCGAATGTTCTGACCGTTGCCACCGGCATACCTGAACATGACCGCTACGCTTTGGATTTCATCGAGGCCGTCCGTTGGATCAAACAGAATCTTACGGGGGCCAAAACTTCCGGAGGCATCAGCAACCTGTCGTTTGCGTTCCGGGGCAACAACTTCGTTCGCCAGGCAATGCATTCGGCATTCCTGTACCATGCCATCAAGGCCGGTCTGGACATGGCCATCATGGATCCGGGGGCTAAGGTTACTTACGATGATATACCGGATGAACTGTTGGAGGCCATCGAGGATGTGATATTTGCCCGCCGGCCGGATGCCACCGAACGGCTCACCTCCATTGCCGGCGATTACGCTATGGATGCCGCCAGGAGTCCCGAAGCAGCCTCCCCCGAGGTCTCCGATGATGTGGATGAACGGCTATGCCACGCGCTTATGTCCGGCAATGATGCCGGCTTGCAACCGGACCTGATGGAATCGGTGTCCAGACATGGCTCTGCCAATGCGGTGGTGGAAGGTCCGCTGATGGCCGGAATGGAACGTGTGGGCAAGTTGTTCGAAACCGGCAGGATGTTCCTGCCTCAGGTGGTGAAGAGTGCACGTGTAATGCACCGTGCAGTCGAGATATTGAAACCTTTGCTGGAATCCGACAGGGACAAAAGCGCGACAAAAGGACTGGTGATTGTAGCAACGGTCAAGGGCGATGTGCATGACATAGGCAAGAATATCGCAGCCGTTGTGATGCGTTGCAACAATTTCGAGGTAGTGGACTTAGGCGTCCAGGTCGATGCCGAGACCATCGTGCGCGAGGCTTGCAGGCTCAAACCGGACTTCATCGGTCTCAGCGGCTTGATCTCGCCCTCGCTTGACGAGATGGCAAACGTCGCCGCTGCATTGCAGCGTGCGGGTCTGCGCATACCCTTGTTGCTTGGCGGAGCAGCCACAAGCGATCTGCATACGGCTGTCAAGATTGCCCCTCTGTATGACGGAATCGTGCTTCGCGTTTCAGACGCGGCTCAAAATCCTGTGGCCGCCAGTCGCATATTGGCTGATCCCGAAGGTGAATACATCCGAATACAGGATTGTCACAAGGCTTTGCGTGAGACTCTGACTCATAAATCCAAACATGACACCCCGGATGCTTTACCTATAAAAACCGATTGGAACAATGACTCCCTTTCGGAACCTGCGAATCGGAATCTTGTGGTGATGAATGATATTCATGTGGCCGAAATCCGACCCTTCATCAACTGGATATATTTCCACCACTGCTGGCGGACTCCGGCGGACACAGAGGAGGGCAAGACTTTGCGGGCTGAAGCCGAAGCCTTGCTTGACTCACTCGAGGCCGAAGAGGCGATGATGTGGGCAATGGTCCATATCCTGCCTGCGTATGGAGCCCCGGAGCATAACCGTATTGTCGTGAACGATGTTGCCATTGATGCTCCGCGTCAGTCACCGAAAGCCGAGCGCAGTGAGTTGTTGTCGCTGAGTGATTACGTCGCTCCCGAGGGCTACGGTGACCATGTCGGAGTGTTCATGGTTTCAATCGGCGACTTGCTGCGGAAACGTCTGGATGAGTCCGGCGATGAATATTCGCACCTGTTGTTGCAATCTCTATGCGACCGTCTGGCCGAAGCAACCTCGGAGTGGCTGCACTACCGTGTCCGCACCTCTATATGGGGTTACAGTCCCGAGGAACCGCTGGACCTTGACACAATCAGACGTGGCCGGTATCGTGGTATACGTCCGGCCATCGGCTATCCGTCATTGCCGGACCAGTTGCAGATGCATCGTCTTGTCCGGCTGATCGACCCTTCGCTAATTGATGTCAAGGTCACGGCCAACGGTGCCCTTTCCCCTTCCAGCTCTGTGGCCGGCTTCTACCTGGCCTCCCCCCGTGCCCGCTACTTCCTCCTCTGATGTGCCGGTCAAAACGATAGGTGAGTGGTTCATCATGTAGAGGATGAAAAAAGGGCCGCACGTGTGATTTCGTGCGGCCCTTATATATTAATGAGGTATCAAATAAAGAGCGGGAATCAGATGCCCAGTTTCTTGCGGATAGACTTGGGAACGGCGTTCTTGTTGACGATGATGTTCATGGTCTTGTAGGCTACGTAAGGTTTGCTTACGTACCAGAAGCCCTTGTAGGGACCATACTCGCCCCAGGAGTTCTTCATCATGAAATATTCCTTACCGTTCTGATCCTTGGCAATACCATAAATCTGCATGCCGTGGTCGTCGGTGGTTTCCCAGTTGTCATAGCCTTCCTGGCGCATCTCCTGGGTAATCTCCAGTTCGCCTGCGTTGTCGGCTTCGGCAATCTTGGCACCGGCCTTCTCACCGGTCCAGCGGCTCTGGTCGCTGCCTACGCCTGCGGTCTGCTTGGTGGCGGGCACGGTGGCCACGCAGAGGTTCTTGCCGTTGCGGCGGCTGAAGCCGGCCTCGCTGACATCGGCACCCCAAGCGAAAGTGTAGCCGTTGCGTACGGCCTGCTCCATCACCTCCATGAACTCGTTGAGGGGGAGATTGTATGAACTTGCCCAGCGCCAGTTGTCCTGAATCTCGAGGATGAAGCTCTCGTAGAAGGGGTGGTGGGTGTAGGAGGTGAGGCTCACATAGTCATCGGGATTCAGGCCTACATACTCCACGAAACTCTGGGGTGTGTAGGTCTTGCCCTTATAGGTGAACTCGGTGGGAGCCTGACCGAAGTAGTCGTTGATCATGCCCTGCACGCTCTTCTTCCATATGGGATTGATTTTCTTGGCATCGCTCTTGGCGATAGCGCTCACGTAGGCTTCCATGGGGGGGAAGAAGTTGGTGAAGTTAAACAGGCTGTCGCCATAGGGGGTGATGGGGTAGGGCATTACACCCTCGGGCACCAGGCCGCAGTGCTTCATGCCATAGATGGCATCGTAGAACGAACCGCCTTGTGAGAAGCTGGCATCGCCATGGGTACGCACGTGGCGGTCGGCGCGGTCCATGTAGGTGTTACTCACGAGGAAGCTCTCGCAGAGGTCGATGTCGGTCATCTCGGGATGCTTCTTCAGAATCTCGCTCTCCAGGAAGGCATAGGAACTGTAGGCCCAGCAGGTGCCACTGTTGTTTTGGTTCTTGATGCTTGTGACGGGGTTCTCGATCACAGTGGTGAAGACCAGCGAGTCGTTGTCGGCCTTCTTCTCTTGTGCCGTGGCGGGCAGCGACATGCATGCAGCCAAAGCCAGAATGATAAATTTGTTCATGGGTATGAAAATTGTTATAATTATGGATTAGTTGTTTCTTGCTGCGAGGAAGTCCTCTACATCTTTTATATGGTAGGGGATGAGTCGGTCGCCCAGGAAGCGGCAACCGTCGCGGGTGATAAGAATGTCATCTTCGATGCGAATGCCGCCGAAGTCCTTGTAGGTCTCGATCTTGTCGAAGTTCAGGTATTGGGCGTTGTGGCCGCGTGTACGCCAGTCGTCGATAAGGGCAGGGATGAAATAGATGCCCGGCTCGTCGGTCATCACCCATCCCTCCTGCATGCGTCGGCCGCAGCGTAAGGCATTGGTGCCGAATTGACTGAGGTTGGGTTGCACTTCATCATCGAAACCCACGTAGGTCTGCCCCAGTCCCTCCATGTCGTGCACGTCCATGCCCATCATGTGGCCCAATCCGTGGGGGAAGAAGAGTGCGTGCGCTCCGGCTGTCACGGCCTCGTCGGTGTCACCTTTCATCAGTCCCAGTTCTTTCAGGCGTTCGGTCATCAGGCGGGCAACGCCAAAATGCACGTCCCACCACTTCACGTTAGGGGCGGCCAGGGAAAGCGCCAGGTCGTGACACTCCTCTACGATGGAATAGATTTCCTTTTGCTTCTGGGTGAACGTGCCCGAGATGGGGGTGGTGCGGGTGTTGTCGGAGCAGTAGATTTCGTTGGTCTCGGCACCGGCGTCGCACAGCATCAGGCGACCAGCCTCCAACGAGCGGGGCGAGGGATTGCCGTGCATGATCTCGCCGTGCATGGTGACGATGTTGCCGAAACTGACACCCTGGCCTTTGCTGCGGGCGATGCCCTCGATTTGACCACTGATGTATTGTTCGGTGACGCCGGGGCGGCAGAGGCGCATGGCGGTGGTGTGCATTTCGTAGCCGATGGCGCAGGCACGCTCTATCTCGGCCACCTCTTCGGCGGTCTTCACGGCACGCTGGTCAACAACGGCGTGAATCAGCTCCACGCTGGCTGCGGCACGCTGGTCACGGGGATGGATGCCCGTAAGGTCCATCAACTGGATTTGAATATCGAAACGATAAGGGGGAAGGAAGTGAATGGGGCGTCCCTGTTTGCGGGCAGCTTCGACCAAGGTGGCCAATTCCTTCATGGGACCGCTGTGCTCAACGCCGCATTCGGCAGCCATGTCGGCTACGGAGGCCACTTGTCCCATCCACACGATGTCCTCAATGTCCACATCGTTACCCAAAAGATACTGGCGGTTGTTGTCTACATCAATCACGCCAACCAGACCTTCACGGTGTTGTCCGAAGTAATATAGGAAGGAGCTGTCTTGCCGGAAGGCATAGGTGTTGGAGGGATAATTATATGGAGAATCGTTGTTGCCGAAGAGCAACACAAGTCCGCTTTTTATGCGGTTTTGCAACACCTGACGGCGTTGCATATAAGTCTGTTTGGTGAAAAGCATGGTGTAATAACGGGCTTTTAACGGTTAGTTTATGCAAATATAGCGATTTTTTTGGTTATCTTTGCAGTTTGAAATCAAAAAGATAGTTTAAAAGCATTCATGACGACATTTAGCGAATTGGGTTTGTGTGACGAATTGTTGCAGGCCGTGGAAGAACAGGGTTACGAACATCCTATGCCTGTGCAGGAGCAGGTGATCCCTCATCTGTTGCAAAATGAGGGGGATCTGGTGGCATTGGCCCAGACGGGAACGGGTAAGACGGCGGCCTATGGACTGCCTCTGCTGCACATCCTGTGGCAATTTATCCGGCGTGGCGGCCAGCCCGGTGTGCCCCGTGCGTTGATTCTCAGTCCTACTCGCGAGTTGTGTTTGCAAATCGCCGATGATTTGGAAGGCTTTGCCAAGTTCATGCCCGATGTGCGGGTGTTGGCTGTGTACGGAGGTGCGAATATCGAGCCTCAAATACGTGCGTTGAAAAAGGGTGTTGACGTGATTGTGGCCACCCCGGGCCGACTGATAGACCTGATGCGTCGTGGTGCCGCACAGCTTCAGAGTGTGCACAATCTGGTGCTGGACGAGGCCGATGAGATGCTCTCGATGGGTTTCCAAGAGGACTTGGACGCTATCCTCGAGGGTATGGACGGCGAGCACAACACCTTGCTGTTCAGTGCTACGATGAGCAAGGAGATAGAACGCATCGCCAACAACTATCTGCATGAGGCCCATACTATTCAAGTGGGGTCGCGCAATGAGGGAAGCGAGAACGTAAACCATATTTATTATATGGTGCAGGCCAAGGATAAGTATGCCGCACTGAAGCGCGTGGTGGATTTCTATCCCCGCATCTATGCCATCATTTTCTGTCGCACCCGCATGGAGACACAGCAGGTGGCCGACAACCTTATCCGCGACGGTTACAATGCCGATGCCCTGCACGGAGAACTCAGTCAGCAGCAGCGTGACCTGACCATGCAAAAATTCCGCCAGCATCGCACCCAATTGTTGGTGGCCACTGATGTGGCAGCACGCGGACTGGATGTGGACGACCTGACCCACGTGATAAATTACGGTATGCCTGATGATACGGAGAACTACACCCACCGCAGTGGCAGAACAGGCCGAGCCGGCAAGAAAGGTACCAGCATCAGCATCGTGCATGTGAGAGAGCATCACCGCATCAAACTGGTGGAGAAGGTAATTCAAAAGGAATTTGTGCGCGGTACGCTTCCCGAGCCCCGCGACATCTGCGGCAAGCAACTTTATCATGTGATAGACCAGATAGAGCGCGTGGAGGTGGATGAAGAGGAAATCGCTCCCTTCATGCCCGAGGTGACCAAGCGCCTGGAATGGCTGGACAAGGACGACCTGATCAAGCGCGTGGTGAGCCGTGAGTTCGGTCGCTTCCTGCAATACTATGCCAGTGCTCCCGAGATTGAGGACGTGAAACCCGGCAAGGGAAGCAAAGAAGAGCGAGGGGGCAAGCGCAAGAAAGGTGACCGTACACCCGAAACCGGTTACACCCGTCTGTTCTGCCCCGTGAGCAAGATGGACGGTTTCTATGCCAAGGAGCTTATCAAACTCATTAACGACCATGTGCGCGGCGGAAAAGTGGACATCGGCCGCATAGACCTCATGAAAAACTTTTCTTTTATCGAGGTGAACGAACGGGATGCCGAGCGGGTGGTCGATGCTTTGTGCGGAGTGAAGGTGCATGGCCGCAAGATAACCGTGGAGGTGGCTGATGCCGAGGGAAACGGTACCCAGGAACGCAAGGCCGACAAGACCCGTGGTAGTCGGCGTGATGCCCGCGAGGAGCGTGGCAAGAAGCGTGACGACTTTGGCAGGAAAAGCAAGAAGAAAGGCGACAACCGTAACGACATTGAGGACGATATGCCTCGTGGGAAGCAATATAAGAAGGAGGATTGGATGAAATTCCTTCATCCCGAAAAGAACAACGATCTGCAAGGCCCCGAACCCGATTTCAGCGAGGAGGGTTGGGCACGGCGATATCCCAAGAAGAAAAAGAAATAACAAAAATATATATAAATAAATAGATGAAGAAAACTTTTTTTGCCTTTGTGGCAATGCTTGGTGCCTTCTCCGCTCACGCCGACGAAGGCATGTGGATGCTGAACAAGATTGATCACCGCACGGAAAAGGTGATGAAGGAATTGGGTTTGCAACTTACCCCCCGGCAACTTTATAATCCCGAGGGCGAGAGCTTGAAGGATGCCGTTGTCGATTTCGGGGACTTCTGCTCCGGCGTGGTGGTAAGTCCCGATGGATTGGTGTTCACCAATCACCATTGCGGCTTTGGCGCTATCCAGTCGCTCTCCACTCCCGAGGACGATATTCTGAAGAATGGTTTTGTGGCACATTCCCGTGAACAGGAGCGCCCTGCCGAGGGTCTCTTTGTCCGTTTCCTTGAGCGTACCGAGGATTGTACGGGCCGCGTAATGCGTGCCATGGACGGGCTGGGCATCGAGAAGCTGGACAGCGTGATGACAGCCGTGGAGAATGAGTACAGACATAATAACGAGGGAAAGTATTGCCTGGTGAAGAACTATTACAATGGCAATGCCTTCTATGTGAGTATCTATAAGACCTATACCGACATCCGCCTGGCTTTCACCGCACCCGAGACCGTGGGTAAGTTCGGTGGCGATACCGACAACTGGATGTGGCCCCGTCAGACCTGTGACTTCAGCGTGTTCCGCATCTATGCCGATGCCAATGGCGAGCCTGCCGACTACAGCGAGGACAACCAGCCTCTGAAGGTGAAGCGTTATGCCAAGGTGAGCCTGGACGGCTACATGCCCGGCGATTACTGTATGACCATCGGTTATCCCGGTAGCACCAGCCGCTATCTCAGCAGTTTTGGCATCAACGAACGTGTCAACGGCATCAATGTGAGCATGATTCAGGTGCGCGGCCTGAAGCAGGACATTTGGAAGAAACGTATGGAGGCCGATCGTGTTGTGGGCATCAAGTATGCATCCAAGTTCGCCTCAAGCAGCAACTATTGGAAGAACTCCATCGGCATGAACAAGGCTATCAAGGACTTGAATGTGATAGGTCTGAAGCAGGATTTGGAGAACGACATCCGCACTTGGTATCAGGTGGACGAGGCTCTTACCCGTCGTTTTGGTAAAATGTTTGATGAGTTGAAGCGTGATTATGGCTACCGCTTCCAGTTTGTGAGGGCTTCCGGTTTCTTTTCCGAGACCTTCGTGCGTGGTATCGAACTTTTCCGTCTGGCATCTATTTTCAACGGCGGTTCCGCGGTATGGACCGAGCGTCAGGCTGCTTTCCTGAAGGATTATGATGCTTCTTTGGATCAGGATGTGATGGCTGCCCTGCTCGAGAACTATCGCAAACAGGTGTCTTCTGAGTTCCTGCCTTCCATTTATCAGGTAATCGACAGCCAATTTAAGGGCAACTATCAGGACTATGCCAAGTGGGTGTTTGACAATACGGTGGTCACCCGCCCCGATGCGGCTCAGAAGTTTGAGGCCGACAGCCTGTTGGTTCAGACAGACCCCGCCATGCTTTATGCCCAAAGTATCCGGGAGTTTGCCCGCAACATGGCTACCGATGAGGTTAAGGAAATGAGCGAGAATATCACTTATAACGAGCACATGCTCACCCAGGCTATCCTGGAATATGACCAGGAGAGTGCCCATTACAGCGATGCCAACTTCTCGATGCGCCTGAGTTATGGCTATATCCAGGACTACACCAGCCAGGGGCAGCACTATGACTACTACACCACTTCGCAGAGCCTTTTGGATAAGGCTGCCAAGCAACAGGAGAATCCCGACTATAAGTTCCCGGAGGATATCACCAATCTGTTGAAGTCAAAGGACTTTGGCCGCTATGCCGATGCACGCACGGGCGATCTTAACCTTTGCTTCCTCTCCAATAACGACATTACGGGCGGCAACAGCGGTTCTCCCATGTTCAATGGCAAGGGCGAGGTCATCGGCCTGGCTTTTGACGGCAACTGGGAGGCCATGTCGGGCGACATCTCGTTCGACAACGATCTGCAGCGCTGTATTGGCGTGGATATCCGCTATGTGCTTTACATCATCGACAAGTGGGGTAAGGCAGAAAATCTGATAAAGGAGTTGGGCCTCTGACTCCTCCTTATAAATAAGGTATGGCAAATTCGTCGGCATCTTCGTTTCCCTATGTGGGAAACGAGTGTCCACGCCTCACTTTTCTTGGAACGGGCACGTCGGGTGGCGTGCCCATTTTGGGTTGTGACTGCCCGGTGTGTCGCAGCAAAGATCCGCACGACCACAGGCTTCGCACCTCGGCTTTATTGGAGACAGGCCGGACCCGCATCCTTATTGATGCGGGTCCGGACCTTCGCCAGCAACTTCTCCCCTTGCCTTTCGCCCCGTTGGATGCCGTGCTGGTTACGCATATCCACTACGATCACGTAGGGGGGATGGATGATTTGCGCGGGTTCTGTGTGTTTGGCGACCAACAGATTTATGCCTTGCCCTCCGTGTGCGAGGCCCTGCATCAGACCATGCCCTATTGCTTCACCCGCGACCTCTATCCCGGCGTGCCTCGGCTCAATCTGCATCCTATTCAGCCCCACAAGGCTTTTCGTGTGAAGGATGTGGAGGTGATGCCCATACGGGTGATGCACGGCAAGATGCCTATCTTGGGTTTCCGGTTGGGAAACCTGGCCTATATCACCGATATGAAGAGCTGTGACGAGAGCGAGTTGGCGTATCTGCGAGGCGTAGATACGCTGGTGGTGAATGCCCTTCGCTGGGACAAGCCCCACCACAGCCACATGCTGGTGGCCGATGCCCTGGAGTTTATCCGCCAGGTCAATCCCCGTGTGGCCTATCTGGTACACGTCACCCACCGGATAGGGCATCACGATGAGGCCGAGGCCCGTCTGCCCGAAAACGTGCATCTGGCCTACGACGGTCTGCAGATAGAGATAGGATAGTCTTTCTATTTTCGGAAATATTTGCCGATTACGGGCAACATACGCAGCGGCAGGTCGTGGTGGATGATGTGTCCCACGAAGGCCAGGATGAGCAGCGTGTTGATGCCCAGATGTGTCCCGGGAGACCAACTCTCGGGCAACGTTTTCATGATGATGTAGAAGAACACGGTGATGGCCGTGTAGGTGAGGATGCTCCTCATGGGGTAGGCGATGGGATATTTGCGTTGCCCCACCAGATAGCTCAGCGTCATGGCCGTGCCATAGCCTGCGAATCCCCCCCACGCACAGGCCATGTAGCCGTAGCGGGGAATGCCCCAGATGTTCACGGCAAACAACACGGCACAGCCCGCCAGAGAGAACCAGGCGCCGTAGATGGTCTTGTCGATGAGCTTGTACCAGAACGAGAGGTTGAAGTAGACTCCCATCATCATCTCGGCAGCCATCACGATGGGCACCACGCGCAATCCGTCGCGATAGCCCTCGCCGATGATGTGTTGCAGCAGGGGCATCCATCCCACCACGCACAGGAAAGCCAGCAGCGTGAAGATGATGAAGTACTTCATGGCTGCGGCGTAGTATTCGTTCTTGTCGTTGTCCTGCATCTTGGCAAACACGATGGGTTCGTAGGCATAGCGGAAGGCTTGGGTAATCATGGCCATGACCATGGCAATCTTCACACAGGCGCCGTAGATGCCCAGCTGCACTTCGGCTTCGGCGCGGTCGGGGTAGACCATGGGGAAGAGCATCTTGTCGGCCGCTTGGTTCAGGATGCCCGCGATGCCTAATACCAGCAGCGGCCAGCTGTAGCCCAGCATGCGGCGCAGCAAGTCCCAATCCCACTGCCATTTGATTTTGAACAGGTCGCCCACGAAGAACAGGGTGATGAGGCCTGTGCATGCCAGATTGATGGCAAACACATAGAACACCTGCGTCTTGCCCAGTCCCAGGAAGAAGATGCAGTTGAGGGCTATGTTGAAAGCGATGAACAACAGCTTGAGCGAAGCAAACTTCACGGGGCGTTTCTTGTAGCGCAGCCAACTGAAAGGCAGGGCCTGCAAGGCATCCAAAGCCACCACAACCGCCATCATCCACACATATTCGGGATGGTTTGCATAGCCTAAAGCATCAGAGATGGGGGGCAGGAAGCCCAGCACCAGCCCCAGAAACAGGGCCGTCAGCGTGCCCACCACCGTGAAGCCCATCGTGAACACCGAGTCGGGATTCTCCTTGGGCTGGTTGGCAAAGCGGAAAAGGGTGGTCTCCATGCCAAAGGTGAGAATGACCAGTATCAGTGCCACGTAGGCATAGATGTTGGTGCTCACGCCATAGTCGCCGCTGTCATGCGGCATGCAATGGGTGTAGAGGGGGACGAGCAGATAGTTGAGAAAACGGCCCACGATGCTGCTCAGGCCGTAGATGGCGGTGTCCTTGACCAGTGATTTCAGATTTGCCATGGCATTCAGGTAAAGAAAAGATAAGCGACAACGATGGCTGCCACGATGCCTGCCAGGTCGGTGAGCAGGCCGCAGGTCACGGCATGGCGGGTGTTTCGCACGCCCACCGATCCGAAGTAGACAGCCAGGATATAGAAGGTGGTGTCCGTTGCACCTTGGAACAGGCACGACAGGCGTCCCACAAACGAGTCGGCCCCGTAGGTGTTCATGGCATCCACCATCATGCCTCGTGCTCCGCTGCCCGAGAGCGGTTTCATCAGGGCCGTGGGCAGGGCTGCCACCCAGTCGGCGTTCATCCCCAAGGCTTCCACGGCACGGGAAATGCCGTGAATCAGCAGGTCCATGGCTCCGCAGGCGCGGAACACGCCTATGGCCACCAGAATGGCCACCAGGTAGGGGATGATGCGCACGGCGGTTTCAAAGCCGCCCTTCGCTCCTTCGATAAATGCGTCGTACACGTTCACCCGCTTGCGTATGCCGGCCACGATAAAGAGGATGATGATGCCGAACAACAAGATGTTGGCTGCGGAGGTGCTCCACACGCCCAGTTCCTGTTGCGACAGTTTCGTGGCCAGCCACACCATGCCGCTTACGAGCAGGCAGAGGCCGAGCATCAGTCCCACGATGGCCCGGTTGAACAGGTTGATGCGCTGGCAGAGGCCGGTGATGATGATGGCCGCCATGGTGGCTACGGTGGTGGCCAGCAGGATGGGGATAAATACGTCCGTGGGTTGGGCCGCTCCCATTTGGGCGCGGTATACCAGAATGGAGACGGGTACCAAGGTCAGTCCGCTGGTGTTCAGCACCAGGAACATGATCATGGCGTTGGTGGCACGCTCTTTTCGGGTGTTCAGTTTTTGCATCTCCTCCATCGCTTTCAGCCCCAGGGGGGTGGCGGCGTTGTCCAGCCCCAGCATGTTCGCGCTCAGGTTCATGAAGATGTGGCCGAAAGCGGGATGTCCGGCGGGAATCTCGGGAAAGAGACGCGTGAACACCGGACTGAGCAGGCGCGAGATGGCATTGACCAGTCCGCCCTTTTCGCCGATTTTCATGATGCCCATCCACAGGCTGAGCGTGCCCGTGAGGCCGATGGAGATGTCGAAGGCGGTGCGGGCGTTGCTGAAGGTGCTGTCCATGATGGCGGGAAACACCTGGGTGTTGCCCATCATCAGTTGAACGACGGCCACAAGAAAAGAGATGAGGAAGAAACCTATCCAGATATAATTCAAAACCATGGGTGCAAAGGTATGCAAAAAAAGGGGAAACCATAGCGGTTTCCCCTTCCTTATTATATACGGTAGTGATGATTACTTCACCACCTTCTTGCCGTTCACAATCACGATGCCCTTGTGGTTCTTGGCTGCCACACGGCCGGTGAGGTCGTAGGCCTTGTTTTCGCCCTTGGTGGCTTCGATGCCGTTCAGACCGTCGGTCACGCCGTTCAGGCTCACAATCTTGTTGTTCTGGTTCACCTCATAGGTGGTGCCAAAGAGTGTCAGGCTGCCCAGCACAATCACCTCGTCGCCGGCCTTGATGGCATCGTTGCTGGTGAAAGGC
Organism: uncultured Prevotellaceae bacterium; assembly: GCA_947176895.1. Taxonomy (GTDB): domain Bacteria; phylum Bacteroidota; class Bacteroidia; order Bacteroidales; family Bacteroidaceae; genus Physcousia. The sequence continues at coordinate 56,292 of CAMWSK010000005.1, read as the reverse complement.
TCGCCGTTGAGGTAATAGCCGTTGTAGACCAGCATGTCGTTTTCCGCACCGGCCTCGTCGGCGATGAAATATTGGGCGCGTTCCCACTGGCTTACATCCAGAGACTTGATTTTGGTGATTACACCCTTCACATACACTTCCTTCGACAGGTCATACTCGTTGGCCTTGTCAATCAGGTTGCGGGCCTCTGCCACGGTGTAGGCGGTCTCGATGGTGTTGCTGGGGTCCTTCAACTCGGCCTGGGTGTTCACTTTCACGTTGGTGACCACAATGTTCACGTACTTGCCTCCGCTGGTGTATACGGCATAGCCGGTGATGGTTACGTCGTCGCCGTTAGCCACGGCAGCGGTAATCTCCTCGGTGGGATATACCAGTGAGCCGACAGCCTTGGTGGCACCTTCCACGTTCAGGTTGTAGTAGTTGCCGCTGATGTTCAACTGGCCGGAAACGGTCACATACTGGTGAACGGGGTTTGCGAACCATGCATCCAGGGCAGCGCCGTCCATAGCCACGGCCTCGGGATGGGTCACTTCGCTGTTCTCGCCGGCCACGGCAGTGGTGCCTTCGTTCTTTGTGCTGAACTGGTTGAAGCCGCCGTAGGCGCTTACAGGGCCGGTCACGGTCACTGCATCGCCCAACTTGAAGGTGGGTTCGCCAAAATAGTAGATGAAGCCGGTTTCGTCGGCAATCACGGCACCGCCGGTGGTCATGGCCACGGCCTGGCCCTTGACGGTCACCAAGGTGTTGGCTGCGGCAGCCAGAGCCTCGGCAACGGTAGCCTCCACGGGTTCGGGCTGGGGTTCGGGATTGGGGTCAACGGTCTCGCCGCCGGCCTCGAAAATCTCAATCTTGGTGAACTGGGCGTTGTGCTTGCTGTTTACCTTGATGGTGTATACGGTGCCTGCGGCCTGGCTGTCCTCGGCGATGGCAAAGGTCTGGCTTCCCGTGATGCCGGTGGTCTCGGTAGATACGGCCTTGTCGCCCACAAACACGTTCAGTTTTGTGGACACGCTGGCACCCGATGCACCTGTCACCACAATCTTGCCTACGGCAAAGTCAAAGGCGGGAAGGGTGAGCGTGGCATTTGCCTTGCCAAGCATCAGGAAGCCGTTTGAGTTGAAGTAGGTCTTTTCCGTTGCCGTCAGGCTGATGGTGTAATCGCCGTTGGTGTAGGTGCCTTCGGTCACGAAGTTGGCACTTCCTTCGGGGAATCCCCATTCCGTGGCACCGTTGGTGAAATCAAGGGTCACCTTTTGTGCCATGCTAACGCCGGCTGTCATCACAGCCGCAATCAGGAGTAAAAATTTCTTCATACGCATGAATAAAGTTAATTGGTTAATTGATATGTTATTTGTTAGTACAAAGGTACGGCAAAGCATCCACAAAACAAAATAATTATTTGTATCTTTGCAGATATGGAAGAAAAATTCGATATACGCGAGCAGCGGACCATCAGGGAGAAGGACTTCGAGAACGCCCTTCGTCCGCTCGGCTTCCGGGATTTCAGTGGTCAGCAGAAGATTGTGGAGAACCTGAAGGTGTTTGTGGATGCGGCCAAGTATCGTGGTGAGCCGCTGGACCACACGCTTCTTCACGGACCTCCCGGCCTGGGGAAAACCACGTTGGGCAACATCCTGGCCAACGAGTTGGGCGTGGGCTTCAAACTCACCAGCGGCCCCGTGCTGGACAAGCCCGGCGATTTGGCGGGCATCCTGACCTCATTGGAGCCGAACGATGTGCTGTTCATCGACGAGATTCACCGCCTGTCGCCCGTGGTGGAGGAATATCTGTACAGCGCCATGGAGGACTATCGCATCGACATCATGATAGACAAAGGCCCTTCTGCCCGCAGCATCCAGATAGACTTGTCGCCCTTCACGCTGGTGGGGGCCACCACGCGCAGCGGTCTGCTGACGGCTCCCCTGCGTGCCCGTTTCGGCATCAACATGCACCTGGAATATTATGATGCGTCCACCCTGGCCGCCATCATCACCCGCTCGGCGGGAATCATGGGTGTGCCCATCGAACCGAAGGCGGCAAGCGAGATTGCCGGCCGCTCACGCGGCACGCCACGTATCGCCAATGCCCTGCTGCGCCGTGTGCGCGACTTTGCCCAGGTGAAGGGCAACGGCACCATCGACCTGGAGATTGCCCGTTATGCCCTTGAGGCTCTGAACATCGACCGCTACGGACTGGACGAGATTGACAACAAGATTCTGCTGACCGTCATCGACAAGTTCAATGGAGGCCCCGTGGGTGTGAACACCATCGCCACGGCCATCGGCGAGGACGGAGGCACGGTGGAGGAGGTCTACGAGCCATTCCTTATCAAGGAGGGTTTCATCAAACGCACGCCCCGGGGGCGCGAAGTGACGGATCTGGCCTATCGCCATTTGGGCAGAACACCCCGCGGAGGTGTCTCCGACCAGTTGAATTTCGATTTTCAGTAAGGGCGGTTTTTAAACCATCGGGAAGGACTGAAATAAACGTATGAATGTTTCAATGGAAACATGAACACGTTTTTGAAAAACATGAACATGATTTTGAAAAACGTGTTCATGTTTTTTTTGTGCTTTCTTAGACGTGCGGATGGAGGTCTGTGCGCCACGTGCCCGCTTTTCTAATCAAATCCTTTACCACTTCCCCGCCGGCGATGAGCCCGGCTGTGGCGGGCACCCAGGCGTTGCTGGGCGGAGTCTTGTCCGTGCCGAGGCTTGCCAGCGGCACTTCGGGGCTGTAGACCACTTTCAGGCGGCGGATGTTTTCCTTGCGCAGCTTGCGGCGGATAACCTTGGCCAGGGGGTCGTTGATGGTTTTGGCAATGTCGGTGACGGTGAATTGTGTGGCGTCCACCTTGTAGGCGGCACCCATGCTGCAGAGGATGGGCACGCCGAGCGCATGGCAACGGCGGATGAGGTCGAGCTTGGCGGTCACCGTGTCGATGCAGTCCACCACGTAGTCATATGGTGAAAGGTCGAACATGTCTGCCTGCTCGGGCAGATAAAAAACAGGAAACTTGCCCACGCGGCAAGCGGGGTTGATGGCGTGTATGCGCTCCTCGGCCACGTCCACTTTCAGCCGCCCTACCGTGTCTTGTGTGGCGATGATCTGGCGGTTGAGGTTGGTGATGTGCACACGGTCGTTGTCCACCACGTCTATGGCACCCACACCGCTGCGTGCCAGCACCTCCACGGCGTAGCCGCCCACACCCCCCACGCCGAACACGATGACACGGGCGGTCTGCAGGGTGCGGATGGCGTTTGCACCCAGCAACAGGCGGGTGCGAGAGAATTGGTCTTCCATTGCGGTCAGTTGATGATGATGATTGTCGGAGGCATCTGTCCGGCCCAGTCCAGTTGATGCCAGGTGGCGTTCATGCCGGTGCGCCCCTCTGTGGGGATGTACATGGATGTTCCCGCGAAGTGGTCGGGGTCGGTAAGGCGGGCGTTGATGGAGCTGTACATGCTGTACCATCGTTTTGTGGCGAAGCGGTGGGGGATGGCCTGCTCCATTGCGGCGTGCCAGGTGGCGTAGTCCGCCGGGCAAAGGCATGCGTTCATAAGCGAGGCCATGTCATAAAATTCACCGAACCAATGGGCGTTTTCCGTGTATGCACCGTATTGCTGCACGCTGTTGGTGGAGACGCTGCCCAGTGTGTCCAACGCTGTGGCGGTGGCCCGGGCAAGGTCGTCCAGCCGGCTGCTGCGGATGGAGGAGAGGATGACCCCGTAGGATTGGTTCTCGTAGTGTTCGTGGTAGGCGTGCGGGATGTCGTGGGCAAAACCCTCGGCCTGGAACAAGTGGGGCATGATATAGTCGTAGGGCGCTCCCAAACCGGGAATCTCGATGGGGGAGGCTATGCTCCAGTCGGTAAGGTGGCGCATCTGGTAGGCCACTTCCACGCATTGCATGAAGCAACTGTCGTAGAAGATGTACTTCCAGTGGATGCCCGTATTCGCGAGCACGTGTGCCAGTGTGGTGACGGGCATCTCGTTTCCCCTGTCGCTTCCCCAGGTGCGTTTGCGGTCGTTCTCGCGTGGAACCCAGCCGGTGCTGTGGCTCCAGAGCACCAGGGCGTGCTCTTTGGCGGGGATGCCTTTGAGGATATCGTCGAGCACCCGCTCCATCACGGCCGAGTCGGTGCTGACGGGGTCCTCGGCGTACGTCTTGAACGTGCGCTTCCCGTTGGCCTTGTCGATGAGCAGGATGCCCGGTGTGCCTCGGTCGGTGTAGTTGTCAAGGTAAACGGCCAGGGCGCAGTCATCGGGAATGCTTTGGGCACCGCGCTCCATTTCTTCCACGTCGGCATCGGCCAGACTGCTGATGCTGTTGTCGGCGGCCATATACACCACCACCAGGCGGCGCAGTGTGTCGGCCGCCTCGTCACCTTTGGGGTGAAGGTTGCTTCCGGAATGCTTGTCACAGGCTGTGGCGCCAAGTGCCAGAAGGCAGATAACGAGGTGTAGGATTGTCTGTTTCATGGGTGCAAAGATAGTGAAAAGACAATAAACCGGCGCATTCTTCGTTACTTAACTATGCAGTGGACAGATAGAATCCGACATGTGAGAGTGCTGCTTATCGCCGTGGCCGTGCTGATAGTGGCGGCCTCTTTGGTGGTGTCGCGCCTGTTGGTGCGCGACCTTTCAAACCAGGAGAGGCGCAACGTCGAGGTGTGGGCCGAGGCTATGCACCAGCTGAATACGGCTGACGAGACCGCCGACCTGGCATTGGTGCTTCGCGTGCTGGAGGGAAACAAGAACATCCCCGTGGTGGTGGTGGACCCGCAGGGTGAAGTGCAGGAATGCAGAAATCTGAACATTCGCCAAGAGTCGGAGGCCGACAGCATCCGGCTGGTGAAAGAAGAGGCCCGCAACATGCGGGCCGGAGGTCGAGTCATCCGCGTGGGCGATTGGGAAGTGTGTTATGCCGACAGCCTTATGCTCAGGCGTTTGGCTTGGTATCCCTATGTCCAGATGGCTGTGGTGCTGCTGTTCGTGGCCATGGCTCTGTTGGCCGTGGTGGTCAGCAAACGGGCCGAGCAGAATCGCGTGTGGGTGGGGCTGAGCAAGGAGACGGCCCACCAATTGGGTACGCCCATCTCCAGCCTGACGGGCTGGGTGGAGGTGCTGCGCGAGACGTATCCCGGGGACGAGATGATAGCGGAGATGAGCAAAGACGTGAAGCGGCTGGAACTGCTGGCCGAGCGTTTCTCGAAAATCGGTTCCCGCCCGGAACTGCATCCCGAGAACCTGAACGACACGCTGGAGGCGGTGGCGCACTACATGCAGCGGCGCGTGAGCAACAGGGTGAACCTGACACTCTGCCTGCCCGAACAGGCGTTGATCGTTCCGTTGTGTGCCTCGCTGTTTGAGTGGGTGGTGGAGAACCTGTGCAAGAATGCGGTGGATGCCATGGAGGGCCGTGGCAGCATCACGCTTTCTGCGGGCGAGGAGGACGAACGGGTGTGGATAGAGGTGCAGGATACGGGCAAGGGTATTGCCGCCAAGAACTTCAAGAGCGTGTTCATGCCGGGCTTCACCACCAAGAAGCGCGGCTGGGGGTTGGGGCTCTCGCTGGCCAAACGCATCGTCGAGGAGTATCACGGCGGACGGATATATGTAAAAAAATCGCAGTTGGGCCAAGGAACGACCTTTCGCATAGAACTGAAAAAAGCTTAGCGGCCAAAAGAATTAGCGGGTTTTTGTTGGCGGTGTTTGCTTTTTTTTGTAATTTTGCAGACCAAATGCCGATATGCAACCATAGAAGTGTATGAAGAAGAGTGCCTATATCATCAATCTGCGTGACCAGCAGACCGCGCTGCAGGCGTATGATTGGGTGGTTGGGGATGACTTCTTTGCCGCTATCGAAGATGCCCAGATTCAGTATGGAACGGTCGCTGTGGCACTGGAGGTCGAGCGCTTGGCCTCTGCCAGCTACGATCTTCATTTCAGTCTGAAAGGGCAGGTGACCGTGGACTGTGACCGTTGTATGGAACCCATGAGCCAGAAAATCGAGGGCAACGCGACGGTGAGAGTGAGGCTTGGGCAGGAGGATGCCGATGACGGCGATGTGATAACCATCCCCGAGGAGCGCGGCACCATCGACCTGCAGTGGCCCGTCTATGAGCAGATTGCCCTGCAAGTGCCCATAAGACATGTGCACCCCGACGGCGAATGCACGGGAGAAACGGACAAGGCATTGAAGGAATTTGCAGCCCAGGCCGAGGAGAAGTCCCCTGACCCTCGATGGGATGCGCTGAAAGGAGTATTAGATAAACAATAAAATATAAAAAGAAATGGCACATCCAAAAAGAAGACAGAGTAAGACTCGTACCCTGAAGCGCCGCACGCATGATGGCGCAGTTGCTCCCACCCTGGCAGTATGCCCCAATTGTGGCGAGTTCTACATCTACCACACCGTATGTCCCGCTTGTGGCTACTATCGTGGTAAGGTGGCAATCGAGAAGGAGGCCTAAGGCAATAGCCGTAGAGGCTCAGAAGAAAATAAGCCGTCCGAGCCTATGCTCAGGCGGCTTAATTCTTAAACAAAACATATCTCATGGAAAAAATAAATGCAAAAATCACGGGCATTGGTGGTTATGTGCCCGACTATATTCTTGACAACGAGGAGATGAGCCGCATCGTGGACACCAGCGATGAGTGGATTATGCAACGTATCGGCGTGAAGACGCGCCACATATTGAAACCCGAGCAGGGCAGCGGCACCAGCTATATGATGACGCGTGCCGTGAAACAACTGCTGGAGAAGACGGGCGTGAAGCCTGATGAGGTGGATGCCGTGATCTGTGCCACCACCACCCCCGACTATCATTTCCCCTCGACGGCCAGTCTGGTGATAGGCAATCTGGGGATGAAGAAGGCTTTTGGCTTTGATATGGAGGCTGCCTGTGCCGGTTTCCTCTATGGCCTGGAGACAGGCGCCAACTTCATCCGGAGCGGCCGTTATCAGCATATCATCGTGTGCGGGGGCGACCACATGAGTTCGATGACCAACTATGAGGACCGCAACACCTGTCCCATCTTCGGAGACGGGGCTGCGTGTGTGATGCTGGAGCCTACCACAGAAGAGGAACTCGGCCTGCTGGACGGTGCTTATTACACCGATGGGCAGGGTTATCAACCCCTGCACATGGCTGCCGGCGGAAGTGCCAAGATGCCCAGTCACGAGAGCGTGGATGCACGCGAACACTTCGTTTATCAGGAGGGCCGGACCGTGTATAAGCATGCTGTGCTGAATATGTGCACTGCCGTGGACACCATCTGCAGCCGCAACGGCCTGACGAGCGACAATATCCGCTTCTTGGTTCCTCATCAGGCAAATATAAATATCGAGGAGAGCGTGGCCAAGCGCGTGGGACTGGACACAGACCATGTGATGGTGAACGTCGACCATATGGCCAACACCAGTGGAGGCACATTGCCCTTGGCTCTTTGGGAGTATGAGCCCCAACTGAAGAAGGGCGACAAGATTGTGTTCACCGCCTTCGGAGCCGGCTTCACTTGGGGCGCAAGCTATCTGGTGTGGGCCTACGACGGTGCCGCCGAAGCGGCCAAGAGTCCCGCCCGTTTCTATAAGGAAGGACAAATCAGCCGACAGGAATGGGCTGACTATTGTGCCGGAAGGGAATAAGATGCACAAGGCCGGATTCGTAAATATCGTAGGTAACCCCAACGTGGGGAAAAGCACGTTGATGAACCTGTTGGTGGGCGAGCGCATAAGCATCGCCACCTTCAAGGCGCAGACCACGCGCCACCGCATCATGGGTATTCTCAATACCGAGGAGATGCAGATTGTGTTCTCCGACACGCCCGGAGTGCTCAAGCCCAGCTCCAAGTTGCAGGAGCAGATGCTTCAGTTCTCGGAGAGTGCGCTGCAGGATGCCGACGTGTTGCTTTATGTGACCGATATGGTGGAGACGCCTGACAAGAATCAGGACTTCCTGGATCACGTGGCCCGGATGCAATGTCCCGTCATGGTGCTCGTCAACAAGATAGACCTGTCAAATCAGGAGGCTCTGGAGAAAAAAGTGGAGGAGTGGCATCATGCTTTGCCTCAAGCGGAAATCATGCCCATCAGTGCGCTGAACAAGTTTGGCGTGGACAGGGTGTTGGCCCGTATCAAGGAGCTGTTGCCCGAAAGCCCCGCCTACTTCGACAAAGACCAGTGGACCGACAAGCCCGCCCGCTTCTTTGTGACAGAGATTATCCGCGAGAAGATACTCCTTTATTATAATAAGGAAATACCTTACAGCGTGGAGGTGGTGGTGGAAAGCTTTAAGGAGACCGACCGAAACATCCACATCAACGCTGTGATATACGTGGAGCGGGACAGCCAGAAGGGTATAATCATCGGGCACAAGGGCGTGGCACTCAAACGTATGAGCACCGAGGCACGGCGCTCGCTGGAGAGATTCTTCGGCAAGAGCATCTATCTGGAGACCTTCGTGAAAGTGAACAAGGATTGGCGCAACAGCGACCGTGCCATGAGAATCTACGGTTATCAGCAGGACTGAGTCCTGCTGGTCCGCCGCCTGCTGCAACGGGAAAATATCAGGCGCCCTGAATAGAGAGAGGGTTAACTCGCGTGGCTTGTCCCGGCAAGCCCCGGGCCGAAGAATGTTGAACTTCAGTAATCAAACAACAAAATGGCAAATCTATTAGCTATTGTGGGGCGCCCCAACGTGGGAAAGTCCACGCTTTTCAATCGTCTGACGCAGACCCGTCACGCTATTGTCAGTGACGAGGCCGGTACTACGCGCGACCGTCAGTATGGCAAGTGCGAGTGGGGCAGACATGAGTTTTCTGTTGTGGACACCGGCGGATGGGTGGTGAACAGCGATGATATCTTCGAAGAGGAGATTCGCAAACAGGTGGCACTGGCCACCGATGAGGCTGATGTCATCCTCTTTCTGGTGGACGTGCAGAACGGACTGACCGATCTGGACGAGGCGGTGGCCGCCATCCTCCGTCGTACGAACAAGCCCGTTGTCCTGGTAGCCAACAAGACCGACAACAACGAAACCTATCTTGCTGCCGAGTTCTATAAGCTCGGATTGGGAGACCCCCAGTGTATCAGCGCCGCCACCGGAAGCGGAACGGGCGATTTGCTGGACCTGGTAATCGAGAAGCTCCCCAAGAAGAGCGAACAGCTGCCCGATGAGGATATCCCCCGTTTTGCCGTGGTGGGACGCCCGAATGCCGGCAAGAGCAGTATCGTGAACGCTTTTATCGGTGAGGAACGCAATATCGTGACGGAGATAGCCGGCACCACGCGTGACAGTATCTATACGCGTTACACCAAGTTCGGTTTTGACTTCTATCTGGTGGATACCGCCGGCATCCGCCGAAAGAACAAGGTGAACGAGGATCTGGAGTTCTACAGCGTGATGCGCTCCATCCGCAGCATTGAGAACAGCGATGTGTGCATCCTGATGCTTGATGCCACCCGAGGCATCGAGGCGCAAGACCTGAACATTTTTTCGTTGATACAGAAGAACCAGAAGAGCCTGGTGGTGGTGGTGAACAAATGGGATCTGGTGGAGGAGAAGACGCAGAAGGTGATGGACGTTTTCGAGGAAGCTGTTCGCTACCGCATGGCTCCCTTCAACGACTTCCCCATCATCTTTGCTTCCGCCCTCACCAAGCAGCGCATCTTCCGTGTGCTTGAGACGGCCAAAGAAGTGTATGAGAATCGTCGTCGTCGTGTGTCGACGGCCAAGTTGAACGAGGAGATGTTGCCTCTCATCGAGGCCTATCCCCCACCATCAATCAAAGGAAAGTACATTAAAATCAAGTATTGCATGCAGTTGCCCGACACGCGGGTTCCCTCGTTCGTGTTCTATGCCAACCTGCCGCAGTATGTGAAGGAACCTTACCGCCGCTTCCTTGAGAATAAGATTCGCGAGCGTTGGGACTTCTCGGGGTGCCCCATCAACATCTTTATTCGTCAGAAATAAGGAGAAGGATGAAGCGCGTATCTGTTGTCTTGCTTTTTTCCCTGGTCCTCTTGTCCTCTTGTGGCAAGAAGGACGGGGACGCTACATCAAAAAGCAATATCCAACTGAGGAGAACCGCACACAAAGTGATGTGTTATCGGCTTTGCGGCGATGTGGACGGCTATCTGCGTATGATGTTGGATTATGAGCGCCTTCCCCGTGAATACCAAAGTCAACTGCGCGATCTCATGCTTCAGCATCAGGCAGAGGAGCATGACAGGATGGGACGTCTGACCGCTGCTACGGTGGTGGGTGACACCTTGCTGGAGGACGGTTCTGCCGAGGTGTATGTGGAGATGGTATGGAATGATTCCGTTCAAGAGCGCATCCATCTTCCCTTTGTTCAGCACGATGATCGCTGGTGGATAAAATAGTTCCAAGAGAAACGATGCGTCATTTCTCTTGGAACTATTGTTCTTTGTCTTGGTTGCGATAGTATCAGAAAGGTCCCGTTGGCATTGTCCATGCCGACGGAAATGAGTATCGCAATGTTCGTCCGTATTCTTAAATGGCGAAAAGTTCGGTAGACAGATACCGTTCTCCCGTATCAGGCAGAAGAACCACGATGGTCTTCCCGTTGTTTTCGGGCAAACGGGCCAACTGCAGCGCGGCATGCAGGGCCGCACCGGAAGAGATGCCCACCAACAGCCCTTCCTTATGGGCAAGCAGGCGGGAGGCTTCCATCGCCTCTTCGTTCTTCACCCGCACGATAAGATCGGTCACATCCCGGTCAAAATTGACCGGGACAAATCCGGCACCAATCCCCTGTATTTTGTGCGGGCCGGCCTCTCCTCCTGAAAGAACCGGCGATCCATCCGGTTCTACAGCCACAACCCGAACGGAAGGATTATGGCTCTTCAACCCTTTACCTGTTCCGCTGATTGTTCCTCCCGTGCCCACTCCGGCCACGAATATATCTACGTTACCATCCGTATCCTGCCATATTTCCTCAGCCGTGGTGAGTACATGTGCGGCAGGATTGGCAGGATTCTCGAACTGCTGAAGAATAATGGCACCCGGCGTTTGTTCTTTCAGCTCCTCGGCTTTCCTTATGGCTCCTTTCATTCCTTCGCTTCCGGGCGTGAGCACAAGCGTGGCTCCCAAAGCCTTTAACAGATTGCGCCTTTCCACGCTCATGGTCTCCGGCATCGTCAGTATCAGCTTATACCCTCTTACAGAAGCCACCCATGCCAGACCGATACCTGTGTTGCCACTGGTGGGTTCGATAATCGTTCCACCGGGCATAAGCTGTCCGTCTTGTTCTGCCGCTTTAATCATAGCCAATGCCGCGCGGTCTTTCACACTTCCTCCCGGGTTAAAGGACTCTATTTTTACTATCACTTTACTTTCCAGTTTTTTCTCCTTTTCTATGTTGGTGAGTTCAAACAGTGGGGTATGCCCGATAAGCTCAGTGAGAGATTGATAAATTTTACTCATATTATAAAGGGTTTATGAATGAATCCATCCTTTCTTATTATCGCATTCTTATGCCTTTTCCAAAGCTTGTGTCAAGTCGGCTATCAGGTCGTCAATATGCTCCGTTCCGATGGAGAGGCGTACCGTACTCGGCGTGATGCCTTGTTCTTCCAATTCCTGTTCGTTCAATTGCGAATGCGTTGTGCTGGCAGGATGTATCACCAGACTCTTGACATCACCGACATTCGCCAGAAGCGAGAATATCCGGAGATGGTCGATAAAACTCCATGCCTCCTTTTCCCCTCCGGCTATCTCAAAAGTGAAGATACTGCCGCCACCATTGGGAAACAGCCTGTTGTATAACGCATGGTCAGGATGTGATGCCAGTGACGGATGGTTTACGCGCCTCACTTTGGGGTGTTTGTCCAAAAACTCCACCACCCTCAATGCGTTGAACACATGACGTTCGATTCTTAGACTCAACGTCTCAAGTCCCTGTAGCAGTATCCAGGCATTGAATGGAGAGATGGCGGCACCCGTGTCACGCAGGATAACGGCACGGATGCGTGTGACGAACGCTGCCGCTCCGGCAACATCGGCAAACACCGCTCCGTGATAGCTTGGGTCGGGCTGCGCCAATGTGGGATATTTGCCGGCGTTGCTCTTCCAATCGAACTTACCTCCGTCAACAATCACTCCACCAAGCGACGAACCGTGTCCGCCAATAAACTTTGTGGCGGAATGCACCACAATGTCTGCTCCGTGTTCTATTGGGCGGATAAGGAACGGAGTGCCGAAAGTGTTGTCCACGAGTAATATCGTGTTGTGTCTGTGGGCAATCTCCGCAATCCTTCCGATATCGGTGACATTGGCGTTGGGGTTGCCGAATGTCTCTACGATAACGGCCTTGGTGTTTTCCCGGAATGCGGCGTCCACCTCTTCAAAGTCTGCGGGATTGACAAAGGTGGTGTCAACTCCTTGTGTGCTGAGAGTGTGGGCCAGCAGGTTGTATGTGCCGCCATAAAGGTTGTTGGCGGCGACGATGTGGTCGCCGTTTCGCGCTATGTTTTGTAGCGCGTATGTGATGGCGGCGGCACCGCTTGCCACGGCAAGAGCGGCAACCCCACCTTCAAGGGCGGCTATGCGCCGCTCAAAAACATCTTGGGTGGAGTTGGTCAGGCGCCCGTATATGTTTCCCGCATCACGCAAGCCGAAGCGGTCGGCGGCATGCTGTGAGTTATGGAACACGTATGAGGCAGTCTGGTAAATCGGCACTGCACGGCTGTCGGTGGCAGGGTCGGCTTGTTCTTGTCCTACATGTAGCTGGAGCGTCTCAAAATGTAGTTTTTCCTTTTTCATAATCATTCCCTTTCTATTTGTTGCGTTCATATTATGATTTCTTTTCTGCTGCAAAGGTATAAAAAGTAGTAAATCGTTCCAAGAGAAAATGAAATGTTGGAAAAAATCACTAATTTTGCGATGCTTTACGGAATAAATACGAATCGGATAAGGGGTATTCATGCTGATGGCAGAATATCCTTCGACATAAGAAAGAGGAAAATGGAAATAAACGAACGTCTTGACAAAACCGACTTGATGATACTGCAGGCTTTGCAGCACAATGCGCGGCTCACCAACAAGGAGCTTGCAGCGCAGGTACATCTATCTCCAACTCCTGTGTTTGAGCGGTGGAAGCGCATGGAGCGTGAGGGCATTATCCAGCGGTATGTGGCCATACTCAATGCTGACAAGCTCAATCTGGGCTTTGTCGTGTTCTGCCAGGTGAAGCTGCGCAGGTTGAACACCGATATTGCCAATGACTTTACAGAGCGCATACAGCAGATGCCCGAGATTGTCGAATGTTATAACATTTCCGGGCATTTTGACTATCTGCTGAAAATCCATTCACATGACATGAAGCAGTATCAACAGTTTCTGCTCAACACTCTTGGACGTATCGAAAGCGTGGCGGCGATAGAAAGCACTTTCGTGATGGATGAAATAAAGCACAATTATGGCATTCACATTTAGCAAAGTGAAGTGCCCCCCAAAAAGTCGGATTGGATAATGTCTAACCGGTCCGACTTTTTGGAGGCACTTCATTGCCGCACGTGTTAATAAGCTGACTTCTCAGTTCACTTTCAGGCCGGTTGTCGTGCCATCAGCCTCGGTAACCTTCAGCATGACGATACCCCGTCCTGCGCTCACGGTATTGTCGTGTGCGCTTCCCGTCAGGCGTCCTGCGGCGTCGTATGCCTCAAGTTTGGTGATGTTCCGGCCCGTAACGGTGATGGCGTTTTCCGTACGGGCCACCTTAAAACCCTTGTTTTGCGTGTCTTTGATGCCCTCCGTTCCGGTGGTCCGGCTCATGTCGATGGTGTAGACCTCTCCGGCAATGGTGGGGATGACGATATTGTCCTCGTCAATGCGTTCGCAAGTCACCTCCTTCCCGTTGCTGTCGGTCACCCTGCGGTCTCCGATGCCCTTGTAGTTCACGGGGCAGGCGAGTCCCTTGTTGCTCCTGATGGTTGCGACGGTCAGTTTCCCGCTTTCCCATGCCTGGCTCACCTCGAAATCACCCACGGCCTTCAAGCCGCCGATGCTGCCTTCAGGCCATTTTTTTGAGAGTGCGGGCAGAAGCTGTATGGTGTCGGTATGGCTTTGGAGCAGCATCTCGGCAATGCCGGAGCACACGCCGAAGTTGCCGTCGATTTGGAACGGTGCGTGGCTGTCGTATAGGTTGTAGTAAATGCCGCCGGCATATTGGTTGGTGCCGTAGCTGGTGGAATGTTTCAGTGCATTTTTCAGGATGATGTGGGCATGGTCGCCGTCGAGGGCTCGTGCCCACAGGTTCACTTTCCATCCCATGCTCCATCCCGTAGCCTCGTCGCCGCGCAGTTTCAGGCTGTTGACGGCAGGTTGGAAGTAGGGGCTGTTGGGGCCGATTGTGCTCAGGGGGAAGAGTCCCATGAGGTGGCTCATGTGTCTGTGGCTCGGGTCGTTGCTCACATCGTAGGGGCTGTATTTCCATTCGCGCAGGATGACGTCCCCCCTCTTCACACCGTTGCGCGGGTTGGTCCATCCTCCGTTGAGGGCGGTGTTGGCGGTGTACACCTCGGTGTGCAGGCCCCTGTCGGTCTTTTCCAGATAGAGGTCGAGTTTCCGGATGTCCTCTTCGCTGAGTCCCGTGACGGCGGCTGGCAGTATCTCTGTGGCCTCTTTCACGCTTTGCAGGAGTGCGTAGATGAGCTGTTGCGCATGTGCCGTTCCGTCCTCGCGGTTGTGTGCGTCCTGCTCCGCGCTGTACTCGTCGGGTGCCACGAAGGTTCCGTCGGGCTCGAACTTGTAGGCTGCTCCTTTGTATCCGCTGTTGTCTGTCCGGCTGTCGTATCCTCGGTCCTCAATCATACGTTCCATCCAGAACTGTGCCGTGCTCCACATGGCGGGGAAGGCCCGTGCCAGGAAGTCCTCGTCGCGTGTGAACCTGTAGTGCTGCCACAGATGGCTGCAATACCATGCGTTGGCCACGAAGTAGTTGTCGCCCCAGGTGCTCATGCCCCCGAAGATGTTGCTCTCGGTGAATACCGTCCATCCTTTTGTCGCCCCGGCCTTTTCCCGGGCCGCGCGTTGCCAGTTTTTGTCTGCGGCGTTCTGTATGATGTAGTCCAGCAGCATGAGGTGCATCTCGGACAGGTTGGTGACCTCCGTGGGCCAGTAGTTCATCTGTATGTTGATGTTCGTGTGTATGTCGCTGTTCCAGGGGGCGTTCTCCTTGTCGTTCCAGATGCCCTGCAGGTTGTTGGGTGCGGCCGGTGTGCCCCGGTTGCTGGCAATTGCCAGATAACGACCGAACTGGAAGTATAGCTGTTCGAGGAAGCGTGCCTCCGAGGGGTTGGGTGCGGTGCTGTTGTAGTGCTTGATGAGGTCTTCCGTGGTGCGGGTGGACGATGCCTTGAGGTCCAGCTGTACGCGGTGCATGATGGCCATGAAGTCTGCCACGTGGTCGGCATAGATGGCGTCGAATCCTTTTTCTGCGGCTGCCGTGGCATTGTCTTTCGCGCGTTTGTTCAGTGTCGTTTTTGATTCTCCTGTCTTTCTGCTTGTTCTCAGCCCGTCGAAGTCTGTCACAGGTGCGAGGTACAGGGCCACTTCCGTGGCATCTTTCACTTCCAGTCCGTTGTCCGTTTTCACTATGGTTCCGTCGGTGTTCACGACCTGCATGCGTGTTGCATGGCTCACGGTGGTCAGCTTGCCCGAGAAGAACGCGTAGGCGACCCCGTCTTTCACGCTGTAGACGGCGTTTGACGCCCCGATTCCCGTTCCTGGCACAACGGAGAAGAGCAGATGCAGCTTGTCGGTTCCCGTGGCCTTGTACCGTGCGGCAACCACCTTGTCGGGGTGTGACGCCAGATAGGTGCGTTCGTATTCGGTGGTTCCGTCAGGGCTGGTGTAGTGCACCGAGGCGGTGCCGTTCTCGATGTCCAGGCTCCGGCTGTAGTTTTTTGCCGCCTTTTCCGCTGTGAATCCGAAGGTCCCGCTCAGGTCCTCCACAAACACCGATCCGAAGTTCTTGTATCCTCCGTATGCTCCCATGTCGTTGGGCGTGCCTTCCCACAGGGTTTTGTCGTTGAACTGGATCTCGTCTTTCATGATGCCCCCGAACAGGCTGGCTCCCAGCTGTCCGTTGCCTATGGGCAGTGAGTATTCCATCCAGATGTTGGCCACCCCGGTGGCTGTGGCGGGCTTGTCGTACCAGAGCGTCAAGGGGTGTTCGGGGGAGAAACTCTTGGCGGGAGAGGTGGCGAACTCGGGAAAGTCGGGGTTTAGCGGGTCGATGATGACGAAGGCGTTGTTGGGGTCGCCTGGGGTCCAAAGCCCCAGTGTGGTGCCGGATCCCGTGCCGGAGTGTTGGTTCATGTAGGCATCGCCGGTGGTTCTGCCGTTCCACTTCAACTCGTAGTGGCCGGTTTTGTTTACCAGTGTCCATCCGCTGGCATCGGCTGTGGCGGCGGCCTGTATGCGGTCTGTGCCGAAAACGGCATACTGACCGGCCTTGTTTATCAATTGCAGGTTGGTGCTTGTGCCGGTGAACTTCCACATCTGCTTGTCGGTGTAGTTGTCCGTCGTAGCTGTTTCAGTGGTGATGTTGGCATTGTTGTCGCCTGCCGTGAGGTAATACTTGTTGTCTTTCATGAATTTAACCAGGTAGTAAGTGTCCTGATTATACTCGGGAACGGTCAGTGCATTGGCTACCATCGGGGAAAGGATGGCAAACAGCAGAAAAAGTTTTTTCGCGATGTTTCTCATAGTGTTTTTAGGAAAAATAGTTAATAATTTTACAAATGTAGCAAAAAGTACTGATACAACAAAGGGTCGTATCGTTAAAGATGCAACCCTCTGCCGTATGTGTTAATAAGATGTTTTTTCAGTTCACTTTCAGGCCGGTTGTCGTGCCATCAGCCTCGGTAACCTTCAGCATGACGATACCCCGTCCTGCGCTCACGGTATTGTCGTGTGCGCTTCCCGTCAGGCGTCCTGCGGCGTCGTATGCCTCAAGTTTGGTGATGTTCCGGCCCGTAACGGTGATGGCGTTTTCCGTACGGGCCACCTTAAAACCCTTGTTTTGCGTGTCTTTGATGCCCTCCGTTCCGGTGGTCCGGCTCATGTCGATGGTGTAGACCTCTCCGGCAATGGTGGGGATGACGATATTGTCCTCGTCAATGCGTTCGCAAGTCACCTCCTTCCCGTTGCTGTCGGTCACCCTGCGGTCTCCGATGCCCTTGTAGTTCACGGGGCAGGCGAGTCCCTTGTTGCTCCTGATGGTTGCGACGGTCAGTTTCCCGCTTTCCCATGCCTGGCTCACCTCGAAATCACCCACGGCCTTCAAGCCGCCGATGCTGCCTTCAGGCCATTTTTTTGAGAGTGCGGGCAGAAGCTGTATGGTGTCGGTATGGCTTTGGAGCAGCATCTCGGCAATGCCGGAGCACACGCCGAAGTTGCCGTCGATTTGGAACGGTGCGTGGCTGTCGTATAGGTTGTAGTAAATGCCGCCGGCATATTGGTTGGTGCCGTAGCTGGTGGAATGTTTCAGTGCATTTTTCAGGATGATGTGGGCATGGTCGCCGTCGAGGGCTCGTGCCCACAGGTTCACTTTCCATCCCATGCTCCATCCCGTAGCCTCGTCGCCGCGCAGTTTCAGGCTGTTGACGGCAGGTTGGAAGTAGGGGCTGTTGGGGCCGATTGTGCTCAGGGGGAAGAGTCCCATGAGGTGGCTCATGTGTCTGTGGCTCGGGTCGTTGCTCACATCGTAGGGGCTGTATTTCCATTCGCGCAGGATGACGTCCCCCCTCTTCACACCGTTGCGCGGGTTGGTCCATCCTCCGTTGAGGGCGGTGTTGGCGGTGTACACCTCGGTGTGCAGGCCCCTGTCGGTCTTTTCCAGATAGAGGTCGAGTTTCCGGATGTCCTCTTCGCTGAGTCCCGTGACGGCGGCTGGCAGTATCTCTGTGGCCTCTTTCACGCTTTGCAGGAGTGCGTAGATGAGCTGTTGCGCATGTGCCGTTCCGTCCTCGCGGTTGTGTGCGTCCTGCTCCGCGCTGTACTCGTCGGGTGCCACGAAGGTTCCGTCGGGCTCGAACTTGTAGGCTGCTCCTTTGTATCCGCTGTTGTCTGTCCGGCTGTCGTATCCTCGGTCCTCAATCATACGTTCCATCCAGAACTGTGCCGTGCTCCACATGGCGGGGAAGGCCCGTGCCAGGAAGTCCTCGTCGCGTGTGAACCTGTAGTGCTGCCACAGATGGCTGCAATACCATGCGTTGGCCACGAAGTAGTTGTCGCCCCAGGTGCTCATGCCCCCGAAGATGTTGCTCTCGGTGAATACCGTCCATCCTTTTGTCGCCCCGGCCTTTTCCCGGGCCGCGCGTTGCCAGTTTTTGTCTGCGGCGTTCTGTATGATGTAGTCCAGCAGCATGAGGTGCATCTCGGACAGGTTGGTGACCTCCGTGGGCCAGTAGTTCATCTGTATGTTGATGTTCGTGTGTATGTCGCTGTTCCAGGGGGCGTTCTCCTTGTCGTTCCAGATGCCCTGCAGGTTGTTGGGTGCGGCCGGTGTGCCCCGGTTGCTGGCAATTGCCAGATAACGACCGAACTGGAAGTATAGCTGTTCGAGGAAGCGTGCCTCCGAGGGGTTGGGTGCGGTGCTGTTGTAGTGCTTGATGAGGTCTTCCGTGGTGCGGGTGGACGATGCCTTGAGGTCCAGCTGTACGCGGTGCATGATGGCCATGAAGTCTGCCACGTGGTCGGCATAGATGGCGTCGAATCCTTTTTCTGCGGCTGCCGTGGCATTGTCTTTCGCGCGTTTGTTCAGTGTCGTTTTTGATTCTCCTGTCTTTCTGCTTGTTCTCAGCCCGTCGAAGTCTGTCACAGGTGCGAGGTACAGGGCCACTTCCGTGGCATCTTTCACTTCCAGTCCGTTGTCCGTTTTCACTATGGTTCCGTCGGTGTTCACGACCTGCATGCGTGTTGCATGGCTCACGGTGGTCAGCTTGCCCGAGAAGAACGCGTAGGCGACCCCGTCTTTCACGCTGTAGACGGCGTTTGACGCCCCGATTCCCGTTCCTGGCACAACGGAGAAGAGCAGATGCAGCTTGTCGGTTCCCGTGGCCTTGTACCGTGCGGCAACCACCTTGTCGGGGTGTGACGCCAGATAGGTGCGTTCGTATTCGGTGGTTCCGTCAGGGCTGGTGTAGTGCACCGAGGCGGTGCCGTTCTCGATGTCCAGGCTCCGGCTGTAGTTTTTTGCCGCCTTTTCCGCTGTGAATCCGAAGGTCCCGCTCAGGTCCTCCACAAACACCGATCCGAAGTTCTTGTATCCTCCGTATGCTCCCATGTCGTTGGGCGTGCCTTCCCACAGGGTTTTGTCGTTGAACTGGATCTCGTCTTTCATGATGCCCCCGAACAGGCTGGCTCCCAGCTGTCCGTTGCCTATGGGCAGTGAGTATTCCATCCAGATGTTGGCCACCCCGGTGGCTGTGGCGGGCTTGTCGTACCAGAGCGTCAAGGGGTGTTCGGGGGAGAAACTCTTGGCGGGAGAGGTGGCGAACTCGGGAAAGTCCGTTGTGGTTGTTTGTGCGCCGGTGCCCATGGGGAGAAGGAGGGCGGCAATCAGCATACAAAGACAGAATCTACGTTTTCTCATTGTGTATGATATTGTTTTGTGTATGATATTGTTTTAGGTTGTAATTCCTGTATTTAGGTTTGTCAGTGATTCACTTCCTTGATTTTCCGGAACAGGTCGCTGGCGAAGATGAAGTTGTTGAGCTTTTCATTGGTGCTTGTCATGATTTCACCGCTTGTGCCCTGCCATTCTTTTCTTCCTTTATAGATGAAGATAATGTTTTCGCCGATTCCCATCACGGAGTTCATGTCGTGGGTGTTGATGATGGTGGTCATGCCAAATTCATGTGTGATGCCGGAAATGAGTTCGTCAATCACCAGACTGGTTTTGGGGTCGAGTCCCGAGTTGGGCTCGTCGCAAAAAAGATATTTGGGGTTGAGGGCGATGGCCCGGGCGATGGCCACCCGCTTCTGCATGCCTCCGCTCAGTTCCCCGGGCATCTTGTGTTCCGCGCCTTTCAGATCCACACGGTCCAGACAGAATTTGGCGCGGGTTATGCGGTCAGCCTCGTTCATGTCAGAGAACATGTCGAGGGGAAACATCACATTCTCCAATACGCTGATGCTGTCGAAAAGTGCACCGCTTTGGAAGATCATGCCCATCTCGCGGCGCAGCAACACGCGCTCTTTCTTGTTCATGCTCACGAAGTCGCGCCCGTCGTAGAGCACTTCTCCCGAGGTGGGGCGCAACAATCCCACCAGATTCTTCATAAGCACCGTCTTTCCGCTACCGCTCTGCCCGATAATCAGATTGGTTTTCCCGGGGGAGAAGGTGGTGCTGATGTCTATCAGCACGTCTTTGTCTTCAAACGACTTGAATAGATGCTTGACTTCTATCATGCGAGTAGGGGGGTTAAAAAGATGTCGGCAAAAAGGATGAGCATACTGCTGCTTACCACGGCGTTGGTGCTGGCTTTGCCCACATCGAAGCTGCCACCCTCCACATAATAGCCGTGGTAGCAGGAAACGCTGGAGATGATGAAGGCATAGCACACGCTCTTGATGATACTGGCCCAGATGAACCATTGCTTAAAATCGTAGTGGAAGCCGATGTTCAGCTCGTCCATGGTGATGATGCCTGCAAATGTGGTGGCATAAGCACCGCCCAGGCCTGCCGCGATGCTGAAGATGACCAGGAAGGGAATCATGGTCATCAGGCCTAAAATCTTGGGAAGAATCAGGTAGGAGGCGGAGTTGACTCCCATAATCTCCAGCGCGTCGATTTGTTGGGTGACGCGCATGGTGCCAATCTCCGAAGCCACGTTGCTGCCCACTTTTCCTGCCAGTATCAGACACATGATGCTGCTGGAGAATTCCAGGAGCATGATTTCGCGGGTGGTGTAGCCCGTGGTGAAGGCCGGCATCCACGAACTGGCGATGTTCACTTTAATCTGAATGCAAATGACAGCTCCGATGAAGAAACTGATGAGCAGGACAATACCGATGGAGTCGACCCCCAGCTGGGCCATCTCCTTTGTATATTGGCGCCAAAACATGCGCATACGTTCCGGCAGGGAAAAGGTCTTTCCCATGAGGTCGAGGTATCGGCCAAAGGCCGCAATGAACTTGAGAATTATCATTTGTTCATGTAAAAAGATGTGCTATACCAAGCAAAGGTACTAAAAACTTACGAGTATGAGGCTTCGCATGGTGAATTTTTTCCTCCCGCATCTTGAGGCGGTTGACGTGAGTTCGGAGAACCCGGATAAGGCAAGCCGTGTGTATTTATGCCGTTTGCGGGTCCGTCAAAAAGAGCATGTGGATGTTTCGGGAAAAACATGCTCATCTTTTTCCTAAAACATGTTCATCTTTTTCAAAAACATGTTCATGTTTTTTTCGGGGGCTTTGGGGAGGAGAATTTTACAGGTTATGAAAAACATCGGACTCGCGTTGTTTATGTGCCGGGAATGAATCTATTTTTGTTCTCCCGGTGCAGAATCTCGCAATTTTTATCTAATTTTGTGCTCGTATGGAAGAGCAGAATGTGAAACGAGTCACCCTGAGGAGTGAAGGGCTGAAAAAGATTTACGGCAAGCGAACGGTGGTTCAGGACGTAAGTTTCAATGTCAGCCAAGGTGAGATTGTGGGATTGCTGGGCCCGAACGGAGCCGGTAAGACCACTTCTTTTTATATGACAACGGGTTTGGTGATTCCCAATGAAGGACACATCTTTATCGATGATCAGGAAATCACGAAGCTGCCCGTATATAAACGTGCCCGGATGGGTATCGGCTACCTGGCTCAGGAGGCCTCGGTGTTTCGCAAGATGAGTGTGGAGGATAACATCATGAGTGTGTTGGAACTGGTGAAGAAGCCTGCGGATTTTGAAGGCTCGTCCCGCGAATATCGTCGTTGGAGGCTTGAGTCGCTCCTCAACGAGTTCAGTCTTCAAAAGATTCGCAAGAACCTGGGCGACCAGTGCTCGGGTGGCGAGCGCCGCCGTTGCGAGATTGCCCGTTGCCTGGCTATCGACCCCAAGTTCATCATGCTGGATGAGCCGTTTGCCGGAGTCGACCCGATAGCCGTGGAGGATATTCAGTATATCGTGTGGAAACTGAAGCAAAGGAATATCGGCGTGCTCATCACGGACCATAATGTAGAGGACACGCTTTGCATCACCGACCGTGCTTACATGCTTTTTGAGGGGCAGATTCTTTTCCATGGCACGCCTCAGGAGTTGGCTTCCAACCCGGTGGTCCGTCAGAAATATCTGACCAACAGTTTCGTGCTTCGCGACAAGGACTTCGAGGCGATGCACAGGGAACGTATGGCCGCCGAGGCAGTGATGTGAGACGGGCCTGACATTGTTTCTTATGGCATTGGGTAATAAGGTGAAAGGATTTGCGGCCGCCGTGCTTGCCGCCGTGTTCTATGGAACGAACCCGTTGGGAACGCTCGCGCTCTATGCTGATGGCGTGAACAGCGGCACGGTGCTGTTCTACCGTTATGCCCTGGCTGTGGCCATGTTCGCCATCCTGATGTTGGCGAAAGGCGAGAGCATAAGGATACGTCCGGGCCATGCTATCCGCTTTGCCATGCTGGGCACTTTCTTCGCCGTTTCCAGCATTACACTGTATATGAGCTTCCTCTATATGGACGCAGGCATTGCTTCTACCTTGTTGTTTGTCTATCCCGTGATGACAGCGGTGTTGATGGCGGCATTCTTTCATGAGCATGTCAAGTGGGGCGACGCCCTGGCCATTGGTCTGGCGTTGGGCGGTGTGGCGCTTCTTTATCATGGAGACGGAGGCGTGAGACTCAGTATGGCAGGGTTCTCGCTGGTGATGATCTCATCGCTCACCTATGCCATATACATCGTGAGCGTGAATCAATGGAAGACAAGCATGTCTCCCCTTAAGTTCACTTTCTGGATTCTTGTCTTCGGATTGCTGGCAATCATGGTTTACAGTGCTGTGACGGGCGAGCGGATAACGCTGCTTCCCTCGTGGCGGGCCTGGCTTTGTGCGGGGCAGTTGGCTCTGTTCCCCACGGTGCTGAGTCTTTATCTTATGACAATCGGAATCAAACTCATCGGTTCCACTCCATCGGCCATTATGGGGGCATTGGAGCCTGTGACGGCCGTGATTATTGGTGTATGGGTGTTTGGTGAGGCCGTTTCTCTGCGCATGGCTGCGGGTATTCTTTTGATTTTGGGAGCCGTGACGCTGATTGTCCTAAGCAAGAAAAAGTAGTACGGGTTTGCTTTCTTGGCATAAAAGTGTTACCTTTGTGCCCAAGGATCTGCGCTTGTGGTGGAATTGGTAGACACGCCAGACTTAGGATCTGGTGCTTCACGGCGTGTAAGTTCGAGTCTTATCAGGCGCACAAATTGACTGAGGAGGAATTTCCGCAAGGATTTTCCTCTTTTTCTTTTCTGTAAGTATCTGTTATCCTGCGTATAACAGAGAGTGCTGCATTCTCGCCAAAGGTTCGATAATCCTCTTTTTCCTTATCCCACAAAATTCCTTGTGGGAACAGCAGATTTTGAAGTTTTTGAGCGGTTATTAAGTCTGCGTTTCTCCACAAACTTCCTAAATGACAGCACATTACTAAAACATCATTGATACGGTTTTCGTGGTTCGATAAATCTTTGTCGTATTTTGAAAGTTCTAATGTAATTTGCCCCAAATCTTTCTGTAAAGCCTCAACGGTCATAGTATATATTTCATCGTCTATATCTCCCATCCCATAGCGGATTTTACAGGATTTCAACTTATTTTCCTTTTCACTTTTCTGCTTCTTCAATACATTAATGTTCTGCATCTGCTCGCTCTGATTATCACATAGCATCTTAGAAATAGTATCTCTCAATACTCTAACAAGTGGTTGGGGTATATCATAACGTGATAGCAATTCTTCATATTTGTTATGTAGTTTCTTTGCTGATACATTCGTCTTGCACCCTACACAATTACACTTATAGTAGTCTATATTCTTTTTCTTGACGGTATAAGCCGTGAATGGTGTTTTATCCTGCGAACACATCACATGACGCTTTAACGGAAACTGAGGTGTCTCTTTCTTATGCTTATACACACCAGTCCTTCCACTTAGGATTTCTTGCACTTTGAGAAAATCCGTGTAACTGATTATTGCAGGTTGGTTGCCGTCTATAATTTCATAGTTCAACATTTTATGCTTGATTTTACCAGCGTAGAACACATTAGTTAATATATGATGTAACTTCTGTTTAGATAGGTTTAATCCGTATGGTTTAAGTTTTTCCATAATCTGAAAGTTTGCCATGCCTTGTAATTTCCACTGAAATGCTTTTCTTATCAGTTTGCCATCTTCATTAATGGTATAAGTTCTATTACGACTTTTTCCTTCTTTATCATAGCCCAAAGGAACGGCACCCGTATAGACACCACTCTGCAAACAACTGATACGACCTTTTGTAAACTTGTCTGTACGGTTGGCATTGTCCCACTCCGCAAAACAAAGTTTCATTTGTAACATCATCTTTTGGTTATGGTCGCTTGTTCTCAATCCTGTGGTTGCTTCAATAATAGTCACACCTATCTCAAGCAACTGGTTTAATATAGTGCTACCTTGCCCCGTATCTCTTGAAAAACGGTCTATTTGCGATACAATCAGAAACTTAACTGTATTATTTCGCTTTATAAACGAAATCATTTCTTTAATAAACTTACCTGGTGTCTTCGCTGATTCGTGTGACCCACCAAATGAATTAATTACATTAAATCCGTTAGACCTTGCATAATCAGTGCAACAGTCCTTTTGATATTGAAGGCTTCCTCCGTTATCTTCTTGATACTTCGTTGAAACTCGTGTCCAAATAACACAATTTACTTTATTCATATATTTACTCATTTTTAATCGTTATTACTATCTAATACTATCTCTGCCAATGACTTAAATAAATTAATCACTGCTTGTAATTCCTCATTGCTAAGGTTGTATGTCTTGAGTAGTTGTTTTTCATATTCAGACATTTAATGAAGTTATTAAAATCCGCTCTAAGGCGGTTATTCGCTTTTCAGCCTCCTTTGTTCCACCTCAGACACAAAGGACTTTTGGTCGGCAGGATAAACTTAGAACCCTTATGTAATGTCTGATAATTTATCGCGAATTGTTATCAGTCTGTTCCAAACATACCTCCTACATTTCATAGTACAAAATAAAAATGGCACTTTTTTATTCTAACCTACGCTATAAAATGAAAATCGCTGGAGACTTTATATCTTCAGCGACTTCAATATTATTCTCGTATGTTATGACATTCACGGTTTTAGATATTGATTATCGTATCAAAACCTTTTTCCCGTTTACAATATAGATACCTTTGGGAAGCGTATATAATAACTTAATGCTTGATATCGGAATTTTAACACCGCTTAAAGTATACGCAGAACAGGAATCTTCTGAATCAGTTAATATGTTTTCTACATTGGTGTATTCTATTTCTTCTATTTGCTGAAATTTACCCCACACAGGATCAAGCCAATAGTTTGTCTTACATCCTTTGGGAATATATAAAGTTGCTTTTTGATATATCGTTTCGTTAAATGTCTCATTAGTAATCAGAGGAGGAACTGAGTTCAGCGAAGTAACATTAACAATATTAACACAAGGTTCAAAAGCATATTCTTCAATTTCTTTCACATTCTCACCAAATGATACTTTAGTTAGATATGGATATCTCTCACGAAAATAGCCGAACAACCTATTCACAGTAGTAACAGAATTCCCATAACATAATTCCGTAATATTTGTGCCATCAAAAGGTGTCTTACTCATATCATTACAGTAGCCCCTTTTCAAATTTCTACCAACATACACGTTGCGTATTGGGGCATTATAGAATGTATAGTAAGCATATTTACTACTAGAACCTTGCCGACCACCTTCAAGAGTTAATTCCTCCGAACCATCTTCAAAATACAAATTATTTAATGATTTACAATCTGCAAATGCCTTAAAACCAATTTCTGTCACACTACTTGGAATAGAGATTTCTGTTAAATTTATGCAATCCTCAAAAGCATGTTCACCAATAGAGGTAATTCCTTGAGGGATAATAACTTTTTTTAATTTTTCACATCCACAAAAAAGGTATTCTGCTATATACGAAAGATTTAGTGGTAACTTTATTTCTGAAATATCACTTTCTGAAAAAGAGGCTGTTTGAATTTCTTCAACATTATCTCCCATTGTGATACTTTTAAGATTCACGCATCTTCCAAAAGCGGACTCACCTATAAACTTTAGAGAGCTGGGCAGCGTAGCACTTTCAATAGAAATACCATAAAATGCGTTTTGCTTAATTGAATCTATACCATCTGGAATAACAAGATCAACAATGGGTTCACCACTTAATACTAATTTTGTATTACCACTATAAGATGCGGGGGAAGAACCACCTCTAAAATTTATGTTAAGCCATGCACTCAAGTCCTCTATTTCTATCTCTTCAACACCAACACCATTAAAAGCGTTAATATCAATTTCTTTCAATTTAGAACCAATGCGAATTTTCGCAAGATTAAAGCAACCATAAAAAGCACCCCACTCGATACTACCAACTGAATTTGGCAAATATATTTCTTTCAAATCACGGCATTCTGAAAAGGCATAAGAGCCGATTGACTTAATATTATTCGGCAATTTTACAGTTGATATTCTACTGCCACTAAAAGCATACCCAATGCTTTCAGTGTTCTCCCCAATCGTTAAATCTACTTCTTCAAGACAGTTGTCTAAACAATTTGGCTTAATGGTAGTAACACTGTTAGGGAGGAATATTTTTACCTTTTTTGTTGTGTTAAAAAAATAGCTCCCTATGGTATTCTCTGATACAACGTAATTCTCATGGTATGATTGTCCCCCATTGACGATATTAGCATTTCTCATGTCAATATATGACAAGTTACACATTTTTCGTATAACAAGAATATCCGTTCCGTTTAGGTCTCCAGAAAGGGTAATACTATCAACATCTTCGACTGTTGCTACATCAATTTGGTTTATTAGATTACCTGGCTTCTCAACTCTAATGTTTAGTTCCATGCAGTTACCGCTAAGAAAGAACAAACAGAAGGCCATAAGTGGTAAAACACGTTTCATATTGTATAACCTCTGCATCTATGGCTCTGCGATGCAATTTTTTGTTATGAATAAGTATAGGCATACAAAGAAGTGGAGCCACTTTTTTCACTATTCCTCAGTGTGGGCTTCGACTCCCATGATATAAGAACAAGTGATAGCAACTCCACTTTGACCGTATATCATAGGGTATGACAATACAAGCCAAAGAGAGCGTACTTTCACCACCTTTCCTATATCATTGAAGTTGTCGAAGTTTCACTGAAGAAAGATGCGAAAACGCTTCTCTAATATGTCTGCTCGCCCATTGTGGGTTTGCGACTGCAAAGATAGCTAATTTTCGTAAAAGTACGCTCTATAAGAGGCTACTAAATAGACATGGCGATAAAAAATCTAATGAATATCAAGTAGCATTACCTATATTATAGGTTAAATTCCGCCTTTATACGCTGAACGGTTGAAACTGAGACATCACAAAGTTTTGCTGTCCGTCTCACGCTTGTACCTTTCTTTAGTTCTTTAATCACCTCTTTATATTCAACTTCTTTTTGTTCTTTGGGCTTTCTGTAACCCTCTTTTCTGCCTAGTTTACCGCCATCTGCTATATATTTAGCTCTACCGCTGTTTAACCTAAACTTGATATTCTCACGCTCCATTTCGGCACAAGTACCTAAAACACTAATAAAGATATTAAGAAAAGGATTCTTTGTACCATCTGCCTGGAATATAGAAAGGTTTTCCTTCTGAAAGTAGATATTAAGATTATTATCCTTGCATCGTTTAACATTGGCAAGAACCTCATCCACGTTACGGCCTAAACGACTTAATTCACTTATCAGAAGTGTATCTATTTTGTTTTCAATACAGTAATCCAAACATTCACACAAAACGGGACGTTCCTCGTTGCGTTTTGCTCCGCTGATATGTTCCTCAAACGTTTTAACTACATTAATATCATTCTTTGAGGCATAGCCGTTGAGGTCTGAAACTTGACGGTCTGTTGACTGTCTGTCGTTAGTGCTTGAAACTCGTGCGTAAATTACTGCGTTCATATTCTTTCTTATTTAACTCCTTCAATTACAATACAAAGTTACAGCTAAATTCTGGCATAGACAAATAAATCAAAGAATAAATTGAATACAATTTTATGTATTCTAAAAGTACTCGTATAGATTAAAAAGAATACACTTTCTAAAGAATACATTTCATGCAACCAACGCACGTATATCCATTGTGGAGGTTTTGTTATCCTGCAACCTCTTATATAATTCTTTATATGGTTGCATTATTCGTTTAATCGAGGTATTTTTACTGGATAACGCTCTTGCCTTAGCCTCAACCTTAACTAAATCAAAATCGCAATCTCGCAACAACAGTTCATGTTCATAATCTCGTAGTGTTAGTGCTTTCTGCTGTTGAGGCTCATATTTAACAGCCTCATCGATGATGGTTAGGATTGGGTTGGCTGTAGCGTTTAATACATTCTGTATGTTGTTATTTGGTATGTTTAACAACTGCCTTATTTGCTGCTTGGTATTTATATTCAACTCAAACCTAACCTTGCCCTTGAAATATGAAAGGATTTCATCCCTTGCAGAAAGACCATTAAGAAAATTCATGTTATTGGCTTTCTCCAATTCCTTGTATTTATCATATATGGTTAATCGTTTCTTGTATTTTGGCGTTGAAACGACATTCTTCAACACGATTCCATTATTGCGCTGTTCCACAAACCATTTAGTATAATTTTTGAGGTTCTGCCGTATGGTATTATTAATTACATTAATATCTGTTTCTATATCTTTGGTTACATCACATTTTGCTACCTCTGCATCGTGCAATATAGCCTCAACATCCAATCTACATACATTTAACTTGTTTATGTTGTTGAGACTGTCTTTAATAGTTTCATAGTTTATTAACTGTGGGTATTTATCTAAGAGTGCTTTCCCTGTAAACTCTAACACAAGTTCGTCATGATTAAAATCTACCAATATCAACAATGAATAAGGTTTGTCTTGCTGATATTTATAATGTAGTACCTCGTTTGAATTGCTTATAGTAAGAAAGGCAGCATCGTTTATATTGGTTATATAATCTATTGAAGTAATCAATTTCATTTTATCAAATCTAATCATTAAAATTAAAACATAATACATTATTTATTTGCAGTTATGCAAGTTGTGTCACCTTGACAAGTAGTAAGGTAGGGGTTAATCCTCTACCTTTTCATTTGTTGGTTTATGGGGTATTGTTTTCCAATAGTCCTTTAGTCCATTGCTGATATTTTCTTTATGGGTAAATGACTTTGATTTGCCTTTCATTGCCATACTTATTTTGGCTTTTGTCTCATCAGACAGTTCTCTAAATTGTCTCATATTTGTACTTTTCATAGTTTTATTATTTATCTTATTATAAATATACCATAGCTTGAAAAGTTTATCAAGTTCGGTAAGTTATATCTGAAAATTTTTGAAGGGGATTTTTCAATGCACGGCAAATGGTTCATTCCTATATTACTTACTATTATTAAGTATGATGAGTGGCAAGATACGTAAGTGAACACCCTGCCTAATAATAACATAAGGAACGAAAAACAAGAAAAAAGATACTTAAAGTCAATACCTAACAATACAGATATGCCATGTAGACTATTCTCTATTAGCATACCAATCAAGAAAATCTATTATCTTAGCAAAATCATCAAGAAAAGTTCGATAATTAGGCACTAAAGCGCACAAATTAACAAAAGAGAAGGCTGTGTTGTAACAGCGACACCCCAAAAGTTTGGCAAAAACTTTTGGGGTGTTTTTATTAACGAAAAACATCACGATGTTTTTTCAGGCTTTAAGGGTCTTGATTACGACTCTTCTTTCTCCTCTTGATAGATTTTCCGACGCAACTCTTGTAACTGAGGCATGGCGGCCCGGCCCGTGCTGTCGCCTATTTCCAGCATCTTCCTGATCTTTTTCTTGGTGAAGTCAAGAGCATCGTAGCCCTTCAGGTCGGGATGGATGTACAGGTCGGCATCTTCGGCGTTCTGATTATACTTCTTCAGATAGGGGCGGGCACGTTTCCATTTAAAGAAATTCGCCACATATGTTTTGCCTCGTTTCATCTTCCTTGGAACTTTTCCGGGCTTCTCGGTAGACAAATCTACGGCAATTACGATATCGGCTCCCATGTCGCGCACGACGTCCACAGGTAAGTTGTTCAGCAATCCGCCATCCATCAGCAGGGTGGAGTCGCCCACCAAGATAGGCTTATAGGCTCCGGGAATAGACATGCTCGAACGCATGGCCAAAGGCAGATTGCCACTCCGCAACACCACTTCCTGGCCATCTACGGCATCCACGGCCACACAACGGAAGGGAATGGGCAGGTTGTCGAAGTCGATGGAGTCGGGCTGGCGGGTGAGTGAATCCAGGCGGAGCATCACGGCATAGCCTTTTATCATGCCGGGACGGCGCATCCTTCTGGAGTCTCGGGTATAAGACAGGTGGACGATTTGGCCGTTGAGGTAAAGTGAGTCTTCGTTGTAACGCGGGGGAAGGTTGCGTGTCATCGATTTGCTGTCCGTAAGCAGTTTCATCCAATGTTGTGAGCGGAAGAGCGTGTCCAGCTGCTCTGATCGTATGCCGCAGGCATACAGACCGCCTACGATGCTGCCGATGCTGGTACCGGCGATGTAGTCAACGGGGATGCCGGCTTGCTCGATGGCACGCAACACACCAACCTGAGCGGCGCCCTTGGCTCCTCCCCCTCCCAATGCAAGACCTACCTTCAGGCGGTTGGGCCGTTGTGCTTGTACGACCGAACAGAGCAATAGGAGCAGAAGTAAAACAGCCTTTTTCATGGCTTTAGCTTATCAATAAATAGTAGGTAGCTGTGGCGGGAATGCTGAGCAGGGCACTGTCGAAACGGTCGAGCAGACCGCCGTGTCCGGGAAGTATGTTGCCACTGTCTTTGATGCCCAGTTGGCGCTTGAGCAGACTTTCCACCAAGTCGCCCCAGGTGGCGGCCACTACTACCAGCAAGGCCATGCCCATCCAGTCAATGGTGGTCATACGTGGTTCTAAATGTGCGAAGATGAGCGAAACACCCAGAGTGAGCAGTCCGCCGCCGATGCTGCCGACCCACGACTTGTTGGGCGAGATGCGGGGAAAAAGTTTGGCGGGGAATATCTTGTGAAGAGCGCTGCCTGCGAGGTAGGCACCGGTATCGTTTGCCCAAAGGAATACAAAAAGAGCCAGAACCACAACCCATGTATATTGGGGAAGTGAGTAATAATCAACGGTTGTGTCTATTGTCATCACATGCACCAAAGCGAAGGGTAAGGCTATGTATAGCTGTGAGGCCAGCGAGTAGACCCAATTGCCCAAGGGGTTCTCTGATTTCCTGTACAACTCGCTAATTATCAAAAAGAACAGTGTGAAACTATAGAGTACAAGCCATAGAGAGGCGTTGGTCGTATCCCATTGTCCGCTCCATAGCACCAGGTTTAGCAATACGGCACTTATCGCCACGATGGGGCGGTTGATGTCGGTACCCATGTGCCGGTTCATCAGTGAGGAAAACTCCCATACGGTAGCGGCAGCCACGGTGGCAAAGAACATCAGACAGCCCACGGGACCGCTGAGAATACAGCCCACCAAGAGGGCGACGTACACAATTCCCGTGGTGGCTCTGACTACCATCTTCTTAAGATTCTTACTCATCTTCCTTTTCCTTTTCGCTTTCCTGTGTTGCGGGTTCTTCGGCATTGGCTTTGTTTCCGCCCAGTTTGCTTTGTATGAATGATTTGATTTTGCGGGTCTCCTCGTCGTCTCCTTCTTCAATTTGTGTGTCGGCGGGTAGTTCCACGGGGGCGTCCTTCTTCTCGTCCAGTTCCTTTTCTTGGGCGGCCAGCAGTTCCTCGGTGCGGCTGGCCCAAGGACGCTTGCCAAAGATCTCCTCCACATCGCTTGCGAAGATCATCTCCCGTTCCACCAGTTGCCGGGTGAGCCGGGCATGTCCTTCGCGCTTTTCCATCAAGAGGGCTTTGGCACGCTCATATTGTTCGGCGATCATGCGTTGTACCTCCTGGTCGATCAAGCGTGCGGTCTCTTCGCTGTAAGGTTTCTGGGACCCATATTCATTATTGTTATAATAGCAGAGATTGGGCAGTTTGTCGCTCATGCCCATGTACACAATCATGGAATAGGCCTGCTTGGTCACACGCTCCAGGTCGTTCATGGCACCGCTGGAGATATGACCGGTGAACACCTCTTCGGCTGCCCGGCCTCCCAAGGTGGCACACATCTCGTCCAGCATCTGCTCCTTGGTGGTGATCTGCCTTTCCTCGGGCATATACCAAGCGGCACCCAGGGCACGACCGCGGGGCACGATGGTCACTTTCACCAGGGGGTTGGCGTATTGCAGGTTCCAACTGATGGTGGCATGGCCTGCCTCATGCAGGGCGATGGTATGCTTCTCTTCGTCGGTCATCACTTTGGTCTTCTTCTCCAATCCTCCAATGATGCGGTCCACGGCGGCCAGGAAGTCTTCCCTGCCCACGGCTTTCTTGTTGTGGCGGGCAGCTATCAGAGCCGCCTCGTTGCACACGTTGGCAATGTCGGCACCGCTGAAGCCCGGTGTCTGGCGTGCCAGGAAGTCCACGTCCATCGTGCTGTCAACCTTCAGGGGGCGTAGATGTACCTGGAAGATGGCCTTGCGCTCGTTCAGCTCGGGCAGGTCGACGTGTATCTGGCGGTCGAAACGTCCGGCACGCAGCAACGCGCTGTCCAGGATGTCGGCGCGGTTGGTGGCTGCCAGGATGATGACACCGCTGTTGGTACCGAACCCGTCCATCTCGGTGAGAAGCTGGTTCAATGTGCTCTCCCGCTCATCGTTTCCGCCCATGTTGACGTTCTTGCTTCGGGCGCGTCCCACGGCATCTATCTCGTCGATGAAGATGATGCAGGGAGCCTTCTGCTTGGCTTGCTGGAAGAGGTCGCGCACGCGGCTGGCACCTACGCCCACGAACATTTCCACGAAGTCACTGCCCGACATGCTGAAGAAAGGCACGTCCGCCTCGCCGGCCACGGCCTTGGCCAGAAGCGTCTTACCTGTTCCCGGAGGACCCACGAGCAGGGCGCCTTTGGGAATCTTTCCGCCAAGTTCGGTGAACTTGCCGGGGTTTTTCAAAAATTCGACAATCTCCTGCACTTCCTGTTTGGCTTCGTCCTGTCCGGCCACATCGGCAAAGGTGACTTTCGAGCCTTCTCCCTTTTCCACCACCTTGGCGCGGCTCTTACCTATGGAGAAGATGCCTCCGCCCATACCTCCGCCTTTGCTTCCGCTCATGCGGCGCATGACGAATATCCAAAACACCACAAGGAGCACCAGAGGAAGCAGGTTCACAAGGATGGTGGTGAACAGGCTGCGGGTATTCTCGACGTATTTCACGCGGCCGGTGAAGTGTCCTTCTTCCTGTTCCTTTTCAATGAACTCCGCCAATGCCTGATTGCTGGGGGCACTTACCTTCACTTTCATCTGTTTCAGTCTGGCACTGCTCTTTCCCTGCGTGTCCTTGAATACTTGTTCTTCCTTGCCTTGTACGGCTGTAAGTTCCAGGGTGGCGTTGCTCTTGTCCACCTCGATTTCGTTGACGTATCCGTTCTGCACCATGACCTTGAACTCGTCATAGGTGGCCTCCTCGATGCCTCCGCCGAGGAAACCTCCGCCCGAGTTGTCGAACATCATGTAGGCCAAGCCCAGACCCATGACCACGTAGAGCCACGTGAGAGAGAAGCGGGGACCGCGGTTGTCGTTATTCTTTTGCTCGCTCATTGTTTGTTTTGTCTTAATTCTTAATCTAAGTTGGGTATTTCTGTGATGTCGGCATCTTCCCACAGGTGTTCGATGTCATAGAACTCGCGTGCATCGGGCAGCATGATGTGCACCATTACATCGCCGTAGTCCATGGCCACCCATTGGGCGTTGCGCATTCCGTCCACTGCTGTGGGGCGCATTCCGTCATTTTCCAGCAGTTGCTCGCCCACTTCCTGTGCCAAGGCCTGCACCTGTTGGGGTGAACCGCCCGTGCAGATGACGAAAGCCTGACAAATGGTGTCTTCTATGGAGGCGAGATCCACCACCATAATATCCTTCCCCTTCTTTTCCTGAAGGCTTTTTACAATAGAATCAGTTAGTTTCATACGTATCCACAAAGATACTTCTTATTATCTTCATAGCGAAAAACTCGCGTAAAATATGGGATAACCTTAAGAATTTTTAAGCGAAGAGGCAAAAAAGTTGTTTAAAAGTTTGGAAGGGACAGAAAAAGACCGTAACTTTGCACCCGAAATCAAACGAAGGTTTCTTTCTTATTGGGCTATGGTGTAATGGTAACACTGCAGATTCTGGTCCTGCCTTTCCTGGTTCGAATCCGGGTAGCCCAACAAAAAGTATCAAAAAGCATCGCAACAAGATTGCGGTGCTTTTGTTTTTTCCGCCGGATTCGTGTGAAATCCGGTGGGATACTTTTGGGGGCAATGAATCGGGAGTTTGATGGAAAAAGTGCTAATTCCTTCGGCATACGTCATCAAAAAATGTTATCTTTGTGCAATAAACAAGAACAATAGACCATTTTAATCTCATCCGACACAAGAATATGCGTGCATCCCGACAACAGGTAATCGTATCGCTTACTTCTTTTCCTTCGGCCCTTCCCTATGCCGCACAGGCTTTTCGCTCTGTGCCCAGGGACTCGCTCCTGTCGGACAAGATTGTCTTATATTTGGATACACCGTTGTTCCCCCGGCGACATCTTGCCGGCCGAAATCGAGGAACACAAGACCGAATACCCTTTTTTGAGGTGAGGTTCAATCCCGCGGAAATTCGCTCCTATAAGAAACAGGTTCCCGCATTGAGGGATTTCCCCGACGAAGTCATCGTGACCATTGACGATGACATCGACTGCCAGACTTTCAATCGAATCCTGGAACATTACCCACACATCAAGGATAAATTGGCATGGAAATAGATTTGGTATATTTATGGGTGAACGGGAACGATCCCGTGTGGCAGGCCAAGCACGACGCCTATACCGGGCGCGTTAAGAGCGCGGTCGACATCAACTGCAAGGGCCGCTATGCGGACAACGAGGAACTGAGGTACAGTCTGCGTTCCGTGGAGATGAATGCGCCCTGGGTGCGGCATATCTATATCGTGACGGACAACCAGGTGCCCGCATGGCTGGATACGTCAAGTCCCAAGGTGAGCATCGTGGACCACCGCGACATCTTGCCCGCGGAATGTCTGCCGTGCTTCAATTCCGTAATTATCGAATACTTTATCTACCGCATACCGGGGCTCGCGGAACATTTCCTGTATGCCAATGACGACACGTTCATCAACCGACCCATAACCGAAGCCGACTTCTTTTCGGCCGACGGACTGCCCATCGTAAGGCTTCGGCGCAAGCGTTTCCGCCGGCTGCGCTGGTTCTGGAAAACGTATGTGTGCAGGAAACCGCTGTCGAACTATCGGGCTACCGTGGCTTTGGCTGCGCAGCTTGTCAACAGGAAATACGGCAAATACTATAACGCTATGCCCCACCACTGCATGGACGCTTATCTAAAGAGCGACTACCGCCACGTAATTGAGGAGGTTATGCGGGACGAGGTGCGGGCCAACTTGAAGAATCACATTCGGAGCGAGCGCGATATCCAGCGCGTTGTCTTCTCTTACATCTTGCTGGCGGAGAAGCGTGGCCAGCTACGCTATGTTGGTGAAAGTGAATCCATCAACGTGGCCATCCACCGCAGGAGCAAGTATGAGTTGCTTGACACCTGCCGGCCCTTGTTCTTCTGCCTGAACGACTCTGAAAGTGCGGGCGATGACGACAGGGCTACGGCCAAGGCTCTCATGGAGAAGCGTTTTCCCCGCAAGTCACAATACGAGAAATAAGCCTCGCGAAGGGGCATCATACAAGCACACGAGACAAAGCATGGACATAGATTTGGTATATCTGTGGGTTGATGGCAGCGACCCTGCCTGGCAAGCCAAGCACAATGTGTATACGGGAAGTACTGCGGAACAGACAAAAACGGACTGCAAGGGCCGCTATGCGGACAACGAGGAACTGAGGTACAGCCTGCGATCGGTAGAGATGTATGCGCCCTGGATACATCACGTGTTCATCGTGACCGATAGTCAGGTGCCTTCGTGGCTGGATACGTCAAACCCCAAAGTGACCGTGGTTGACCACCGGGACATCCTGCCCGCTGCCTGCCTTCCGTGCTTCAACTCCGCCTTGATTGAGCATTTCCTGTATTGCATACCGGGGCTTGCGGAACATTTCCTGTATGCCAATGACGACACGTTCATCAACCAACCCGTCGCGCCCGTCACCTTCTTCGGCTCGGACGGTTTGCCCATCATGCGGATGAATCGCTGCTTCTCCCGTAGGTTGGAGATCTGGTTCCGCACAAGGATTCTGAAGGAAACGCCCGGAAACTACACGATGACCATCCATAATTCGGCCAAGCTGGTGCAACAGAAATATGGGCCGTATTATGACTTGAAGACGCACCACAACGTGGATGCCTATCGGAAAAGCAACTATGAGGAGACTCATAACACGTTCCGCAAGGAGATAGAGGCCATGCTCGGAAACCATATCCGCAGTGCGAAGGATATTCAGCGCAACCTGTATGCCTTCACAGCCCTGGCCAGGAAACAGGCCCATCTGCAGGTGGTGACACAGCGGACATCGTTCCGCTTTTCCTTACAGAAGATGAAGCATTACAAGCGGATGGAGCGCTATTCCCCCACCTTCTTCTGTATGAACGATTCCGAGCGTGTGACGGACGCCGACCGCGAGTGGGCCGCTGCTTTTTTGGCCAAGCGCTTCCCCATCAAGTCACAATTCGAAAAATAACAACAATGGGACTTGAGGACCGTCAGTCCTCAATGTCGTTCAGGTCAAAGCGCCGGAAATAGTCGTCGTCCCTGAACGTGTTTGTGCGTGCGCGTCCACGTGCACGCTTGTCTTGAAATTCTTCGTAAGACTTTATGGCATAGTGGTTGATGCGTATCACGTCCTGCTGGGGAGTGCGGTCGCGGAAACTCTTCGTCAGCGGTTGGCCGTGCGAGTCCACGGCGTGACCCGAGATGCGAGCTACCTCATGGCAACCGATCATCGAACAAATTTTTCTCGGGTTCACGATGCTCTTGACGTGGCGGTTGAGTATGTGGTCGGGCAGGGCGTGCTTGCGGAAACGCTCTATCACGCCGCCCGGCTCTTTCTTCATCGCACCGCCGCTGCCATAGACCAGCCAGTTTATCTCCACCACGGCCGCTCCCTCCATGCGGCGTAGGAAGTCGGGAATCGTCTTGTCCTTGACGGGCACGATGAACTCGTCCAAGTCTATCACCGCAATCCATCGCGCGTTGGTGCGGTGGCGGCGGAAGCAGTCGTCGTAGGCCGGCAGCTGGCGCTTGCGCCCGGGGAATTGGATATAGTCCACAAGGCCGTTCCGGATGTAAGGCTCCAGCACTTCGCGCGTGTCGTCCGTGCTTTCGTTGTCATAGATGTAGAACTTGTCCACGCCCATGCTGAGGTGCCAGTCTATCCATTCTTTGAAATAGGGCCCTTCGTTCTTGGCTATGGCACAGACGGCCAAATAGTATCGGGGCTTCGTGTGGTCACGCTTCAACGCGCGCTTCAGCTTCCATATGTTGACGAGGCCGTATCTCAGGCGTCCGCGCCACTGGTTGCGCATCATTTTGTTGGGGATCAGTCCGGCAATGACTTCTGCAAGTGCCTTGTTCATGTTTGTGAAGTGTGAGAGGGGGGGACGGATGATTACAATTCAAAGCCGCATTTCTCGGGCATGATGCTCTCGAAGGCGTTGCCCAAGTCCTCCATCACCTTCTCGTAATGGCGGATGCGTGCGTGGTCGTTTAGGCAAATCAGGGAGTAGGCCTGATTGCAGATGGCCTTGACGGCCTGGCCCGACTTGATCATCAGCGGGAACATCTTGGTGTCGGCGTACGTGTTGTATGGCTCGAAATTGCCGCGGCATATCTGCCACGTGCGGAAGAGCTCGGGCGTGTAGTCGTTCGGGGCGCGGAAGCGGTTGACCGAGGTCTCCGCCAACTCCTTCTCGGCTACGGTCCACACCTCGTGGAACGTGCTCTTCAGATAGGGCTGGGCGTTGTGGGGCGTGCACAGGGTGATGAACCTGCCGTAGGGCTTGAGTATGTAGTTCCACAGCGCGCGGCTGCCATAACTCTCATGAAACCATTTGTCGCGGTCGCGCGTCATCACCTCTTTCTTGTCGAAGTGGCGGTTGATGATCCGAATGTTGTTCTTCAGTGTCTTGTACCATTGCGACCACGAAGGGCTGTAGTTGAACACGGCGATGTCGCAGGGCAGTCCGTTTCGGAAGAAACGTTCCTGACTGACGTGGTTGATGATGTAGAAGTCATCGTTGAAATAGACGAAGTGCTCACTCAGCCCCGGAATCTTGTGGATATAGCGTTCAATGACCACGGAGTTGTAGGTGGGCAGGAACTGTGTGGGGATGAAGTCCACGTGGTTCACCAGATGAATCTTCGGGTTGCTGTCGTCCAGCCATTCGGGCTTCTGCCCGTCCGTTACGAAATGGACTTTCCGCACCCATGGGGCAAACGTCTCCACTCCTCTGAACCAGTATTTCAAGAGGCCGTTGTCGCGGAACCGCGCTTTAGAGACACCGTTTTTGGTATTGTTTTTGTTTTTCGAGTATTTAGAAAATTTGGCTTGCCACTTGGGATCGTTCATGTCGACCCATGTAATTACAAAGTCAATATCCATATTCATTTGTCGTGTTAGCTTGTGAGAAAGTAGTGCCTGTTGGGCTATCGGGGTCTGCGGTATGCCCTGAAGCGGTTGTGGGTCCACAGATACATCTCGGGGCATCGCCTGATTTCCTGCTCCAGCCGTTGGTAATACAGGTCGGTCAGTTCGAAGTTTGGCAACGTCCCCGGATTGTCGTGCAGCGGCGTGAGCCCACATTCATAGTATCCCCGCTTCACTCGTTTTATGCTGATGAATAGTGCTTCGTATCCGTAGTGCTTGGTGGCCTTTTCCGTTCCTGTCAGCACGGCGGTGTCGTGGTTCAGGAAGGGGATGAAGTATTTGGCGTCCTTCCTCCTGGGCGCTTGGTCGGCGATGAATCCTATCAGACACGGCCTGCCTTTGCGTGCGGCGTCAGCCATGAAGCGCACGGTGCGGTGCATCTCCACGCAGGCGACGCCGGCCCTTTCCCGCAGCATCTTCATCACCTGGTCCATCGTCCGGTTGCTCAACTTGTGGTAGATCTGCGCTTTGATGGCGTCATCACTAAGCCACAATCCGATGGAGGATATCCATTCCCAGTTGCCATAGTGCCCCAAGAAGAGGGAGGCCGACTTGCCTCTGTGGATGAGATCGTTTGCCAGCTCGGCGTTGGTGAACTTCATGTGTCGTTTCATCTCCCGGGGACTGATGGAAACCAGTTTGCAGGTCTCTAAAACCATATCGACAAAAAAGCGATAGAACTTCTTTTCGATTCGGATAATCTCGTCCCTACTCTTGTCGGGGAAAGATTCTGTCAGGTTCTTCCTGACCGTTTTGCGGCGATAACGTATGATGAAGTAAAAGGGGAAGAAAAGCGCGTCGGATAACACATAAAGTAACCCGAAAGGCAGATACGACAGCATCTTGACAATGGACAGAAGCACATGATAACGTATCACATCAAATGACAGGAATGCGGATGCGTGGTTCATAGGCAGCTGTTTATGCATGTGTAGATGCTGTGGGCCGTTTCCCGGCTTCTTTCCACGAACTGTACGGCTTCCAAGTTAATCCTGTGTGCCAGGGAAGGGGTGGCTTCAAGGTTCTTTCCCCATTTGCTGAGGTCTTCCGAAGTCTTTACAATCGTACTGATGCCGGACCTGACAAGGTGTTCGGGCAAAACCGGATGTCCGGTTTGAGGTCCGAAAGACGTAGGCAACCCATGGGCTGTCGCCTCGGCAAGGTTATGGAGAAAGAGGGAAGAGCCTCCGCCAATGTAGGCGCAAGCCCCGTAGCGGTAGATGCCGGAGGGGTCATTGATGACGTCCGTCACCAGAACCTGCACATTGCTGAAATCCGTCTTTTCGTCGCATTCCGAACAGAGGAGGGTGAATCCTTTAAGTTCGGATTTGATTCTAAGAAGATGTTCCTCGCTTATGGTGTGGGGGACAAGAATGCACTTCATGCGGGGATTCTTGTTTGCCAGTTGTGACACCCGCTTCCAATCTCGGGACGTATGGATATTTCCCCCGATGAAAACAAATTTCTCGTCGGAGATGAACCTTTCTATTGTCCGGTCATAAAAATGTTTCTTCTCCTTCGTCCATATGTCGGAAATGGGGGGATATTCGTTGACCGTTGCACGCTTGATTCCTAATTTGTCCAAAAAGTCCTC
This sequence comes from uncultured Prevotellaceae bacterium, assembly GCA_947176895.1. Taxonomy (GTDB): domain Bacteria; phylum Bacteroidota; class Bacteroidia; order Bacteroidales; family Bacteroidaceae; genus Physcousia. Next base: position 15,636 of record CAMWSK010000005.1, on the reverse strand, counting down.
AGACTTCTTGTCAAAGATAAAGATGTGTGTGAATGTCTTGAGTGCATCCTGAAGGGATGAAATGCCAAGGCAACCGGGAAAGGAGGGTTTCGCTATTTTTCTTGCAATCAGGAATGTGGGTATATTTCTCCTCCTCAGTTGAAGCAGATAGCCCGATAGGTAAGCCGATACGGCAAAAAGTGCTGTGTCCGGCTTTATCAACGAAAGGAATGATTCGGCATTCGATGGTGTGTCCTTGGGAAGGGGAAACAGATAGTTGCTGTAATCATAATCCCGATGCAATTTATTTTCATCGGACAACGATGAAGAATAGGTTGTCAGTATGGTGTGTCGCTGACCTTCGGCAAATTGTTTGAGTATGGGTTGCAGGATTTCCGCTTCCTCCCATGAGTCGATATGCGCCCAGACGACAGGCTTTGTTGTTTCTGAGAGGCTGGATTTATAAAGTTCTTCAAAATGATGGTCGTTTTTATCGCAGAACAGAGTAGGAAAACGGTTAATGAGTGGAACGGGTTTTGTCTTCATTTCTCCTTTTCTTAATATAATCCGATGTCTCATAAAGCTTTCTGTATAATTCTAAAGATTCTTTTTCTTTGTCCCTCTCTACGCAAGAGAGGGACAGAATGTTAGAACATGTTTAGAATTAGGACATAGTGATTTGCTTCCTGCCGCTTTTGCTAAATCGGGGGCATGCTTCCGGATTAACGGTTCAGTTTTCTTTTGTAAAAGAATCCTTATCTGCAATATTTTATATAACTTTGCATTGTAATCTCCCTCTCTTGCGTAGAGATTGCTTGTCAGCAAGAACCCCAAATTATTTTCCTAATCAGAAGAGCCGGTCTCGTGCGATTGTGGACGGCAGGAAAGAAGAGCCTGTGTCGTGATGCGCACGAGTATGTTCATGTTTTGTAAAAAATGTTTTGCAAATAAAAAAAGCACTCCAAAAGTCTTTTATACGACTTTTGGAGTGCGGTTCATGGGCCGGACGGAGCCGGTCGAATGGGGATAGCGATATTGTGAGCGGGCTTATTTCTGCTGCTCTTGGCGGATGGCCTCGTTGATGGCCTTGATTTTCTGGCCGAGAAGGTTGAGTTCGTCTTTCAGTTTCTCCACCTTCTTGGTGATGTCGGCCACCAGGGAGTTGCCCTTCTTGCTGCTTACGGAGAGGAAACTGAGGTTGTTCTCATAGGTCTGAATCTCGTTCTTCATCATGTCGTAGGCACGCTGCATACGGTCGCGGTCGCGCCCCAGGTTGCTACCCTCCTTTTCTGCGGTTACCTTCAGGCTGGTCTTGAAACTGTTGAGGCGACGCTGGGCTTGCGAAAGGTTGAACTTCTTGTAGAGGGCGTCCACCGCTGCGTGATAGGCCTCATAAATCTTGTCTTTCTCGCGCATGGGCACGTGGCCGGTTTCGTTCCACTGCTTTTGCAGTTCACGTACTTTCTGTGAGGCGCTTTCCTCGCTTTCCTCCAACAGCGTTTTCAACTGTTCGATGATGCCTTGTTTGGCTTTCAGGTTCTCCTGTTGCTCGGCGCGTTGGCCGGCGTTGGCCTGGCTTTTGGCCTCGAAGAACGTGTCGCAGGCCGAGGTGAAGCGTTTCCACAGCTGGTCGCTCACCTTGCGGGGAACGGCTCCTATCTGCTTCCACTGCTTCTGCAGTTCTATCAGCGTGTCGGTGGTCTTCTTCCATTCGGTGCTGTCTTTCAGTGCTTCGGCCTGCTCCACCAGTGCGGTCTTTTTCTTCAGGTTCTCTTCCAAAGACTCCTTTACGTTGTGGAAGAACTCGTTCTTCTGCGTAAAGAAGCGGTCGCAGGCCACGCGGAAGCGTTCGAATATCTGGTTGTTTTGCTTGGCGGGAGCGAAGCCGATGGTCTTCCATGTGGCTTGCAGTTCCAGTATTTTCTTGGTTTCGGTGTCCCATTGGGCGAAGGTGTTCAGTCCGTCGGTCTCAATGGCTTCGGCCTGTTCGCACAGTTGGGTCTTCTTTTGCAGGTTCTCCTCTTCCTGTGCCTTGCGGTTCTCGAAAAATTCCTGATGGCGTTTGCGTATGATGGTGCTGGCATCGCGGAAGCGGTTCCATATCTCTTCACGCAGGTTTTTGCTCACGGGACCTATTTCTTTCCACTCCTGATGCAGGGCCTGCAGTTTGTTCAGGGCACCAATCACATCGGTCTCCCGGGTTAGTGCTTCGGCCTGTTCACACAGCACGGTCTTCGCCTCCAGGTTTTTGCGGAAGTCGTATTCGCGCATGTCGCTGTTGAGCTTCAGCATGTCGTAGAACTGCTCCACATAGAGCTGGTAGTTTTTCCAGGTCTCGGTCACGCTCTCGGCGGGCACGGGGCCTATCTCGCGCCATTCCTCTTGCAGTTGGCGGAAGTCCTCGTAGCTTTTGTTGGCCTCTTCGGGTGTGGTGGCCAGCACTTTTATCTTTTCAATGACGGCCAGGCGCTTCTCCAGGTTTTCGTTGCGCTCTTTCTCCATGGCGGCCAACGCGTCGGTCCTGCGCTGGCGGATGGTTTGAAGCGCTTCCTTAAACAAGGGTTCCTGTGGGTCGGGTTCGGGCAGGTAGGCCATGGGGTCTCCGCCTGCGTCGATGAAGGCCTGGCGTTTTTCGTTCATCTCGGCGCTGTGGTAGCGGTAGAAGAGCTGCTTCAGCAAGTCCATTTCCTGCTTGTCGGCCGGTTCGTCGGCCTTGGCCAGTTCTTGTGCGCGTGCCACGACTTCCTCTTTGGTTTTCATCAGGGGTGTGTCGTTTGCGGGTTGCTCCTGAGGGGTGGGTTCGGTGACCTGAACCTCCGTTTCGGGGGTCGGGGTCTCAGTCAATGGTGTCTGTTCCAGAGTGTCCATAATCGAATGGGGATTAGGGGTTAATAATGTTAAGTTGTTTTGCTGTTTAGAACCAGGATTTCCTCTTGAAATACCAGAAGAAAGCCGAGGTGACGGCCACGCAGATGAGCAGGGCGATGGGGAAGCCCCAGGTCCATGTCTCCATGCCGTTGAGCAGGTTCATGCCAAAAAGGCCGCTCACCATGTTGGGGAACATCATGATGATGGAGATGCTGGTGAGCATCTTCATCACCTTCGACATGTTGTTGTTGATCACATTGGCATAGGTGTCCAGTGTGCTGTCAAGGATGTTGCTGTAGATGGCTGTGGTTTCCCGTGCCTGTGTCATCTCGATGCTCACGTCTTCGATGAGGTCGGCGTCCAGTTCGTCGATGGGCAACTTGAACTTCAGTTTGGAAAGCAGGTTCTCGTTGCCGCGGATGGATGTGACGAAGTAGGTGAGGCTGTCTTGCAGCCGGCTCAGTCCGATAAGGTCCTCGTTGTCCACGTTTCTGTCGAGGTTGCGCTTCGAGGAGTCGATGAGCGAGCTGATTTGCTTCAGTCGTTTCAGATACCAGACGGCGCTGGACAGGAAGATGCGGAAGGTCATGTCGATGCTGTCGGTGAAGCCTCGTCCGCGTTTCTGCTGATAGCTGACAAAGTCTATCATCATGTTGGTCTCGAAATTGCAGATGGTCACACACACGTTGCCTTTCATGATGATACCCAGTGGGATGGTGGTGAAGGGTGTGCGCGAGCGTACCTCTTTGACATAAGGTATGCGCAGGATGATGAGCACCCACCCGTCGTCGTTGTCGTAGCGGGCACGCTCGTCGGTATCGGCAATGTCGCTGATGTAGTAGTCAGGCAGTCCGAGTTGGTTTACAAGGAAGTCGGTGTCTTCTTGCGAGGGGCAAGTTACCTGAACCCAGCAGTCGGGTTCCCAATTGTCTATGGTTCGCAGGCCATGTTTCGTGTTCCAGAAGGTTCGCATGTCGTAGGGTTGTTCCTCCGTTTGTTTTTGCTTGATGTTGGGATTAGAATACGCTCTTTCAGCTTGTGGGAGGGCAACATCCTGGATGCTCCGTCCCCCGTTACAGAATCATATTCTCCGCGTAATAGTCGTCCATAGTTTAGGGTGTTGTTTTACATAAATTAAGTATGGCTCTTGCAAAAATAGGGAAAACCGTGTTATTGACAAAGGTTTCCGTTGCTTTTTTGCTTTTGTCGGGTCTTTTTATTCCCTTTTTCCCTTTTCTGCAGTCAACATGTTGGTCAGCTCGATAAATTGCTGTACGCTCAGCTGTTCGGGGCGCTTGTTGAACAGGTCGTCCTGCAGGAAGGGGGCACCCTCCAGCCCCAGTTCGCCCAGCAGCGGCTTGATGTTGTTGCGCAGCGTCTTGCGCCGCTGGTTGAAGGTGGTCTTCACCACACGGCGGAACAACGCCTCGTCGCAGCCCAGTTCCTGCACCTCGTTGCGCACCATGCGGATGACGGCGCTCTTCACCTTTGGGGGAGGGTTGAACACATGTTCGTGTACGGTGAACAGATAGTCCACATGGTACCACGCCTGGATGAGCACGCTCAGGATGCCGTAGGTCTTCGACCCCGGGCGTGCGGCGATCCGTTCGGCCACCTCCTTTTGTATCATTCCGGTGCACAGGGGGATGAGGTTCCTGTAGTCAAGCATCTTGAAGAAAATCTGGCTGGAGATGTTGTAGGGATAGTTGCCCGTGAGCACAAAGGGCCTGCCCCCGAATGTGCGGTCGAGGTGCATCTTCAGGAAATCGTCCTCGATGATGTTCTCCTCCAGTGCGGGATAGTTCTGCCTGAGATAGGCCACGCTCTCGAAATCGATTTCCACCACTTTCAGCGGTCGCGGCTTCTCAATCAGGAACTGTGTCATCACGCCCATGCCGGGCCCCACCTCCAGCACCGGCAGGTCGGGCAGATGGTCCACCGTGTCCGCAATGTCTTTGGCTGTTTTCAGGTCGGTCAGGAAGTGCTGACCGAGGAACTTTTTGGGTTTTACCGGCTTCATTTATGTGCTGTATAAGATATTTTCGTACTTTTGCGGGCAAAGATAGTGCAAAATTTTGAAACGTATTCTAAACATTTCCCTCAAAGTGTTGCTTCCCTTGCTGTTTGCCGGGGGCATTCTTTGGTGGATGTATCGCCAAGTGTCTTGGGGCGATATCCGGCAATCGCTTCAGAGCGATATGCGCTGGGGCTGGATGCTGCTGAGCCTGCCTTTCGGCGTGTTGGCCCAGGTGTTGCGGGCCACGCGCTGGCGCCAGAGCCTGCGTGCCATCGGCCAGCCCGTGCGTTTGGGCACGTCCGTCAATGCCGTCTTCCTTAGTTATGCCAGTTCGCTGCTGGTGCCCCGCGTGGGCGAGGTGCTGCGCTGCGGAGTGCTTCGCCGGTGGGACGGCGTCCGCTTTGTGGAGGGCGTGGGCACGGTGGTCTGCGAGCGTGTGGTGGATATGGCGATTATCCTGCTGCTCACGGCGCTGACCGTGGTGGTGGAGATTCCTGTGTTCGCCGATTTCATGTCGCGCACGGGCATGTCGTTGGCGGGTGTCCTGCAGGGGCTTACGGCGGCGGGCTATCTCGTCACCCTTGTGTGCGGTCTGCTTGTCTTGCTGATGGGCGTTTGTCTGGTGCGCCGTTTGGGTGTCTATCGCCGCACGCGCGAACTCTGGCAACGCTTGTCGCAGGGATTGGGAAGCGTCCGGCGTGTGAAGGATAAAGGCCTCTTTCTGCTTCAAAGCCTGGGCATCTGGCTTTCCTATTACCTTCATTTCTACCTTACGTTTTTTTGTTTCGGCTTCACCGAACACTTGGGCCCGATGTGTGCCATGGTGGCCTTCGTGGTGGGCTCGTTTGCCGTATTGGTGCCCACACCCAACGGGGCCGGTTCGTGGCATTTTGCCGTGAAGACGGTGCTGGTGCTTTATGGCGTGGGGGCCAACGAGGGCGTGTTGTTTGTGCTTATCGTCCACACGATTCAGACGCTTCTGGTGGCTCTGTTGGGCCTTTGGGCCTTGGGAGCTTTGGCGTTGACCCGGAAGACGCAGACCGCCGGCTGACACTTAATCCGTCATTGATGGCGGAAAACACATGTAATAAATGTCTTGCGTGGCGATAAAAAACGATTGTTCGCCGGAATGTTTTTTATAACCGGAAGCTTGGTTAACGTGAGCTCGATGAATTTTTAAGGCCTGTAAAATTCTCCTTCTCCAAGCCCCCGAAAAAAAACATCTTGATGTTTTTGAAAAACATGAACACGTTTTTGAAAAAGATGAACATGTTTCTTGAAAAAGATGAACATGTTTTGAAGGCTTTGCAAACGGCATGAAACACATGGCTTGTCTTGTTGGGGGTCCATCGAACTCACGTTAGTTATATAAATCGTACTTTTGGTTGTAGTTAGTTGTAGTTATAAGATATTGGCCGCATCACGGTTTTTCCTCCTCGTGCGTGGGAAAACAGGTTGCGGGCTTGCAATCTGTGATGGGGTATTATGGATTTTTAAGGAAGGGCGTGCCTTATATATAAGGAAAAAGAACTAAATTTGTTGCATTACAAATGACTAAATCAAACATTGACGATTATGGAAAAGACAATTCGGGATCTGGCTCCTCAGGCCATGTGGCATAATTTCTATTTGCTGACTCAGGTGCCCCGCCCCAGCGGCCACTTGGAGAAAGTGCAGCAGTTTCTGCTCGATTGGGCTGCCGAGCGCGGTATCGAGGCTTTCAAGGATGGCGGCGAGAACATTGTGATGCGCAAGCCTGCCACCCCGGGCATGGAGCATCTGCGCACGGCGGTGTTGCAGGCCCACATGGACATGGTGCCTCAGAAGACCAAGGAGAGCACGCACAACTTCGAGACCGACCCCATCGACACCTACATCGACGGCGAGTGGCTGAAGGCCAAGGGTACCACTTTAGGCAGCGATGATGGCATCGGCGTGGCCGCCATCATGGGCGTCTTCGAGAGCAAGGACCTGAAGCATGGTCCGCTGGAGGCGCTGATTACCGCAGATGAGGAGACCTGCATGTATGGCGTGAATCATCTGGCCGCCGACACGCTGACGGGCGACATCCTGCTGAACATCGACAACGAGACGCTGGGCGAGTTTGTCATCGGCAGCGCCGGCGGCGTGAACATCAACGTGTTCATGGGCTATAAGGAGGTGGAACCCGAAGAGGGCGATGTGGCCGTGAAGATTGTCGTGAAGGGATTGAAGGGCGGCCATTCGGGACTGGAAATCGGTCTGGGGCGTGCCAATGCCAACAAGCTGATGGCGCGTGTGGTGCGCCAGGCTATTCAGGATGATGATGCCGTGTTGGCTTCGTGGGTGGGCGGCGACATGCGCAACGCCATCCCCAGCAGTGCGGAGGCCGTGGTTACTATCCCCGAAGAGAACCTTTCGGACATAAAGGAGCTGGTGGCCTATTGCCAACAGGTGTTCCGGGACGAATATGCCGGCATTGAAGAAGGTCTGGAGGTGACCGTCGAGAGCTGCGAACTGCCCAAGGGCGAGATGCCGCAGGAGATTCAGGACAACGTGGTGAACGCCCTCACGGCCTGTCACGACGGCGTGTTGCGCCATATCCCCTCCATCCCCACGGTGGTGGAGACCAGTTCCAACCTGGGCATCGTGAACATCCGGGAGGGCAAGGTGGAGATACTGGTGTTGGCACGCTCCAGCAACGAGACCATGATGGAGTATATCCAGGAGCGCCACGAAGCCTGCTTCTCTATGGCGGGTATGCGTGTGGAATACAGCGGAAAATACGGTGCATGGCAACCCAACTTCCAAAGTCCTATCACGGCAAAGATGGTGGAGGTGTACAACGCAATGTATCCCGAAACTCCGGCCAAGGTGGAGGTCTGCCATGCCGGCCTGGAGTGCAGCATCATCGGAGGCGTTTATCCCAAGATGGATCTTGTGAGCTTCGGCCCCACGCTGCGCAGTCCCCACACGCCCAACGAGCGTTGTCTGATTCCCTCGGTGGAGAAGTTCTGGAACTTCCTGACCCGGCTGCTCACCGAGATTCCCGCGAAATAAAGGGGAACCGGCAGCGATAAACGGAAATTCACCCACAAGGTAGGGACGTGTCTCGAGATACGTCCCTACGTGGTGGAAGTTCGGATGTGCGAATGTGGATGAAACGTGGTCGCACAGGGGTCGGAATATAATCATGAATTGACAAGAACGAGGCCGTTGCAGCCTCCATAATGTTATGAAGAAAATCCTTGTTTTCCTGTTCTTTTTGCTCCCGACGTTGGTCTTCGCCAACAAGAAGACCGATGAGGGACTGGTGAATATGCTGAAAAATGTGATGCAGACGGCCACGGTTCACCCCGACAGCGTGTATTCCTGCATCCGGAAAATCGAATCCTTCCGTGCCTCGTTGCCCACGGCCGGGGAACAGGCTGTGGCCGATTTGTGTCTGGGCCGCCTCTATTCCACGTGGGCTTATCAGGCCAGGTATGCGGGTTATGAGGATTATATGCAGCGCAGTCAAGAGGCATTCCGCCGTGCCCTGGGTAATCCCGACCTGCTGGCCGGCATGAAGGCAAAACAATGGCCGGTGCTGCTGGAGGAAGAGTCCAAGGATGACCCCTTCGGCGGCGACATGCTGTCCGTGGCCTGGTACACCCTGTGCAACAACTTGGGCGCACAGGTGGCTGACACACTGTCCGGAGTGCCCTCGTGGGGCGAGATGATCCGGCGCTACGAGTCGCAGGGCAACCGCCGTGCCGCGCTCAGGCTGGCCACCGACTCCCTGATGCAGAGCAACGTTCCGGGCGAACAGCAGGAGCAGAAGCTGAAGGGCCTTTTGGACCGTTATCAGGACCTGGACGACGCTGCCAACCTGTATTTGTTGCTCAGCCGTTGCTATTACGTCAGCGACGCCCAAAAGAAGACGTATCTGACCGAGGCCATCAAGCGCTATCCCAAGTACAAGGGACGCGCCCAACTTCAAAACGAGTTGCTCACGCTGACCGACCCTTCCTTCAATTGGCACGCCGCAAAGTTGGCCTACCCCGGCCGCACGTATGACTGGGTGTTTAGCTCCCGTAACATGCAGAGCGTGGAGTGGGGCGGCGCGCTTTACCGCTTCCCCGAGGACAGATGCGATGCCGGGTGGTACACCGACACCGTCGCATGGACGGCACCTGCGGCTTTGGGTACCTATAAATTCAGCTTCCTGCCCCGTCCGCGTGTGAAGACAAAGGATAAAGTGAAGCCGCAGTTCGCCACACTGATGGTCAGCCGCCTGCAGATGCTGTGTCAGGGGCAACCCGAAGACTTGATGCGCATTGTGGTGGTGGATCGCATGACCGGCGAACCGCGGCAGGGCGTGGACATCGAACTGTTCCATGATGATAGTAAGGGCGCTCTGCCCTATGCCCACCGCAAAACGGACGCACAGGGCAACGTAATGGTAAGCCTGAGCAAGGAGAAGGACGACCGGAAGAGACTTTATGCCCGCATAGGTGCCGCCACGGAGCCGGGCCACGGGATAGAATACCTGCATTATTACCGACCGTGGTATGTGGCCGGTGAGGAAACCACGCGGCACGTCCACCTCTACACCGACCGCTCCATCTACCGGCCCGGCCAGGAGATGAAGGTGGGAGGCATCGTTTACAGCCAACAGGGCTGGAGGTATCGCACCCTTGGTGGCGACAGCGTGTTGCTGGTGCTGCGCAACGCCGCGTATGAGGAGGTGGAGCGCATGACGGTCTGCACCGATTCGCTGGGTGTGTTCAGCGCAACGTTCACCCTGCCCGTGAACCGGCATTTGGGCCGATGGACGCTGCTTGCCCAGGGTTACACCTCGGTTCAGGTGCGTGTGGAGCACTATCGCCGTCCCACGTTCACGGTGGAACTGGCCGACAGCCTGCAACACACCGCCGATTCCGTAACGATATCCGGTAAGGCACGCCGCTTCGACGGCACCCCCCTGCGCGGTGCCCGCGTCACCGGCAAGTGGTTGGCCCACAACTATTGGCGCATAAACCAGTCCGGTAAGGCCAATCAAGTGGACACCCTCTTCACGGATGGCGAGGGCAGCTTCCGCCTGACCTTGCCTAAAGATACCGTGGAGCGCTTGCTCAATGTGCAGTTGGATGTGTTGAGCACTTACGGCGAACAGCAACAGGCCGGGCGCATTTATGTACTGCGCCCCTTCACGCCGCGCCCGAGGGAGGTGGACAGCACCTTCCTGGTGACCTGTCCGCGCGACAGCTTCGACGCTGCCCATCCCGCCGAGGTCACACTCTCGACGAACCGGGCGCAGGCATGGGTCTACGTCACCCTCAGCACAGCGGGCCGCGTGCATCAGGACACCCTGCTTTGCCTGACCCGTGGCAGCCACACCTTCCCCGTGCCTTACCGTGAGGAATACGGCAAGTCGCTGTCCCTGTCTATCGTAACCACATTGAACGAGAAGGTGTACGCCGAGTATAAGACCCTTCACCTTTTCCGTCCCGACATGCGGCTCCGCCTGCGGTGGGACAGTTTCCGCGACTTGGCACAACCCGGCGACCACGAGCAATGGCGGCTGACCTTGTTGCGCCCCGACGGCACACCCGCTGCGGCCAATGTGCTGGCCACGCTCTATGATGCCGGTCTCGACCGCCTGAATCCCCACACGCTCGACCTGAGCCTCTCGTTGGGCGACCTTGATTCCTTCCTGCCTTTCAGCAGCCTCTCGCGCGAGTGGGAGACGGCATACGTGAGCACCACGCTGCAACAGGCGCGTCTGAAGGAACCCGTCTTCGGCCGGTATGCTCGCTTGGACAACCAATGGTTCGGCCAATCCATGCGCATTCGTGGCACAGGCGGCGGGAAAAAATTGATGCTTCGCGAGAATGTGGTGTTCGCCGCCAGTCGTTCGTCCGCCAAAGAGGTGGCCGGTGCAACCCCTCCCTCGTCGGTGGCGGATGCCATGGCTGAGGAATCCGTTGAAGATTCCTCGGATGCCGGCGCGGGTGCCGCCGAGGAAGAGCAGGCAGACCCCACCGCCGCCCTGCCCCTGCGCGAGAACTTTGAGGAAACCGCCTACTTCAATGCCCGGGTACGTACCGATGCCAATGGCCAGGCCGTGCTGGAGTTCACCCTGCCGCAAAGCATCACCACGTGGCGTTTGCGTGCAGTGGCCCACACCGCCGACCTGATGCACACCACCTTCGGCCACGAACTGGTGGCCCAAAAGCCCGTGATGGCCCAGGCCCGTCTGCCCCGCTTCCTGCGCAAGGGTGATGAGGCCGTTCTGCGCGGCTCGCTGACGAATGCCACCGACCAAGCACAGCAAGTGAAGGCCACGATGCAGGTGAAGGATGCCAAGAGCGGCAAGCTGCTGCTCAACCGTCGCGGCTCGTTGACCCTCGCCGCCAAGGCTGACACCACCCTTACCTATATATATAAGGTAGAGGACGGCGACGTATTGGTGCGCTGGATGGTGGAAGGCGAGGACTTCAGCGATGGCGAACAGCATGCACTCAGCGTGCTTCCCACCGCCATTGACGTGACCAATACATTACCCATCACCGCACCCAAGGCCGGAGAATACACGTTCGACCTCGGCAAGCTCTATCCCAAAGATGCCGAAGACCGTGCACTCGTCATCCAATACACCGCCCACCCCGAGCAGTTGGCCGTGGAGGCCTTGCCCGCACTCGCCGAACAGAAAGGCAGCGGTGTGTTCTACACCCTGACAGCCTTGTACGCCCAAGCGGTGGCCAAGAAGTTGGGTGTGGAGGCCGAGGACAGCATCGATGTGTTGCGCACCCGCCTCGCCAAGATGCAACAGCCCGATGGAGGCATCAGCTGGTATCCCGGTATGCCGGGCACACGGTACATCACCCGTGAGGTAGGCTTCCAACTTGCCCGTCTGCAGATGCTCACGGGTGAGGCACAGGATGCCGGTATGCTGCGGAAGATTGTCGGTTATCTGTTGAACGAGGACAGTCCTGTGGAGAGCATGTGGCGGAGCGACCGTCTGCGCACTTTGTATATCGTGCAGGCCACCGATGTGAAGCTCACCAAGCAAGAGCAGGCCAAGGCGGACAGCCTGTTGCGTTTCGTGAAAGAACTGAAGCCCGAAGATCTCAGTCTGGAAGGCCAGGCATTGGTCGCCGTGATGCTGCAACGGCAGGGACAGAAACGCAAGGCGCAGGCCATGGTGGAGGCATTCAAGTCCCGATTGGTCAGCACACCCGAGCGAGGGACCTACATCGAACATCCCCAGGGCCCCATGCAAAGCGTCAACCGCAAGCTGGACATCCATGTGCAGCTGATGGAGGCTTTGCAGCTGGTGGAGCCGGAGGAGACCGCCTTGTTGGGTGGCATGCGCCAAAATCTGCTGATGCAGAAGCGCACGCAAGTGTGGGATACGCCTATCAGCAGCGTGAATGCCATCTACGCCCTCCTTGCCAATTATAAGAAGCCCGAACAGATTGCCCGCGACGTGATGCAGGTGACCTGGAAGGGCAAGCGCACTGTCACCAACATCGTTGCGGGCGAGGACGAGAAAGGCTATGCCTGCGACACCCTGGATGCCACACAGCTGCCCGCCCAACTGCGCCTGCATAAGTTGAACGAGGGCCAGAGCTGGGGTGCTGCCTATGCCCGTTTCCGTCAGGAATACACCGCAGTTGAGAGCGACACCACGGGCTTGGCCGTGCGCCAGGATGTGCCCGCCGGTCTGAAGGCCGGCAGTCGTGTGACGCTGACCCAGCGCATCATGGCTGACACGGATTATGAGTATGTCACCGTCAGCGTGCCGCGCCCCGCCAACCTCGAGGCCGTGGACCTGCTCTCGGGATGCCGTTGGCAGGATGGTCTATGCTATTACCTGGAGGTGCAGGACAGCCGTCTGCTCTATCATATCCTGAGCCTTCCCCGCGGCCACTACCGCTTCCGTCAGGACTATTATGTGGAGCGCCCCGGAACCTACCACACGGGTGTGAGCACGATTGAGTGCAGTCTTGCCCCCGAGTATCAGGGTCGTGATGCCGACCACACGTTAATTGTAGAAAAATGATTCCCTTGAAATGAAACGAATAACCACACTCATCGCCTCGTTCGCGGTCGCCTCTGCGCTTTGGGCTCAACCCAAGATAAGCGTGGACACGCCTCAGAAGCTGGGCGACCTCTCTTTCCAGACACCCAAGACCATCACCTTTCAGGTGAAGAACACGGGAAACAAACCACTTGTCATAAAGGAAGTGCAACCCTCGTGCGGCTGCGTGTCCGTAGATTTCTCCACGGCTCCCATCGCTCCCGGCAAGCAGTCGGCCATCACGGCGGTGTATGATGCCGCGATGATGGGCACCTTCTACCGCGAACTCGCCATCTATAGCAACGCCTCACCCGAACCCCTTTACGTGGGTTTCCGGGGGCGTGTGGTGGAGACCCTGAGCTCCGAGGACTTCGCCGGCGACTATCCCGTGGACTTGGGCTTCGTGCGCCTGAACACCAACTCCATAGAGTTTAACGATGTGAACAAGGGTGACCATCCTGTGGCCGAGCTGATGGTGGCCAACACCGGCGACGAGGACTACACGCCCCAGCTGATGCACCTGCCCCCGTATCTTGAGGCGGAGTGCTTCCCCCGGACAATCCGCAAGGGCAGGGCCGGCAAGGTACGTATCACGCTTCACAGCGACAAACTGATGCTCGACGGCCTGAATCAGACGAGCATCTACATCGGCCGCTATCCCGGCGACCGCATCAGCGAGAAGACCGAGGTGGTGGTGAGCGCCGTGCTGCTGCCCCCGTTGGCCAATCTCACGGCCGATCAGATGGAGAAAGCTCCGCAGGTGGTGGTGATGGACGGCGACAGCCTGGTGAACGACCGTGTGCGCATTCCCCTCAATGGACGCAAGAAAAAGTTGGAGAAGACCCTGCTGCTGACCAATATCGGCGAGTCACCCCTCACCATCCAGGCCGTGCAGGTGTTCAACCGGGCCTTGGGCGTGCGTCTGTCCGACCGCGTGATTCCCGCTCATGGAGTGGCAAAGCTCCGTGTCACCGTCGACACGCGGGAACTGGCCAAGGCCAAGGCGCAGACACGTGTGCTCATCATCAGCAATGACCCGCGCCGGGCCAAAATGCAATTGGACATATCAACCTATAATCCCTGACCGATATGATGGAACATCCCGAGAACAGCAGCGAGTATGCCGGCTTGCAGGTGAATGCCGGTGTGATTCCCATGGGCACGCGCAATCCCTATCTGCGGCGTGGCCGTTTTGCCCAGCGTCATCTGACGGCGTCGGAGTACGTGGAAGGCATCTTGAAAGGTAACACCAGCGTGTTGGGCCAGGCCGTGACCCTGGTGGAAAGCACGCATCCCGCGCATCAGCAGATGGCCCAGGAGGTGATAGAGAAGTGCCTGCCCTATAGTGGCAACAGCATCCGCGTGGGCATCAGCGGCGTGCCCGGTGCCGGCAAGAGCACCAGCATCGACGAGTTCGGCCTGCACGTGCTGCGCGAATACGGGGGCAAACTGGCCGTTCTGGCCATCGACCCCAGCAGCGAGCGTACCAAGGGCAGCATCCTGGGCGACAAGACGCGCATGGAGAAGCTCTCCGTCCACCCCGACAGCTTCATACGTCCCAGTCCCTCAGCAGGCTCCTTGGGTGGTGTGGCCCGCAAGACGCGCGAGACCATCATCCTGTGCGAGGCCGCCGGCTATGACAAGATATTTGTGGAGACCGTGGGCGTGGGACAGAGCGAGACGGCCTGCCACTCGATGGTCGACTTCTTTCTGCTGATACAACTGGCAGGCACGGGTGATGAACTGCAGGGCATCAAGCGCGGCATCATGGAGATGGCCGACGGCATCGTGATCAACAAGTGCGACGGCAACAATGTGGACAAGTGCCGGCTGGCCGCCACGCAGTTCTGCAACGCGCTCCATCTCTTCCCGATGCCCGAGAGTGGCTGGACGCCGCAGGTGCTCTGCTATAGCGGCTTCTATGGCACCGGCATCAAGGAAATATGGGATATGGTCTACGCATACGTGGCTCATGCGAAGGCCAACGGCTATTTTGAGCATCGCCGCAACGAGCAGGCGAAGTTCTGGATGTACGAGAGCATCAACGAGCAGTTGCGCAACAGCTTCTACCAGAACCCCACCATCGAGACGCTTCTGCAGGCTCAGGAACAGGATGTGCTGCAGGGCAAAAAGACCAGTTTCGTGGCAGCGAAACAACTGCTCGACCAGTACTTCCGCTTGCTGAAATAGGGTATTCCCGATGAAGTCTCTTCAGGGAGTAAAATAAACATCGCGATGTAATGGATGAAACGCCGCGGCGAATGAGTTGGTTCGCCGCGGCGTTTTGTTTCGTTCATCGCGGTGTTTTTGGGAAGGACATAATTATGGAATTATTTTATATGGCAGAAGATTTCTGCAAGTTACTGGTGTCATGATGGAAAATATAACTATCTTTACTGCGAAAAGTCAGTAAACAATGATTTATAATTAAAAACAGAAACGATATCAAAATGTCAAAATCATATAAGTCCTTCATGCTATTCCTGCTGTTGTGTCTTCTTACACCGGTCCTCCAGTCGTGTAGACAAAGTGAGGAGAAGAAGGAACTCGCAGAGCAGGAAATCAAGCGGAAACAAGAACGCTACATGTCCGCATTGCGGTTGGGAACTTTGCTCAACGCAAGGGAACTGGACCATGCTCTTCGTTACCTTGACACGCTGCACCGTCTGTATCCCAACGATTCGCAGTTCTGTTTCTGTGAGGGATGGGCATACGAGATGCAGGG